>NZ_CP110854.1:0-329500 GCF_027594745.1 Saprospira grandis | reverse complement strand
GTTGCTAGATGAAAATGCAGCTATTCAACAAAAACTCAATGCCATGAGCGAGGAGGACCGCCTAATTCGTGGCGAATACTCCGAAACCATCGAAACGCTTAACGCTATTGAGGATACGCTTCGTGCTATCGAAACCCGCGATAAGGAAATTCAGAAGCTGAGCCAAAGCAAGGAGATGTCTGGCGATATCTCTCAACGTCAAACGATTATTGCCCGCCTCCAAGCCCTCAAAGATGCCAACGAGAAGTCTAATGGCCAAGCCCGCCAAATGCAGGCCCGCCTCAATAGCTTCCGCATCGAAAATGAACAGCTCCGCAAAATGATCTCTCAGGCCGAAACAAAGGTAATGGCCAAAGAGAAGGAACTAGAAGAGGCCCAAGGCGTAATCGATGGCCTACGTACCGCACTCTCTAAAATGGAGTCGCAGCTGCTCGAAAGCGAAGGCAACCTAGCCGAAGCCTATGAGGAACTCAAAACTAAAAATGAAGACCTCGAAAGCACGAACCGCCAACTCACCACGACTATCGAGGAGCTTAACCGCAAAAATGTCTTTATCGATGAGCAAGCTAAAGGTTATGTGGCCTGCGGAAGTAAGAAAACCCTCCGCCGAAAAGGCATCCTTAGCCGCTTTACCATGAAACTGACCAAGCAGTACCAGTCTGCCGTCCGAGCCAATAGCTCGAGCATCAATTATTTTGAGAGCAACCAAATCGAATGTGGCACCGAAGGCGATATCATTGCCGTGCTCCCCGCTCGCCCCGAAAGCTCTTATACCATCAATGGCAACCGCCTAGAGGTCAATAATGCCGAGGAGTTCTGGAAAACCGACAAAATTGTTGTGATTGTCAAAAAATAAGAGGATTTCTCTCTAATATAAAGGTCTAGTTCTGTAAGGAGCTAGGCCTTTTTCTGTTTTTTTAGGGGCCTCCGCAGCAAAGCTGCGGCGCTACCTTCCGCAGCTCGCTGTTCGCTCGGCCCTTCGCAAAAAACAAGTTTTTGCTCGGTCTGGCCTGACGGCCACTGCTTCACATCGGTTACTCCCTTTGGTCGTCGAACTGCGCCCTAAAGGGCTTGTTGTGGCCTGCGGCCCTTCGGGCCTGTAAAACCGTAAAAGTAAGCCTCTTGAGGGGATTTGTAATTTTCAGATAGCTTCTTGTCAGGCACAAGGCCCACTTTTTTATTGCGAATAGCTTCTTGTCAGGCACAAAGCCCACTTTTTTATTGCGAACAGCTTCTTGTTAGCTACAAGGAAGTCTTTCTATGAGCTTATAGTTCTTCGCCACAATATTTACAGTAAATCGCATCTTGAGCATGGCCCTCTTTTAGGCAAGCTTTGCAAACTTGGGTGCTAGGCGTACTCCCTCTTTCTTGTTGTATGATTTCGGCCGTAACCATGCCCGTAGGGACCGCAATCACGCCATAGCCCAAAATCATAATGAGGGCGGCCACAAATTGGCCCAAAGGGGTGGCCGGAGCAATATCGCCATAGCCCACAGTAGTAAGGGTGACAATGGCCCAGTAAATACTGCGGGGAATAGAGGTGAAACCAGAGCCAGCCTGCCCCTCAATGAGGTACATCAGGCTGCCCAAAACCACCACCAACAAACTAATAAAGCTGAGAAAAACGGTAATTTTGGCCCTAGAGCGGTAGAGTGCGCCCAAGAGGAGATTGCCCTCATTGAGAAAGCCCCCTAGCTTGAAAATCCGAAAAATACGGATGAGCCGCAGCGCCCGAACCGTTAATAAGCCCCCAGAAATAGGGAAAAACAGGCCCAAATAAGTCGGAAGAATAGACAATAAATCAATAATGCCAAAAAAGCTAAAGACATAGCGCCTAGCCTGATAAACCGCCATAATCCGTAAGATATACTCTAGGCTAAAGAAAATAGTAAAGACCCATTCTAGGACATAAAATAGGGTTCCGTAGTCCTTTTGGTACTCTTGCACACTCTCTAGAGAAACCGCCAAAACACTACAAAAGATGGCGATGAGCAGCAAGACATCAAAGGTTTTTCCGGCCAAGGTATCGGCCTCAAAGATAATCACATGCAGCCGTTCTCGCCAAGCTGCCCAATTTTTGGGGCGCTCTGTTCTCTTCATTTTAATTTTTGTTGCGTAGTTTTGAGCCCCCTTTTGTCAAACATATTCAGATGGGGGGCGTTTGCCTGAAGATAGCAAAAGCCAGTCATCTAAAAAAGCGTTCATTTTATGGAACTGAATAAACAAAAAATTATCGAGGCACTCCGAGAGGTCAAGGACCCCAAATCGGGAGAGGACATTATCTCGGCTCGAATGGTGGAGCAGCTTGAAACTGATGAGCAGAATGTCAGTTTTAGCCTACTTTTGCCAGCCAATATGGATAGTGGGACCAAAAACAGCCTCAACTTTGCCTGTATAGCAGCTGTCAATTCGGTTTTTCCAGAGGCCGAGGTGCATATACATGTAAAAACGACGGTGGTCCAAACGGCCCCAACTTCTATTGTGCCGCAGATTAAGAATATTATTGCCGTAGCTTCAGGAAAAGGGGGCGTAGGGAAAAGCACAGTTGCCCTCAATTTAGCCTTAGGCCTAAAGGCCCTTGGTGCTAGAGTGGGCATTATGGATGCCGATGTTTATGGCCCTTCTTTGCCGACTATGTTGGGCTTGCAAAAGCAGCGGCCCAAAATTAAGGATGTAGATGGACAGCCTAAAATTGTTCCCATTGAAAAATATGGAATTCCTTCTATTTCTATGGGCTATATTATTGAGCCAGAACAGGCGGTGGTGCTTCGTGGACCTCGTTTGGCGGGAATCATCAAGCAGTTTTTTCAAGATTGCCTATGGCCCGAGCTGGATTATTTGATTATTGATTTGCCTCCAGGCACCGGAGATGTGCAGCTCACTTTGGTCCAAACGGTAGCCGTAACCGGGGCTGTGATGGTCACTACCCCCCAAGAGGTCTCTTTGGCCGATGCCGTTAAAGGCATGAATATGTTCCGTCTACCCAATGTGAATGTTCCCATTTTGGGCGTAGTGGAAAATATGGCTTGGTTTACGCCAGCCGAACTGCCCAACAATAAATACTACATCTTTGGACAAGGAGGCGGCAAGCAATTGGCCAAAGAATCGAATAGCGTACTTTTGGGCCAAATTCCCTTGGTGCAGGCCATCCGTGAGGGGGGCGACAATGGCTTGCCCGCCATTCTGAATGAAGACCCCATGACCAAAGAAGCCTTTATGAATGTGGCTCGTCAGACCTTGCGGCAGGTAGCCATTAGAAATGAGGCCATGCCGCCCACTTCTATGGTGAATGTTCAATCATAGCCGCTGGTCCAAAATTGGCCCCGCAGGGGCCAATTCGGCTGAGGGATGGACAGCAGTGGCCGTTAGGCCAGACCCAGCCGCCGCAGGACCGAGCGAGCAGCGAGCTGCGACAACCAGCCCCTATAGGGGCGCCAGTTCGATGACCAACGGGAATAAACAGCCCGACCCGCCCGCAGGGCGGGGCAGCCCCAAAATAAAATTAGAAATAACTCAACCTTTATATGAAAGCCTTTATTTTTCCGGGCCAAGGCGCCCAATTTGCAGGCATGGGCGAGGAGCTTTACCAAAGTTCTGAGCAGGCCCAAGCCCTTTTTGCTCAAGCCAATGAGATTCTTGGATTTGATATTACGGAAGTCATGCGCAAGGGTAGCGAAGAAGATTTGCTACAGACCAGAATTACGCAGCCAGCGGTGTTTTTGCATGCCATCATTACCTATTTGACCAAGGTAGAAGAGGCGGATCGTCCCCAAGCGGTGGCGGGCCACTCTTTGGGCGAGTTTACGGCCCTTGTTGCCTGTGGCGCGCTCTCTTTTGAAGAGGCCCTTAAGTTGGTTTCTGAGCGGGCTTTGGCTATGCAAGCGGCTTGTGAAGCGGTAGAGGGAACCATGGCGGCCATTATGAGCCGTGACATCGAATTGGTGGAGAAGATCTGCGCAGAAGTGGAAGAAGTGGTGGTGCCAGCCAACTACAATAACCCCAGCCAATTGGTGATTTCGGGTTCTGTAGAAGGGGTGGCCAAAGCCTCTGAAGCATTGAAGGAAGCTGGAGCCAAGGTGATTCCCCTCAAGGTAGGTGGGGCTTTCCACTCTCCTTTGATGAAAATGGCCCAAGATCGTTTGCAAGCGGCTATTGAGCAAACACAGTTTAATGCGCCCTTCTGTCCCATTTACCAAAATGTGACAGCTAGTCCGAGCCAAGACCCAGAAGTCATCAAGCAGAATTTGATTCAGCAATTGACGGGGGCGGTGCGCTGGCAGCAATCGGTAGAGAAAATGATTGCAGACGGTATGCAGGAGTTTACCGAAGTAGGTGGCCGTGGCCGCATCTTGTTGGGTATGCTTCGCAAAATTGACCGTAGCGTAGGCATGGAAATGCTCAAGTAATTGCGCATTTTGGACCGATAAAAAAGGCCAGCTCTTCTCAGAGCTGGCCTTTTTGCTTTATTCATAAATTTCGATCCATTCCTCCTTCCATTCGAAGGTAATGTTAT
Source organism: Saprospira grandis (assembly GCF_027594745.1). Taxonomy (NCBI): domain Bacteria; kingdom Pseudomonadati; phylum Bacteroidota; class Saprospiria; order Saprospirales; family Saprospiraceae; genus Saprospira; species Saprospira grandis. Next base: position 324,987 of record NZ_CP110854.1, on the reverse strand, counting down.
TGCCGAGGGCCAGAATGTCTTGCAGGCCATCTTCTTCGAGTAGCTTAAAGTATTCCTTAGAATTAAAGGCCACCCGACGTAGGTTTTTGGGCGCTTCATCTAGCAGTAGATAATTGGCATCCACCCAATTATTGCCTTGTCGGTAGAGGGCACGGCCAGAGCGGTTGACAATAGCCGAGGCATTATCTTGAGCCAAGTCTTTATTGTTTAGTTCGGCTCGTTCTTGCTCCATTTCGGCCATGTTTTGGGCCTGATTCATCTTTTTGAACCGTCGAGAAGCCCGAACAGAAGCCGTTCCAGAGCTCTCTTTGAGTCCTTGGGCAGCATCTCTTTGCAGCTCATCGTCTAGTTCTTCCTGAAAAACATGAGGGGCTCGTCTAGGAATAGGACGAATGCCTGGGTTTCTCGCAATTGGCTGGTCCTCCACAATCAAATAACTGGTGTAGGGGGTAATAATGCCGTGCTTTTTGGCTAGGCGGATGACCTCTTGTTTGAGCTCTTCTTGTTCGCCATTAAAGCGGATTTGGTCCAAAAGATAGCCCACGGCTCTAAGAGCCCAAAGGTCGGGAATAAAGCTGTGTTCCTCCTGCTTTTTCTTGAAATCCAGTTGAAACTCAAAGGTTTTTTCCTTGCCATTAACTAGGGCCTTAAGTTGGAGCTTAGCGGGTCCCTCGCCTTTGTAGCGGCCCATAATATTGAGGCTTTCGCCACGGAAGAGGTCCTCGGTTTTGCGGGGATAGAGTTGTTCTACTTTTACATTTTTATCAAAGACCAATTCGATATTGCTGAGGACGGGAGAGGCGGCCTTGAGGTAGAAGTTAGAGAGTTTGAGTTCTAAATCTTCATCTTCTAGGGCATAATCGCGATAGCCTTTAGACATCTCGGTCATTTGGTCCAATAATTTAGTATTGATATCGCTACCAATGCCAAAGGTGAAAATGCGGACCTGGTCTTTTTGGTAGCCCGCCAATTTATCTAAAAGGGCCTGCGGCTCAATTTCGCCAATAGTGGGTTTGCCATCGGTCATGAAGATGACGAAAAATGGACGTTTGGCCTTTTTTTCTTTGCGGTCGAGGGCCATTTGCAGGGCTTCTTCGATATTGGTGCCGCCAATGGCCCGCAGCTCGTCAATATATTCTTTGGCCTCTTCTCGGTTGGTTTTGCTATTGCTTTTGAGCTGCCCAAAAAGGCTTTGGGCCTCGGTAGAATAAGGGATTAGCTCAAAGCGATCTTCTGGTCCTAGATTATCCACGCAGAATTTTAGGGCTTTTTGGGCTTGCTCCATTTTTTTGCCCGACATAGAGCCCGATTTGTCAAAAACAAAGACGACATCCTTGGCCATCACGGCTTTGGGGTCGGTCCAGCCTGGGCTCAAATTGAGGAAGAAATAGCCATCTTCTTTGCCCTTTTGGTATTGCAACAAAGAGCTGCTAATGGCCTTATCTTCGGCTCGCCAATAGAGCTCAAAATCTCGATCGGGCCGTACATTTTTTTGCTCAAAACCTACGCTAGCCGCCTTTTCGCCTTTGCGGATGAGTTCAATTTCATGGCTAGGACTATAGACATTTTTGATCGCTTGCTGGTTTTTGAGTTTTAATCGCAGGCTGATGTTTTGGATGGGTTTGGCCGAAAATTTAGCGCTATTCATGGGCAGTCTATAGCTCAAACCTCCATCATCTTTTTTGAGTGCCTGATGGTAAGTCAGCTCAATTTTTTGCTCGGAGCGGGGCTCAATCGGGAAAATTCGGACCTTAAACAGTTCTTGGTTGTAGTATTCGAGCAGGGCGGGATCTTTGGCCTGCCGCACAATTTGTTCATAAATTTGTTTGGCCTTTTTGGCATCTAGCAGCTCGGCCTCCTGCATTTTTCCGTTCACCGTCATGGCAAATCGCTGAATCACGACCTCCTTGGGCACAGGAAACAAAAAATAAGCTTCTAAGCGGCTGTTTGTTGGGTTATAAAAGGTTTGTTTAATGGAAGTAGAGGCCATAAAATCGCTAACTTCTACTTCAACCTGCGTGCTGCGGTTTTCTAGTGGAAACAGAACTTGTCGGCCATTGCCACTACCGTCGGGCATCACAATCAGAAAGCCGCTGGCCCAAATAGGGAGACTGAGGAGCAGCAGACAAAAAGACATCAATAATTTCATAAGGATAGCTGTTAAGTGAATTGAATCTATACCTTATAAGATGCAATTATGGCCATTTTGGCGCAGTGCAGAACGATTTTAAGATTGTTTTTTTGGGGCTGCCCACTCGCTGCGCTCGGGTCGGGCCATTTCGCAGCTCGCAGGTCTGCTCGGCCCTGCAGCGGCAAAGCCGCTTTGGTCTGCCGCCTTCGGCGGCCCTGCTACAGCCCCTCAGCCAAAAAAAAAGAGAGCCAAAGCTCTCTTTTTTTTTCTTTCTCTCGGCTTAAAAATTAAGGCCATCGGCAATTTTAGCAACTCGGCGGGCGTGGCGCCCTCCCTCAAAGTCGGCAGATAAAAAGCTATCCAGAATATTTTTGGCTGCCTCTAGCTCAATAAAGCGAGCGGGCAGGGCCAAAACATTGGCATCATTGTGTTGGCGGGCCAGACTAGCTAGCTCTGGCAACCAGCAAAGGGCCGCCCGAATATGCGGATATTTATTGGCGGTAATGGCCACCCCATTTCCGCTGCCGCAGACAATAATACCCAGCTTAAAGTCGCCTTCTTCCATGGCTTGGGCCATAGGGTGAATATAGTCGGGGTAATCTACAGAATCACTAGCATTTGGACCAAAATCTTTTACGCTATAGCCTTTTTCAATCAGAACCGCCTTGAGGGCTTCTTTATAATCAAATCCGGCATGATCGCCTGCCAGGGCAATAGTACTGCTTAGCATGGGATATATTTTTTTAGTTTTAATAGAATAAGCGGCAATTTACTAGCAAAAATACCTAATTTATGCTTTGCAACGGATTAAAAAGAAGAACTTAATTATTATGGCAAGTATAATTGTACTCCTGATTGTCTACCTCTTGGTCGTTTTTGGCATCATTGCAGGCAGCTGGAAAATTTTTGAGAAGGCGGGCAAACCCGGCTGGGCGGCTATTGTGCCGATCTATAATATTATTGTGGCTTTAGAAATTGCCGAAAAGCCCCTTTGGTGGATTATCCTGCCGATTATTCCCATTTTTGTGGTGCCCATAGAAATTGCCAAGCGTTTTGGCAAGGGAACAGGCTTTGCCATGGGGATGATTTTTTTGCCTTTCGTCTTTCTCCCTTTACTGGGCTTTGGCGAGGCCAACTATGAGGGAAAACTAGATGAGTTGGACCATTTTGGCTAGTCGGGAAGGCGCAAAAAAGGAGCAAACAGAATTTTCTGTTTGCTCCTTTTTCTTTTGGCAGCATCGCTGCCTTTTCGATTGGCTTAGGGATGGAAAGCAGTGGCCCGCAGGGCCAGACCGAAGCCCGAAGGGCTGAAGGGCCGAGCAGACCTGCGAGCTGCGGCACAGCCCGGCCCGCCCGCAGGGCGGGCAAGCCCCAAAACCTCTTAATAAGCAGGACAATGCAGGGGCATAAAGCGGTAAGAAAAGCCCACCGTAAGCATCATATAGCTATCTTTGGTGCTGCTGTCGCCTCTTTGTCGGCCATTGCCACCTAGGCGAACATCTGAAATTTCGATCGAGCGATCGGAGAGGGCGGCGGCGATGGTCCCATTATAATCGCCAACGGTTTGCACATTGGCGTAGCTGCCGCTGACATCATCGAGATAGTCGGTAAAAGTAGCCCTATGGCCCAACTCTACATTCCAGCTCCAGTGATAATCGACATGGAATTTGAGGCCGATGCCCAGAATCACGACCGGGCTAAAGAGGCTATATTCTTGGCCGGGAGCTTGGCCCTCGGTGCCCAGTGGTTGTAGGTCGTAGAGCACATCATTGTAGCGGGTTTGGGGGTTGAAATACATCATGCCGGCCCCAGCAAAAAGGTAGGGGGAGATATCGGCATCGTCTCGGCTATCGCCATGAAAATCTTGGAAATTAAACTCGATAATTGCCGAGCCTTCGAGGACATTAGATTGAAATCGGAGGTTGCGGGCTTGGGCATAATCACTAGCCGATTGGGCATCATCGGCCCAAACATGGGCAAAGCCCGCATTGAGGCGCAGGCAAATGCGGCCATCAAAATTTTTGCGAGCGAGCAGGTTAATGGCTGGGCCGGGGTGTTTGACCGTAAAAAAGGGGTTGAGGTCGCCAAAATAGGAGGCTAGGCCCGCTCCTGCGCCCAGTTCCCAGTTTCTTTGGGCCGATAGGGAGCTCAGAGAGAGCGCGGCAAAGATAAAAAGCAATGCAAATCGTTTCATAATAGTTGTTTAGTCAGGCTTGCGCAAGGGTTAAATTAGGGCTTGGCGCAAAGGCGCAAAAAATATGCAAGAAAAGGTAAAATTTGAATCGATCGCTATTGTTTTTAAAGAAGTGAGGGTAAAAAACGATTGGCTAGCCTTCATAGGCGCCTATATTACAGTTGAGTAGGCGGTTTTTTAGGGTTTGTATTTTAGTGGGCTCAAACTGATCTACATTTAGGATGAGGTCTTTGAGTTGGCGCATTTGGTAGAGGACTTCTGGAAAAGCCTCAAATTCATTATCGCTAATATCTAAACGGCGCAGGGCGCTTAAATCTTGTAAATAGGGGGGCAAATTGCGGAGTTCGTTATCATAAAGGATCAAAAACTCTAGGTTTTGGAGCTCTTGAATTTCCTCTGGAAGTTCTTCTATGTAATTCCCTTCTAGGTCTAGGGCGATTAAATTTTTGATGCCAGAAGCATTTTTGGGAAAGAGGTAAATTTCATTATTGCTCAGGTTTAGGCTAGAGAGTTTTTTGAGTCTTTTGATGGATTTGGGCAGGGCCTCCAACTTATTTTCGGAGAGCTGCAGCTCTTCTAGCTGACTCAATTTACCAAAATTTCGGGGCAGGGCTGTCAACTTATTTTCTTGCAATTGTAGTTCTTGCAAGTTTTTGAGCTGGGCAAACTCTGCGGGCAGTTGCTGCAGTTCGTTTTCCGTAATAAATAGGCTTTTCAAGGCTTGAAGTTGGCCAATTTCTGGGGGTAGTTGCTGCAGAAAGTTATCCGATAGGTCTAGTTCTACTAGGCTTTGGAGTTGGCCAATTTGGGCGGGAAGTTGGCCAAGGTCATTATCTTGGAGTTCTAATAGTTCTAGTTGTTTTAGTTGGCCAAGAGAGGCCGGCAGTTGGTCCAGTTGGTTTTCGGCGAGCACTAATGTTTTTAGGGCAACTAATCCGCCAAAGTTAGAGGGCAGAAAAGAGAGCAGGTTATTTTCTAGGGCCAGTTCTTCTAGTTGGGTCAGTTGGGAAAATTCATTGGGCAGCTCTTGCAGGCGGTTGCTGCTTAGGTCGGCCATTTTTAGGGCCTGCAATTGGCCAATGCTAGGGGGGAGCTCTTCTAGTTGATTAGCCGACAGGTTAAGCGCTTCTAGATTTTGGAGTTGGCCCAGCCCTTCGGGCAGCTCCTGCAGTTGGCAATTGCCTAGGTCCAATATTCGGAGGTTTTGGAGCTGCCCAATGCTGGCGGGCAAGCGCTTGATCCCCGTACTATTTAGGATTAAGACTTCTAAATTTTGTAGCTGGCCAATTTCTTCGGGCAGCTCTTCTAGGGTTTCTTGCCCCCAAAGCGAAAGGTAACGCAGCTCGCTATATTGGCCAATTGTAGCCGGCAATTCACTGAGCGCCTCCTCTTCTAGTACAAGGGCTTGGTAGCTAATATCTAAATCAGCTAAACGCTCGGCTTGCAAAAGCCGACGACCGTCTTCTAGGTCCAAATACTGTTCTTTGACGGCCTTGGCTTGACCCGATGGCCCCGGGCTCATATTGAGCTGGGCCAATAAAATAGAGTTGCTCAATAGCCAAAGGCAGAGCGAAAAGCTTAGTTTCATCTTAGTGAATTTGTATGGTTTATCCACAAAGATAAAAAACCTTTTCTACTCTTTTTCTTCCTTTTTTCGGTAGTCGTTCCAATAAGAAACTTCTCCCTTTAAGGCCGCCTCATAGTCGGGAATAATGAGCCATTCCTCATAATCTGCCGTCTTTTCGGTCCGTAAAAAATGATCCCAATAGGTCTTTTTCGACATGCTGTCCCAATGTATAATGCCCTCAATGTATTGCCAAGTCTGAAACATACTGAAGGCTAAAAATACCCCCAGTACACTACCCACTCCCCAACGCAATAGCCTCGACCAATTAAAAAAGGCCTGAAAGAAAAGCGCAAAGCCCAAACTCAAAAAGGGATAAACATCAATAAAGGCCCGATGCCCAAAGCTGCCCCCATACCACCAACACCACCAAGATAAAATGATGTAGCTGTTGAGCAGTAGATAGATCGGAAAGGCCCAGCGCAGGCCTTTGGGCAAGCGAAATAAGCCCAAAATAGCTACTATCATCAAGGGGCTGTAGAGCAACCAACCTTTGGTATAGGAAAATAAACCTAAGTAGATTTTAGGCCGATCAAAGAAGAAACCCTCTGTATATTGGCCGTTTTTGTAGGAGTAGCAAATCCAGTCGCCAGAAACGTATTTCCAGTAGAAGAGCTGCGGCAATAGGACCAAAAAGGCCAAGGCTAACAGACTCCCCAGCTTGGGGGCATTGTTCCAAAATAACTGCAGCTGCGCCTTCAAGCTCTGCCAATGATATACCCCAAAAAAGATAAAACTCAGGCCAATCAAGACGTTATTGGGCCGAACCAAAACGATGAGGCCAGACAACAGCCCCAGCCAAATCGTATGTTTCCAGCTCTGCTCCCTAAACCAAAGTTGTGTCCCCCTTAAAAATAAACTAAAGAGCATGAAGTTGTGAACATGCGGCATCGGTCCATCATTAGAGGCATAATAGGCCAAATTACTGCCCAAAACAATAAATATAAAGGTCCAAGCTACCACTTTTTCACACACATAGGCCAACAAGAATTTTCGCAAACTCAATAGCCCAATGAGCAAATGAATTGGCCCCGCCAACATCAACGTAATCTGATAGGGCTGAGAAAATCCATTGGCCGCCATGCCCGTATGCAAATGCGCCCAAAGATGCCCCAAGAAAAAATAAGGCGAGTAAATAACCGCTAGGCCCATGCTCATCTTAATGATCCGATCCCCATCTTCCGTATAAACAGGCTGATAGTATAAGTCAATGTATTCCGGATGCTCATCCAAAAAACTCAAGCTCAAATCGCCCTCTATAAAAGTGGCGGGCAAATAGGCATAATAAGACCAAATGTCAAACATAATAGGAGAGGCCATCAGCCATTTCTGACAACTAAAAACAAGGACCATCAGTGAGATAGCTAGGCTATAAGCAGCTATCTTGGCCCAAGGCCGAGAAGAAGAGAGTGGGGGAGAGAGCATGAATTTCTTATTTTAGGGTCCAAAAAAGTAAAAACTATGCAGAAAACAGAACGTCTGACCGTTAAAAAAACCGCTCACTACCACACTTTAGGCGAGCTGAATGCCCAAACTCAGCATATTTATTTGGCCCTACATGGCTATGGCCAAGATGCCAGCCGCCTGCCCCAAAAGTTTGCCGAGCTGCCCCATACTTTTGTCATCGCCCCCGAGGCGCTTTCTTCTTTTTACTGGAAGGCCAGCAGTGGCCAGATTGGCCATTCTTGGATGACCAAAAACCACCGAGAAGACGAAATTAAGGATTATCTAGCCTATCTAGACCAGCTTTACGCGCATCTGGCCCCGCAGTTTCCGCCCCAGGCAAAGTTCCATTTGCTGGGCTTTTCGCAAGGGGGCGCCACGGCCCTCCGCTGGGCCTTGCACCGCCAACCCCAAAGGCTAAATAAGTTGATTATCTGGGCCGCCGATGCCCCGCCCGAGCTAGATGTTCAGAGCGAGTTTTTAACCCAGATTCAGTTCCATTGGGTCTGTGGCCAGCAAGATGCCTATTTCCCAAAAGAACGCCTAGAACAACAAATCGCTTTCTGGAAAAACTTGCCCCAGCCGCCCCATATCCAACTTTTTGATGGCCCACACCGCATCGATAAAAGGGTTCTTAAGACTATTCATGAAGATAATGATTAAGGGGTGAGGCGTTACTCCTTTCAGTCGTCGAACTGTAGACTAAAGTCTTTGTTGTCGCTGCGGTTTCGCCTTGCGGCGTTTACTCCCTTTGGTCGTCGAAGACGGACTAAAGTCCTTGTTGTCGCAGCTCGCTGCTATTTTGGGGCCTCCTGCCTGTGGCAGGCGCTACGTTTCGCAGCTCGCTCTTCGCTCGGCCCTTCAGCCCTTCGGGCTTCGGTCTGGCCCTGCGGGCCACTGCTGCACATCGCTAGGCCTGCGGCGGCTTCGCCGCCTGCTAAACCGCCTAAGGGGCCAATTGTTAGCAATAAGTTAAAGTACTGACTTACTGAACTTATTCAAAGAGCTAGAGAATGACCTTTTTAGTATCGTTAATGATACCCCAGACATCATTGATAATAGTTCAGCGGTCGTTGATGATGCTCCAGACATCATTGATAATAGTTCAGCGGTCGTTGATGATGCTCCAGACATCATTGATAATAGTTCAGCGGTCGTTGATGATGCTCCAGACATCATTGATGATAGTTCAGCGGTTGTTGATGATACCCCAGACATCATTGATGAGGGGACTGTTCGGGACTGTTCAGGATTTTGTGTATTAGAATAAAATGTGGGTCTTTAGATGGTTAGGATTTGGCCAATAGTCGCCCAGGAGCTTGTCCCTAGGCAGCAAAAAGGGCAGGCACAAAATTTAAAACAGCCTTAAGGAGGCAAAAATAGCCTTGAGGGCAAAGGACAGTTGGTTTTAACTAAGTTCAAGCTTATATTTAGGCCTAATGAAAGAAAAACTTAAATCTGCAGCACAAACGGGCATTGGCCCAAAATCTTTTTATATTCTTTATGGCAACAGCTAAACATGGCCCTATCGGCATATTTGATTCGGGTATAGGTGGACTTACCGTTGCGGCGGGGATTAGCCAGGCGCTTCCTCAGGAGTCTATTATCTATTTGGGCGATACGGCTCATTTACCTTATGGGGAGAAGAGTCCAGAGGCCATCGCCAACTATGCCCTGCACATTAGTCGCTTTTTGGTAGAGCAAGGCTGCAAAATGCTGGTCATTGCTTGCAATACGGCTTCGGCTGCGGCTTTGGGGCGGCTCAAAGCCTATTGGGGGGATCGCCTACCGATAGTGGATGTGATTACGCCCTTAGTAAAAAGCATGGCCCAAAAAAACTACAAAAAAGTGGGTGTAATTGGGACCAAAGTCACTACTCGAATAGACCAATACCCCCAGCAATTGCAGGCCTTAAGGCCAGATATTGCCGTTAGTTCTTTGGCTACGGGTATGTTGGCCTCTATGATAGAAGAAGGCTTTATTAACAATGCGGTGAGTCAGGCCGTTTTACATCAGTACCTCAGCTATCCTGATTTTCAGGATATCGAAGCGCTTTTATTAGCTTGCACGCATTATCCGCTTATTCGGCCAGAGATAGAGGCCTTTTATGAGGGCCGAGTGGCTGTTTTTGACTCTATTGCGGCAGTAGTAGAAGAAGTAAAGGCGCAGTTGGTCCAAAATGATATGCAAGCCAAAACAGATCTGGCCCCCTTGGCCCAGTTTTATGTTACCGATTATACGCCTTCTTTTGAGAAGGCCACCGCACTTTTTTATAAGCGCAAACTGCATTTGCAAGAATTGGATTGGAAAGAAGAGGGCTTGAGCTTTGCCAAAACATAGGTCCTACAGGCCGCGAAGCGGCCGCAGGCTTAGGGATGGAAAGCAGTGGCCCGCAGGGCCAGACCAAGCTTTTTTGAAGCGATAGCGAAAAAAAGCGAAGGGCCGAGCGAATAGCGAGCTGCGACAGAGCCCGACCCGCCCGCAGGGCGGGGAAGCCCCAAAAAAAAGAAACAAAAAACAGTATGAAATACAGAAAATTTTGGCCCTTAGGGCTACTGCTTTTAGCGGGGCTGAGTTTGGCCAGTGGGGGTCGGCTGCTTCGTTTGGCCCAGAGCATGGAAATATTTGCGGCCGCCTACCGCTCCGTGAATCGCTATTATGTAGAAGAGCCTGAGCCGACGGCCCTGATGCGCATAGCCATAGACTCGATGAATGGCAGTTTGGACCCCTATACCAACTACTTTTCGGAGGCCCAGATTGAGCAATTTCGCATCAACTTTAAGGGCTCTTGGGATGGGGTCGGCATGGAGCTCATTGAATATAAAGGGAAAGTATTGGTCAATGAATTGGTGGATGGTTCGGCAGCTAAGGCGGCGGGCATTCAGATTGGGGATGAGCTCTTGCGGATAGATGGCAGCGATATTTCGGGCAAAAAGCTAGAGGATATCGAGCGGAGTTTGCATGGAAAAGCGGGCACGCAGGTATTGGTAGAAACGCGTAGGGGAGTGGCTGCCTCGGAGGAGCATAACCTAACACGGACCAAGGTAGAACGAAAAAACGTTCCTTATTATAGTATGTTGGACGATAGCACGGCCTATATTGTGTTGACCACCTTTACGGAGCGAGCTGGAGGTAATGTCTCTAACGCTTTGCAAGAACTGCAGGAAAAACACAACCCCAAGCAAGTCATTTTAGATTTGCGAGACAATGGTGGGGGGCTTTTGATCGAAGCGGTAGCGCTTTGCAATGTCTTTTTGCCCAAGAACAAATTGATTGTCTACACCAAAAATAAGGTAGCTAATTGGGATCGTTCTTTTAGTACACAAAAGCAGCCATTAGACAGCCAAATTCCCTTAATTGTTTTGGTCAATGGGCAGTCGGCCTCGGCCTCAGAGATTGTAGCGGGGGCCATACAAGACTACGACAGAGGGGTATTGTTGGGGCAGCGATCTTTTGGTAAAGGTTTGGTGCAAAACACCTATGATATTGGCTACAACTCTAAGGTCAAACTGACCACTGCCCGTTATCATATTCCCTCGGGCCGTTGTATTCAGGCCCTAGCCTACAAAGGAGGGAAGTCTAAGCGGATGGACGACTCTTTGCGGAGCAGCTTTAGCACCGAAAATGGCCGAGAAGTATTTGATGGAGGCGGTTTGGAGCCGGACTATAAAATAGCTTTGGCCGAAACCAAATACTTATTGGATGCGATAACGGAAAGTCGTTTACTCTTTGAATTTGCCAATGATTTTCGGCAGAAAGTAGACAGCATTGCCCCCGCCTTGGAGTTTCAGGTATCGGAGCAGTTATATGCGGACTATCTGCAGTTTTTGGCCCAGAAAAACTATGCTTTTGAGTTGCCCTCGGAAAAAGAATTGGCCAAGCTAGAGAAAACGGCCAAAGAAGAGAAAAAATACGCCTCGGAAAAGGCGGCTTTTGAGGCCTTGCGGGCCAAAATCCGAGCAGAAAAAAAGCGGCTATTGAATCAAGAAAAAGCGGCCTTATCTATTCAGCTTCGTCAGGCCATTTTGCGTCGTTATTATAGCGAGGACCAAGTTATTATGGCTCGATTGAAAGAGGATAAAGAAGTAAAGGCCGCCATTGCCCTTTTTGGGGATGCAAAGGCCTTCGATCAGCTTTTGGAAGCGCCAGAAAAGTAAATTCACTCCATATTAAAACCGATTACAAAGATGTTTGCCATACAATCAGCCAAGAAACTGTTTTTCGCTTTTCTCATTTTGGGGGGCGGGATAGGTTTGGCCACCACCCTAACCGATGAGTTTGAAATTGCTAAGAACCTAGAGCTCTACTCTAATGTATTTAGAGAGCTCAATACCTACTATGTAGATGAGGTGCCGCCTGAAGATTTGATGAAATCGGGCTTGGATGCCATGCTTAAGAGCTTAGACCCCTACACCACTTATATTCCAGCCCAAGAAGTAGAGCGTTTTCGCTCTTCTATTACGGGCAGCTATGCGGGCATAGGAACCCGAGTGCGGGCCACGGCTTCGGGCGGCTTAATTACGGCCATTTACCCCGATGGTCCAGCCCATAAGGCGGGCCTTATGGCCGGAGACACCCTTCTTTTTATTGATGAGGTATCTTTAAAAGGCAAAGCCCTTTCAGAAATCAGCCAAGAGTTGAGAGGAAAAATGGGGCAGGCCATGCAATTGACCGTGCATCGGCCGGGGCAGAGCAAAAAGCTAACATTTAGCCTGCGCCGCCAAAATATCCTCATCAATAATCTTCCGCATTATGAGGTTTTGCCGGGAAAAATTGCCTACTTCTCGCTCACTACCTTTTCAGAAAAGGCGGGGCAGCATTTAGGGGAAGCCCTAGAGGCCTTGCAAGAAAAAGAAAAGCTCAATGGCGTGATTCTCGACCTTAGAGGCAATACGGGCGGCTTATTGAGCGAGGCCGTCAATGTCATCAATGTCTTTGTGCCCAGAGGGCGGGAAGTCGTTTCTATTCAGGGCCGAGAGAAGTCGCAACAGCAAATCTTTAGAACCCTCAATATGCCCATAGATAGCAGCATTGCCTTGGCGGTGCTCATCAATGAGCGTTCGGCCTCTGCCTCAGAAATTGTGGCGGGCGCAATCCAAGACTTGGACCGAGGCGTTATTGTTGGGCAGCGTTCTTTTGGAAAAGGCTTGGTGCAAAATACGGTAGACTTGCCGCATGGAGCCAAGCTCAAGCTCACTACCGCCCGCTATTATATTCCCTCGGGCCGCTGTATCCAATCGCTAGAATATGAAAATGGAGCTCCAAAAGTGATTGCCGACTCTCTGCGACAAGCCTTTAGTACCCTAGCGGGTAGAAAGGTCTATGATGGCGGTGGCATTCGCCCCGATTTAGTACATGAAAATCAGGAATGGTTGAGCTTGAAAAAACAGCTCTTGGCCAGCCCCGCTATTTTTGACTTTGGCGTAGCCTATCGCAGCCAGCATAAACTGCCCGAAAATTTGGATAAATGGAGCCTTCAGGCCAAAGACTTTGATGATTTTATGGCCCTGATGGATAAAAACGCTTACCTTAAAAAGAGCAAAACGGCCTTGGCCTTCGAGCAGTTTGAGCAAAAACTCGATCAGGAAGGAGCCCTAAAAACAGCCCTTAATAAAGAACTAAAGGCCCTAGAAAAAGGACTCCGCAGCCAAGAGCGCAACAAACTACTGGCCGCCAAGGATGAAATTCTACATCTCTTAGAGGTCGAAATTGTGGCGCAAGAAAAACTAAGAGCTGCAGCTATTGCCCATAGTATAAAGGCTGATCATTGCCTCGATATGGCCCTAGAATTGTTGGGGAAAAAGAAAAAATATCAGCGCTTGCTTATGCCTTAAGTAGCTGACTTTCTTAGAACTAATGAACAGAAAACGATGAAATACCTCTTTTTTCTCTTACTATTGGCCCTGAGCAGCCCTAGCTGGGCGCAAAGAACAGCCAATATTGCCCCCCACAAGCTCCCCAAAAAGGTCCAAACCGCTTTTGAAACTAAATATCCCCAAGCCCAGGTCAAACAAGCCATCTGGCAGGAGGTAGATAGCAGCTATCAGGGCCAATTTTGGGATGAAGCCAACGGAATCTATGTCTTGGCCTACTTTGATGAGCTCGGCAAATGGCTCAAATCAGAAATGGAGGTGGAACCCTCTGCCTTTACCCTGGCCATTAAGCGCTTCTTAGAAAAAGAATATGCCGACAGAACCATTAGCTATGTCTTGGCCACCCAACACCCCCTTGGCCATTATACCTACTGGATTGTTCTCGAAAATGAAACCGAAATCCTAAGTTTAGAGTTAGACGCTTATGCCAAGATCCTCTACCAAGAGGTAGAGCAAATTCAGATCAAAGCAGGCGAAGGATTAAGACCTTAATTTTTTTTGATTTTCACTTGAGGATTTAAGCTTTTTTTGCAAGTTTTGCGGCCCTAAGCCAATAGGCCCAATAGACGGATTTAAAAAGACAAGAATAATAACCTTATACACCACCACTTAAATTAGCAAGTTGTGAACAGCAAAAAACGCATTATCAAGGATTATGATGCCCTAGCAGAAGAAACCCTTGATCAAATTAAACTCCGCTACCCTCGGGGTTTTGCCCAGCACCTCGTCAAATATACCGACCGAAACGGTAAGCTGGTTTCTGCACTCCCCTTCGAGTGCGAAGATGTTTACTATTTGGTCCGTATGACAATTCGTGAAGCCGAACAAATCATTGAAGATGATGACGATTACGATGATGACGGAACCCTTCGCGATGACTTTGGCCTAGACGATGAAGATGATGCCGCTATCCTCGATGAAGCTAGCCAAAGCGAGGAGGAGGAAGAAGAGGCCGAACGACTCAAAAAAGACGATTAGACTGGCCGCCCCCGCTTTTATTGAACTTACTCCAAAAAATATTATGAACTTTATCATTTATGATCTAGAAGCTACCTGTTGGAAAACTGATGTGGAACGACGGGGGCGCAGCCAAGAAATTATCGAAATCGGCGCTCTTCTCTTTAATGAATACGCCGAACTACAATCCAGATTCGAGAGCTTTGTCCGCCCAAGCGAACATCCACAACTCTCCGATTTTTGTACGCAACTAACCGGAATCAGCCAAATAGAGGTCAACCAAGCCGATGAATTTCCTACCGTAATCGAGGATTTTCAAGATTGGATCGGCCTAACAAAAGGCGAAGACTACTTGCTCTGCTCTTGGGGTTTCTTTGACCGCAAGGCTTTAGCCCGAAATTGTAAGCTACACGATTTACCGGCCGATTGGACCGATAAACACATTAGCCTCAAACATCAATATCCCCGCATTAAGGGCATCCGCCGAGAAATTGGCCTCAAAAGAGCCGTCGAACGAGAAGGCTTTGAGTTTGAAGGCGCCCACCACCGAGGTATTGATGACGCAATCAATTTGGCCAAAATTTTTGTTAAGTACGCCAACCAATGGCGCTTTTAATCCCTTGAATGGAAGAAAAATACGAATCCCTAATTACTGGGATTATTGAGCAGGGCTACGGGCTGGTAGATGATTTTCTGCCAGCCCCTTTTGTGGCCCAAATCCGAACTTATTTGCTGGCCCAAAAAGCCCAATCTAAGTTCAAAACCGCTGGCATCGGCCAACAAGCTGCCCAGCATACCACTATCCGAAATGACCAGATTCTCTGGATAGAACCCCATAGCCCACAAACCCTAGAAGCCCAGTACCAACAGGCCCTGATGGGCTTTCTGCACTATCTTAACCGCAGCTGCTATACGGGCCTGCGCAGCGCAGAAATGCACTACGCCTTCTACGATATAGGCAGCTTTTATAAAATGCATGTCGATCGCTTTCAACACGATAGCCGCCGACAGTTTTCCGCCATTTTTTACCTCAATGAAAATTGGGCAGATACCGATGGGGGAGAGCTCTTGCTCCAACTCCCCAATGGCCAAGAAGTAAAAATTGCCCCCAAAGCTGGCCGATTCGTCTGCTTCAGAAGCCATGAGTTGCCACATGCCGTCCTGCCCGCCAAACGAGCTCGACTCAGCATTACCGCTTGGATGCTCAAGTAATTACTCAACAGTTAGTAGTTTTCTGCTAGCTGTTTTTTTTATGCGGTTTTGGGGCCCGCGGCCGCCCCAAATAGGGCGGGCGGCCGCCGCTATGCTGCGCCGCTCGCAAGTCTGCTCGGCCCTTCGCAGGCTTTGCCTGCTTGGTCTGGCCTTCGGCCACGGCTGCGCAGCGCTGGGCCATGCTGGCCTGCGGCCAGGGGCGGCTTCGCCGCCCATTTGGACCCAAAAAAGCGCAGCCTCCCCCAATGGAAAGTCTGCGCTCCTTATCTATTAAGGCCTAAACCTTATTTCAACATCTTACGAACAAAGGGAGGCAAAGCAAAAGCCGCCTGATGTACCGCCCCATCATAGTAGCTCAAGCCATGCTTCTCAGAAAAAGCATTGGCCGCCGCCTGATCAAGCTGAGGCAATTTGGCCTGCCCATCTTTGCTCGCCATAGTAAAGCTCCAAGTACCCGTAGGATAAGTAGGAATCTGAGCCAAGTATACCTCTACCGCCTCAGCACCAAAAATATCCTTTAGACAGTGGTTGAGCTCAACAAAGGCTTTTTGATGGAAATGCGGGCTTTCGCTCTGCAATACCAAAATACCATCCTTTTTAAGGGCCTTTTATACATTTTTGTAGAAGGCCTCAGAGAAAAGTCCCTCTGCTGGACCAGCAGGGTCACTGCCATCTACAATGATAATATCAAAGCTTTCTGCAGCCGCTTCAGCTACATAAGCAATGCCGTCGGCAATTTTGAGGTCCAAATTAGGATGGTCAAAAGCCGCCGCAATCTGAGGCAAATGCTCCTTACAAGCTTCTACCACATTGCCGTCAATTTCTACCATAGTCACCTTTTCTACCGAATCATGACGGAACAACTCGCGAACAGTTCCTCCATCACCACCACCAATCACCAAAATGTCTTTGGGGGCAGCATGGCTCAACATGGCCGGATGCGTAATCATCTCATGATAGATGAACTCATCCTTTTCTGTAGTCATAATAAGGTTGTCAATAGTCAACATCTTGCCAAAGGCATGAGATTCTAGAACCTGAACAGTCTGAAAATCAGACTTTTTGCGGTAGAGCAAATTGCCGGTATGACGAAGAGAAAGCGCTAGGTTTTCATCCTTATCGGTAAACCAAACATTGCGGCTAAATTTAACCTTATGCTCTAGTTGCGACTCGGTGCCCTGTCGCTCTTTGAGCAGGTGGTCAATGTTTACTCGCTTGAGCAAGTCCGCTTGACCGCGGTTGATCTCCATGGCCGAACCATAATCTGCCTCAAAAGCTGTTTTGAGGTAGTCATAAGAAATCCAAGGGTTTACCTCATCGCCACAGGTAAAAAGGTCTACCGCAGCATAACCGTACTCTGGCCAAGTATGAATGGCCAAGTGGCTTTCTTGAATAACGACAACGCCAGAAACGCCATAAGGAGAGAAGTGGTGAAAAGTCGCATTGATGACCGTTGCTTGGGCCTCAAGAGCGGCATTTACCATAGATTTTTCAATGGTGATAACATCGTTGAGAATGTCAGGTGAACAACCAAAAAACTCAACCAAAATGTGTCTTCCTAAAGTCTTGCTCATCAGCTAAATGTGAAAGTTGTGCGCAGCAAGAGCTGCATGAAAAAAATGAATTTTGCTTGGGGCGGCAAAAATAGAACAAAGTCTCAAGTTGCAAACTTTTTTTGCTTTTTTTTTGAGGGCCGCTATTGATTTTTTTGCCACCAACCATAAGTTGAGGAAAAACTTTAGAATACCGAAAATATTTTAGTTCTTTTAGGAAAAGCCTTTGCTTCGCTTTGTACTTTTGAGCAGAGGTAAGTCGCCCCTATTGGCCGCAGGCCAAAACGGCTTAGCGATGTGCAGGGGTGGCCGCAGGCCAGAGCGAGCAGCGAGCCCCGAAACGACAACAAGCCCTTTAGGGCGTCTTCGACGACCAAAGGGAGTAACCGCCTGCCGCAGGCAGGAGGCCCATCATCATCATCTAGTCTAGCTTCATCATGAAACGAACCATATTTTGGCCTAGCTTTATTTTCCTTTTGGGTTTGCTGTTTATCCTCTCGGCAAATACCTTAGAGAATTGGGCCTACCGATCGCCAGATTTGCCAGAAGCAGCCCAAGAATTAGCCAGTCAATTGGCCTTTTGGGAGCAGGATTTAGAGCAGCGAGTTGAACGCCGAGAGTTTCTGATGCGCTCGGTAGATAATGAATGGTCCGAGGATAGTTTGGCGGTTTATAATGCCCTGCCCTATACGCTTTTGATTTATAATGAAAGCGATTCGCTGATTTATTGGAACAACAATAAGGTGGAGCCCTACCAGACCGATGTGCGCTATAAAAGTAAGCCAGAGCGCCGTATTATGGATATGGCGGGCTCTAAGTACCTGATGATTAAGCGCCCTTTTAAGGTGATTTTGAACCAGCAGGAGTATCGCTATACCTTATTGGGCCTCTTGCCAGTCTACCTACGTTTCCCGGTGCAAAATGGCTATCTAGACAATAATTTTCCGCTGATGTCAGAGGAGTTTGGAGAGTATGTTCGCCCAAGTACCGATAGTTCGGCGCAGCTAGTCCTAGATGATTTGGGCCTAACGTATTTGCGCTTGGAGGAACAACCCAATTTTCCCTACCGAGACTCGGCCTATGGGGCTTTGGCCCTTTATTTATTAGGGGCTTTTTGCTGGATCGCCCTGCTTTTTCGCCTAGCCGCCCAACTCACTCGGCAAAAGGGGCAGTTGTTGGGCACCCTTTTCTTTTTGTTCGGTAGCCTCAGCCTACGCCTGCTAGGGGTTTATACCGAGCTGCCTCGACTAACCCACGATTTGCCGCTCTTTAGCTTTAAATTATCAGATGATGACTCGCTTTGGTATTATGCCTTAGGCGATTTACTCCTCGATTTGGGCTGGATTGTGGCCCTGCTGATTTTTATTTTGGCCAACTGGCAGGAACAGGCGATTAGAAGCTGGAGTAGCTGGCGGAAAAATGGCCTGGCCCTTTTTATCTTTTCGGTTTTGGTGGGCGGTTTCCTTGCTCTAGAGTTTACGCTCCGAGATATTGTGCTCAATGCCAATGTCTATTTGGAGTTTGAAAACTCGACTAGGGTGGATGCTCCCTCTTTTTTGGCTATGCTGGCCCTAGTGGTCCTTTTCTTCTCCTATTTTCTCTTGGTCAATAAGTTGTATCGCATGCTGGCGGTCTTAAATTGGAGCTACTTACAGCAAGCAAGCTATCTGTTAATCTGTCTGCTTTTTGGCGCCGCCCTAGGCCTGAGCATGGGCCTGCCCATTTTCTATGTTTTGGCCCTGGCAGCCTTTGTGATTGCCTTTGGCATTTTGCTGCTTTGGTTTGTGCAGGAAAAACAACTGACCTTTATGTGGCTTACCGTTTGGCTGCTCTTTTTTAGTGGGGTAGGGACCCTGCTTATCGAACAGGCCAATCATGAAAAAAATCTGGCCCTCCGCCAAGACTTTCTTAAGGTCCTTACCTTTGAACAAGACCCCAAGGTAGAAGAAGCTTTCTTAGAATTAGAGCCCAAATTGCTCAACGATAATTTCTTTAAGGTCTATTTTAGCTCGCTTTATATCCCTTATAGTCAGGTGGTCGATCGCCTGACCTACCTTTATCTGGATAATGCCTTTTTTGGCCGCTACGATTATAATATCTATCTCTACAATAGCCTGAATTTGCCAAAAAAAGGAGAGCAACTCCCTTATGGCCAATTAAAAGATATTTTTGAACGCTCGCAGAAAATGGCTAGCCCCAATCTCTATTTCTACTCAGAGAAATCAGGCCGCTTTGTCTATTATGCCGACCTAGAACTGCGGGAGGGCAATAAGCTCTTGGGCCGAATTGTCCTCGAACTCCGCCCGAAGGAGGAGGATAGCCAAAACTCAATCTATGTCGAGCTGCTCTCTCTGCCCAAAAGCCGCCTAGAACAAACCTACGGCAATTTTGAGTATGCACTCTATAAGGGCAACCAAAGGGTGCTGAGCAAAGATGGCGATTTTGCCGCCTATCTGGCTATTGATGAGGAGTTGCCCGAACCCAAGCAATTTTTACGCAAGAAAAAAGGCGATAAAACTTATCTGCTCTACCAAGATGAACGAAGTTACCTAGGCCTAGTGGCTCTGCAAGCAACTTCCTGGCTGCAACCCTTTAGCCTCTTTTCTTATATCTTTTGTATTGGCTTTCTCTTGCTTTTCCTGCTCTTTATTAGCCTAGCCGCTATGAAGTATTTGTTCCAATGGCAACCTATTGTGATTGAGTTTAAGGCCTCTTTGCGAGAACGCATCCAACAGGGGATTGTCTTGGTGAGCCTCTTCTCTTTTATCGCTATTGGGGTGGTCACGATTTTCTACTTCCAAAATGAATATAATGATTACCACAAACAACGCCTAGAACGAAAAATTGCTAGTACAGCCAAAACCGCTAGCTGGCAAATTGTCAATCGCCCCGATTCTAGCCAACTGATTCCCGATGCAAAGGATCTGGCCAATATTCACAAAATTGATGTGAATGTCTATGGCCTCAATGGCCAGCTTTTGTCCTCTTCTGAAGATGCCATTTTTGAACGCCGCCTGCTCAGCCGACAGATGGATCCCCTGGCTTACCGAAAAATGCGCTTCGAACAACTCGATAATTATCCCCAAAGAGAAACAATTAACAATCTAGAGTATCTCTCTGGCTATGTGCCGCTGCGAGATGAGGAAAATAATATTATCGCTTTTCTCAATCTGCCCTATGATTTGGCCGGTAGCAATAATATCCGCTCGCAGGATGTGGCGGAGTTCCTCGGGGCCCTGCTCAATGTCTATGTGATTTTCCTAATTTTAGCCGCTGGGGTGGCTTTCCTAATTGCCAATTCGGTCACCCGCCCGCTCTCGCTAATTGGCGAGAAGTTGCGCCTGATTAAGGTGGGCGAGAAGAACGAACAACTAGAATGGAAGGGCCGAGATGAAATCGGAGATTTTGTCCGCCGCTTTAATGAAATGCTGCTGGCCCTAGAAGAGAGCTCCGAGAAATTGGCTCAAAGCCAAAGGGAGTCGGCCTGGCGAGATATGGCCAAACAGGTGGCACACGAAATTAAAAATCCCCTGACTCCCATGAAGTTGCAATTACAACTGCTAGAAAGAGCCGCCCAGAAAAGTCCCGAAAAAGCCCAGCAAATGATGCCCCGCATCTCTAAGGCTCTGGTGGAACAAATTGATAATCTGGCCCGCATTGCTTCCGAGTTTTCTAACTTCGCCAAGATGCCGCCCCCAGAAAATGAGGTGATCGCCCTAGACGAAATGCTGCAGTCTATCCAACAGCTCTTTCAGGAAAATGAAAGCGAAACCGAAATCGAACTGCTCTCGCCCTTGCCTCAATTAGCCGTTTGGGCCGACCGTAGCCAAATGCTGCGCATCCTCAATAATTTGGTCAAAAATGCAATCCAAGCTATTCCCGAAGAACAAAAAGGACGGGTGCAAATCCAATTGGAACAGGCCGGCGAAGACGCCCTGGTCCTTGTCCGAGATAATGGCTGCGGCATCCCCGAAGAACAACGCAAACGCATTTTTGTCCCCTATTTTACCACCAAATCTTCGGGCACGGGCATCGGCTTGTCTATGTGCCGCAAGATGATTCGGGCGATGCAAGGCGAAATCTATTTCGAAACAGAAGAGGGCCAAGGCACAGATTTCTATATCCGCCTCCCGCTTTTTAAACAAGATTAACAAACTGAAGGATTTGGGGCTGCCCCGCCCTGCGGGCGGGTCGGGCTGTGCCGCAGCTCGCAGGTCTGCTCGGCCCTGCAGGCTTTTTCGCTGCGCTGCAAAAGCCTTGGGTCTGCCGCCTGCGGCGGCCCTGCTTTCCATCCCTCAGCCAGGCGCTGCGCGCCTCTACACCCAAAAACTTTTCCCTTTTACTCAATTTCCGTTTATGAAGTATTTTCTCCCCCTCTCTCTTTGTTTGCTCCTCTTTTGGGCCTGCGAACCCGCCCAAATTGTAGAAAACCAAAGGACCACTAAGGACAGTAGCCAAGCGCCTCCGCTCCCCCTAGATACCTTTGTCAACTTTAGATTCCTTGCCGTAGGCGATTTCATGCAGCATGGGGACCAAATCCGCGCCGCTTATGATCCCGCCTCTGGGCAGTTTGATTATGAACCCGCTTTTCGCTATCTCCGCCCCCTCATCGATTCGGCGGATTTGGCCATTCTGAATTTGGAGCTGACCCTAAACGATAAGAATAATTTTAGCGGCTACCCCATGTTCCGCTCGCCCGATACCCTGGCCCATTTTATTAAGGCAGCAGGCTTCGATCTGCTGTCTACAGCCAATAATCACACAAATGATAACTTTGATTATGGCCTACAACATACCCTAGATGTTCTGGATAGCCTAAATTTGGCCCATACGGGCAGCTTTAGAGATAGCACAGAACGAAAAGCGATTTATCCGCTAGTTTATGAACTGCAAAAGGATAGTGTAGCGCTGCGCCTGGCGGTGCTCTCTTTTACCTATGGAACCAATGGCATCCCAACCCGCAAACCAGGTATCGTCAATTTGATGGATAGCCTAGAAATTAGAGCAGATATTGCCAAAGCTAAGGCCCAAAAGCCCGATTTAATTGTTGCTCTAGCTCATTGGGGCCTAGAATATCAACTACAGCCCAACCGAGAACAGCAAAAATGGGAAGCTTGGCTAAGAAAAGAAGGGGTAGACCTTATTATTGGGGGACATCCCCATGTTTTGCAGCCCTTGGCCCGTGATAGCAGCAGCGGACAGTTTACCGCCTACTCTCTCGGTAATTTTATCTCTAATCAGTTTCGCCCCAATACCGACATTGGGCTAATCCTAGAGCTGGATTTTCAGAAAAACCGCTTTACGGGAGAGCTACAGCCCAAAGGAGCCAATTATATCCCTATTTGGCGACATATTCACCACTATAAACAAAAGCCCGTAGCCGATTGGGTCTATACTTTATTGCCTATCTCGGCCCTTTTGGCAGATAGCAGCAATTTTGCCCAGTTGCCTCAGGCGGAATGGGCCAGAATGAAAGCCACTTATCTCCGTAATCAAAAGAATTTGGCCCAAGGGGCAGGCCAAGAGCGCTTTTTGCCCGCTACTTACTGGCAGGGCTTTCCCCCCATTGATTCGGTCCTTACGCCCCTGCCCCCCAGAAAGCATAATTTTCGGCCAAGGATCCGCTAAGCTGGGGGCGAAGCCCCCACTGGCCGCAGGCCAGAACGGCCCAGCGCTGCGCAGCCGTGGCCGAAGGCCAGACCCAGTTTTTTTGAGCAAAGCGAAAAAAAACGCAGGGCCGAGCAGAACTGCGAGCGGCGCAGCATAGCGGCGGCCGCCCCAAATTGAAGGGCGGCCGCGGGCCCCAAAAGAAAAGAAAGGTCTAGTCTGTAGAGATTAGGCCTTTTGCTTTATCTATGCCTAAAAAGTTGCCCTTCTGCAAAGGTTTGATAAGGGCGATAGTCCTGTTTTAGGGCCTCATAGCC
Organism: Saprospira grandis; assembly: GCF_027594745.1. NCBI lineage: Bacteria > Pseudomonadati > Bacteroidota > Saprospiria > Saprospirales > Saprospiraceae > Saprospira > Saprospira grandis. Next base: position 302,076 of record NZ_CP110854.1, on the reverse strand, counting down.
ATAGGGCGCATAAATGTAGTAGAAATCGAAATGGGCTTGGGCGTCAAATTCTGCGCGATAGTTCATCAGTTGGATGCCTGGGTAGCAGCCCCTTTGCTGGTAGTAGCGGAAACTGGGCAAATTGAGCCAGTAGGTCCCTAAGCTATAGGTTTTTTGCTCCTTTTGGGCCAATTCAGAGACCGCAGCAAGGATGGCTTTATTGTCTTGCTCGTAGGTCCATTCTCGAAAAGCATGGGGCTGCCAGCTTTGCGCAAAGATATAGAGCTGCAGCAGGGAAAAACCGCCCGCTAGCCAGCTTTGCAGCCGCCATTTTTGGACCAAAGCCGCAAATAGCGCAAAGCTGAGTAGTTGGATAAAGGGCAGGTAAATGAGGGCCGTACGATCAATAAGGAAGCGGACCCCAAAGAGTTTGTGGGCCAAAATATGGCCGATGCTCATGAGGCTGAGCAAGAGGCTACTCATAAAGATGAGGCGGTAAATGGGGCTATTTTCCTTTCGTTTTAGGACTAAAAAGAGCAGGCCCAAAAGCAGCAAAAGAGGATAGGCATAGTAGAGCAAGAAACTATATTGTTCTAGCCCAAGGCCCTGCAATTGATGCTTGGCCAAAGAGCCGATCGTGTCTTGTAGCAGCCCTTTTTCTCCCCCAAAATAGAGTTCTTTGCGTTCAATTAGGCCCGAAATAGGGCCAGCAATAGCGGCGCCAAGCCCAAGCAGCCCCAAACCCATCAGGCCCAATTGGGCAAAGAGATGGGCTTTGCGGTTTGGACCAAATAATAACTGATAGAGCGTATAACTGGCCAAAAGGGCCAAGAGCGGAATCAATTGAGAGAAATTGGCATAAACCGAAAGGCAGGCCAAGAGCAGGGCAGCCGCCAAGCCTTTTAGGCTCGACTTCAGGAGGTATAATTGGGCAAAAGCCAGCAAGAAAAAACCATAAGAAAGGCCGTAGCCTCTGGCCAAAGAGAAAAAATCATTGAAATAAGCCTGACCCAAAAGCCAACTGCCGCCCAAGAAAAAGAGCGGAAGCGAAAGGCGAGGCAAAGCCTGTAGAAGCCGCCAAATCGCATAGGCAAATAGGGCTCCCGCCAAGAGATTGGGCAGCCGCAAAGCCCATTCTGCAGCTCCAAAAAGGGTATTGCAGCCCTTCATCAACAAACTGTTGAGCGGATGATTATTGGCCGAAGCATGATGGGCAAAACTAATGACCTCCCAGCTATTGCGGCCAATCACATAGTCTAAATAACTAAGGCTTTCATCATGGGTGAAGGCCAAAAAATAGGCTTTATAAGCCGCCAAGGCTAAAAAACTTAGGGCCAAACAGCTATATACAAAGCCTTTGGCCCTAGTGGAAGAGGGGGAATACATGAAGCTTAGTTTTCTTGGGTCGTTCCGCGAAGCAGTTTGCGAATTTGCTTGTGTAGGGCCTTCCAGTCGTCTTGCTCACTTAGTTCTAGCTGAGGAACCTCGGGAAAAATTTGAAGGATGCCAGGTAAAAGCTTTACAAAATAGTCTTTGATTTCTTCGGCAGCAGTTTCTTTGTCCTCATAATCGGGGACCTCCGCCAAGAGGTTTTCGGCAGTGGCCTGCCCAATGATGATGGCATCTAAAGGGTGGTTGAGTTCTTCCAACAACTCTTTAAGGGCCTGCGCCTCCTCCAAAGAAGAAATGCAATCGGGGTCTAGCAACCAGCCCGCCTTAATATTGCGGGGGAGTTTGCGCAATTTGCTTTGCATCAGCTGCTTATAACGGTCCTTGGCATCTAGCTCGCCCAAGCTTTGGCCCAAAGCCGACTTACTTCCCGCTTCTTGCATAAACAAATCGCTAAGCGAGAGGTAGTAATAGTCTTCTTGCAAGGCCAATTCTTCTACTTCTAGGCTGTAGACGGCATAAGGGGGCTCTAAGAGCAATAGTGTTTTCATGCTTTTAAAATTCATAGGCACCAATATCGGGCTGGGCGTCTCGCCCTTTGCTCTCTGCATCATCGGCTAGGCTCGGATTGAGCGGCATGCCAGCATTGATAAGCGGAGAGGCACTGCTGTCAATTTGGTACTCATACAGTTCTAAATCTCTAAAATAAGGTTCTTGATTGATGAGGCAATTGAATTGCCCCGTTGCAAAGGTATCTACCTTGAGTAGGCAGTGTTCAAAGGCATAATCCCATTGGGCGCCGCCACTAAAGTCTTCTAAAGAGCCCAGCTCAATCTCTTCGGCCTGATTGCCATAGACGATAGAGTTTTGGAAGCGAGCGCGAAGATCCGCCGTAACTGGAAATTCATTTCCATCGGCATCATAACGGATTTCAAAGTCACGCATACTCAAAACGGCTTCATTGCGGCCCACAAAGGGGTTGGTCCCAAAGTTAATCAGATTACAATGCCTAAAGGTATAATCGCCGCCCAAAATATTGATGAAATTATATTGGTTCGAGTTAGCTAGGATACAGTTTTCGGCCCAAAGGCTACTAAAACGGGCCAAAATACAGCTGCGGTCTACATTATAGATCATGCTTTTCTTGAGCTCTAACTTGACCGTAGGATGGTTCGGGGCCAAAGAATCAATGACGATTCCATCTACCGCATTGCGAATAATGCAACCATGTATTTGGTTGTTCACGCTTTGGGCCGTGAGGTAAATTCCCCCATGCTGAAAGGGTAAATCCTGATAATCCTCCTCCAATCGATGGGTTTTGAACTCGGCGGGCTGGTTGAGGTCGCCGCCTACATTCACTTTGATGGAGGAATTATGCCCGATGACAATGGTCGCTCGGTCGCCGGGGCGACTTGTCGGTCCCCCAAACATGAATACCTCTGTTCCGGCAGGCACGGTCAGTACCGAACTGCTATCAAAGTAGAGTTGGCCCAAAAAGATATAGGGGGTATCGGGGTTTAGCTGGATTTGCTCATTGACAAAGCGGGTTTGGTAGCCTCTTCGGCCAAGATAAATAGCGTTCCAGCCATAGGCCTCTAAGTAGACCTTTTGTTGGCTGCCGTTGGTCTCAAATAAAATAGAGTCTAGCCGTATAGCGTCCCCATTATTGGGGTCAATTCGGGCAGAAGCGAGGATATACAGGCTATCGCCTCCCGCCAATTCGATGTCTTCTACGGCCAAGGCATTTTGGCCGTCAATGTTTAAACTGAAATCGGAGCTTCCGCCTCCAGCTAGCTCAATCCGACTAATTTTTAGGGTTTGGCTGTGTGGGTTATAGACCTTAAATCGCCTACTGGCCGAGCCCATATCGGTAAAGACGGTATCAAAACTGAGGGTATCCAGTTCAAAGCGAAGATCTGCTCCCGCTTGCGTTAAGAATTGCTCTTTTCGGCAGGCGCTAAAGGGCAGAAGGAACAATAAACAAAGGCCCAAACAGGCCCAGGAATACTTTTTTAATCTCATATCGCTAGCTATTCTTTTTATACTAAACGCAGCTCATCGCTTTTTGGCAAAGCTACAATTTTTTGCGCATAATATTTTTTCGCCTTTTTCTTTGGGCCGTTGGCCTGGGGCCGCCAGCATATTATTTATTGTCCTTTTATTTTTTTTGATTTGGGGCTGCCCCGCCCTTTGGGCGGGTCGGGCTGTGCGCGGGCTCGCAGGTCTGCTCGGCCCTGCGCTTTTTCGCTACGCTCAAAAGCTGGGTCTGGCGCTTTGCGCCACCCGCTACCATCCCTCAGCCGCGGGCCTTCGGCCCTTTTAGGGCAAACTCTTGCTTGATGCAGCTAGAGAATCGTTTTAGGTCCTTCTTGGTCCAAGGCGGCAGCTAAACGCTAGTTTAGCAAGCTTCGGATGATGCAAATACAGCCAAAACGGCCGCATCTTGTTTATTTGTATTTGCAGAATGGGGAGAAACAGTTGTTCAGCGTTAATTTGCAATTGCAGAATGGCCAGATACAAGTCCCCTAGCTAATTTGCATTTGCAGAATAGGGAGAAACAGTTGTTCAGAGCTAATCTGCATTTGCAGAATGGCCAGATACAGTTGTTCAGCGCTAATCTGCAATTGCAGAATGACCAGATACAAGTCCCCCAGCTAATCTGCATTTGCAGAATAGGGAGAAACAGTTGTTCAGCGCTAATCTGCAATTGCAGAATGACCAGATACAAGTCCCCCAGCTAATTTGCAGTTTACAAATCCCTCCGGGCATATCTATAATGCCCTATCTTTTTTTTCTGGACTGACCCTACTACAGTTTAACAATAGGCGCTTAGCGGCGAAATATTGGCCTAGCGATGCGAAAGGGGGCGGCGAAGCCGCAGACCAAGGCCGTCAGGCCGCAGGGCCGAGCAGACCTGCGAGCCCTGCAGCGTAGCGCCTGCCGAAGGCAGGAGGCCCCAAAAAACAGCAATAAAAAACAGCGGCAGAAATAGGTAGATAAATACTATAGATATTTGTACTTTTGCGGGTCAATGATTTAACGACCAAGCTGGACTTTTTCAAAGCGTATTTAATGGTATTTGCTAGCCTCATCTTCTTAACGGTCTTTCTGCCCCTGCATTTAGTGCTCTACTATGCGGTAGACAACAAGACCTATCGTAATATTCTGCTGACTTTATTCTCTTTGGCTTTTTATGCTTGGGGGGAGCCGGTCTGGATCATCTTGCTGATTATTTCGGCCATGGTGGACTATGGCAATGGGCGTTGGATTGAGCATTTTAGGGGGACGGCCCATGCCAAATGGGGCTTGATTTCTTCTTTGTTGGTCAATTTGGGTTTGCTAGCCACCTTTAAGTACAATGTTTTCCTTTATGAAAACTTCAATGCCTTGTTTGGGACCGCCTTTGAGCCGACCAAATATGCCTTGCCTATTGGAATTTCCTTTTATAGCTTTCAGACCATTTCTTATACTGTAGATGTGTATAGAGGGCAGGTCAAGGCGCAAAAAAGTTTTCTGCGTTTTCTGATGTTTGTCAGTTTATTTCATCAGTTGGTGGCTGGTCCGATTGTTCGTTATTCGGATATTGAGGACAACATTAACAATCGGAAAGAAACGGCCTATGATATTAGTCAGGGCATCTTGCGATTTTGCATTGGGTTGTTTAAGAAAGTCTTCATTGCCAATGTGGCGGGTGGTTTGGCTGTTTTGTATTTGGGCGAGCCGGGCAATCCATTAGATTTGAGTACCATTACCGTTGCCGAGGCCTGGTTTGGGATTTTTATGTTTGCTTTGCAGATCTACTATGACTTTTCGGGCTATTCCGATATGGCGATTGGTTTGGGAAGGATGTTTGGCTTTCACTATTACGAGAACTTCAATTATCCATATATAGCAAAGAGCACCGCAGACTTCTGGCGGCGTTGGCATATGTCATTGGGGAGCTTTTTCAAGGACTACATATATATACCTTTGGGGGGAAACCGCAAGGGGAAACTAAGGGGCTACCTTAACCTTTTCGTCGTTTGGTTTTTGACGGGCCTTTGGCATGGCGCAAGTTGGAACTTTGTCTTTTGGGGCTTATATTTTGGTGTGTTGATCTTATTGGAGCGTTTGATTTTGAATAAAATCTTTAAGCGTTTGCCGGCTATTTTCAGTCATGCTTATTTATTGATTGCGGTCATGTTTAGCTGGGTGCTCTTTTACTTTGAGGACAGCAGTCAGTTATTCCAATTCTTTGAAATTATGGTAGGCGCCAGTGAAAATGCGTTTTGGAACTTTAAGCTGGGCCTTGTCTTGAAAGAGCATGCCTATTGGTTGGCTTTGGCGGTACTGCTTTGCTTGCCCATTTATCCGCCATTTGGAAAATGGTTTGAGAACAAGCTGCGTTTTCAGTCGGGTTTGCTTTATTGGTGGTCCTTGGGAATTATCCAGTTAATTTTGCTTCTTGCATCTATGGCCCTTTTGGTTGGCGATTCCTTCAATCCCTTCATTTATTATCGTTTCTAGCTTATGAACACCCCTTATCCATATCGTTTGAATGCCATTTTGTTTATGATTCCCTTGGGGGTTTTAGGCATTTTGTTTTTTGTTTTGCCCAAGCAGCAAGTTTCTGAAATTGAGAAGCGGGAGCTGGCGCCTATGCCGTCTTTTTCTGCCGAAAAATTATTTGCGGGGGGCTACACCGACAGTTTGGACCTTCATTTCTCTGATAATTTTCCTTTTCGGGAGCGTTGGGTGGCTGTTGCGAAGTTTATTGAAAACCACCGAGGTTTTGCGAATGAAGATGTAAAGTTTTATGCCGAAGGAGTAGATATGGATGCGGGTATAGATGCCATTGCTGCGGCCAACGATAGCTTACAAGGCGATAGTTTACAGACCGTTGGAGGCGATTCTTTGGCCCAAGACAGCAGTGCCAATAATCTATTTGAAAATGAGGGCTTTGCCTCTGATGTACAGCGCCTTAGTCGAGGTCTACTCATCTATGAAGGCATGGCGATACAGATGTTTGGCGGTAGCCGAAACACCGCTAAGCTTTGGGCCAGAGTCGTGAACGAATACCAAAAGAAGTTGGCACCCAAAGGGATCCAGTTGCATTGTGGGGTTACGCCCACCCATGGCGAATTTTACCTGCCTTCAGAATACATAGAGGAGGCGGTTTCAGAACGCAAAAATATTGATACGATCTATCATTATTTGGACTCTGCCGTGCATGCCTTTGATGTGACCACCGAGCTCTTTAAGCATAAAGACGAATATTTGTTTTTCAATACGGACCATCATTGGACGGGCCGTGGGGCCTATTATGCCTACAAAGCCTTTTGCGATGAGGCTGGCCTAAAAGCGATTCCGATTGAGGAAATGGAACAGGGCACTATCCCCAACTTTTTGGGCTCGCTCTACCTTAAAACTAGAGACAAACGCCTGAAGGAAAAAGGCGATTCGGTAGAGTACTTTAAAATCCCTTTCCGCCACAAAACTTACCGCTTGGTCGGGGCCGATTATAGCCGTTTGGCGGGCAGCCGTCTGTATATCGAAAATGCCAAAGGTGGGGCCGCTTATGGGGTCTTTTTGGGGGGAGATTATCCCGCTATTTGCGTTTTTAGCGAGCAGGATACCTCCAATCATCGCCGTGCTTTGGTGGTTAAAAACTCTTATGGGAATCCATTTGCTACTTATATTCCCTCGCATTTTGAGCGAACCTATGTGATCGATTACCGCTATTTTAAGGGGAATTTGATGGACTTTATGGAAAAGAACAAGGTGACCGACCTGATTCTCTTCCACAATAGTTTTTCGGCCAATACGCCTTCACATGTCAAAATGATTAAGCGTTTATTGACGCAGGGGGGCGTTTGTGCGCCTCATGCAGTGCCCGCCCGCAAAAAAATGTTTCCGATGGGCGACTTCCTTTCGCGTCATTTGGGTAAGGCAGAAAAATACAATGAGCTCTACCTGAAAAAACAAAAAGAATTGGCAGAGCAAGCCGCCAAAGCCGCCAAGGAAGAATGGGACAGTTTGCCCCAGAATTAGAAACTCAGCGCACTGTTTAATTGTTTTAATTTGGGGCTTCCCCTCGCTCTGCTCGGGTCGCTATGTTGCGGGGCTCGCAGGTCTGCTCGGCCGTTCGCTTTTTTTCGCTTTGCTCAAAAAAGCTCCGTCTGGCCTTCGGCCACCCCTTCACAGCGCTAAGCCGAAGCGCATGCTTTGCGCTTGCTTTTCGAGCTTAAAAAATAACTGCTCAACCGCCTAAAATAGAAGAATTCATGTTTGGACGAATTAGTTTTTTTGCCGTACTCCTCCTCATTTTTGCCCAGCAGGCCTGTCAGGCACAGCCCGAAGCTGTAAAATTTACGCCGACCACAAAGGTGGATCTGTCTGAATACCCTTGGATGCATCCCGAGCTCAATATGCTGCAGTTTTATAACCGGGACGCCTTAGAGACCTTGCGCCAGAAGTGGAAACGGACCGATAAGGAGAAATTGACTGTCATTCATTTTGGCGACTCTCATTGTCAGAATGATGCCTTGCCTGGCCAAATCCGAAAGCGGATGCAGGAAGTACATGGAGCAACGGGCCGTGGGCTGATGTTTCCCACTTCTACCGCCAGAACGTACTCCTCTATAGAGTATAAAACCAAGCATACGGGAAAATGGATTGCGGAGCGTAGCTTTCGCATGCGCCTCAAACTGCCTTTGGGAATTCGGGGGATGAGTTGTCGGACCGAACAGGCCAACAGCAGCCTGGTCTTTGAGTTTAAAAAGCCAGTCCCCAAAAACTACCGCCAGCTAAAAATCTTTTGCAAGCGAGATATTCGCAGCTTTGATATTGTGGTAGAAACCAGCGGTAAGAGAATTCCCGTCATTGTGGATGCGTCTAGCCGCAAGCCTTACATTGAGGTAGAACTGCCTGCTATTACGGACCAAAAGTTGACCTTACATATTGTTCGCCGCAATAAATATGAGTCGGAGTTTGAGTTTTATGGTATGAGCCTAGAGGACGAAGCCGATAAGGGCGCTGTGGTCCATAATGCTGGAGTAGGAGCGGCCAAGTACAACTCTTTGCTCAATCAGGTATTGCTCTGGGAGCAATTGCCCCACCTACAGCCCGATGTAGCTATTATTGATTTTGGGACCAATGATTATCTATATTATGATAAGATTGAGCCCGAGCTCGAAAGCGAAATCAAAACCATCATTGATAAGATGCGTAAGGCTGTACCCGATATTTGTATTATTTTGACTAGTACGCAAGACCTTTTCTGGAAGAAAAAGAACTGTATGTCTGGAGAGCCTTTCTCGGATATGATGCACAAAATTGCCTATGATAAAAAATGTGCGCTCTTTGATTGGTACTGGATTTCTGGCGGCCAACGCAAAATGTTAGATTGGACCAAAAGCCGCTTGGCCCAGCCAGATATGGTCCACCTAACCGTAAAAGGCTACCGCCTAAAAGGAGACCTCTTCTTTGAGGCCCTACAAAATAGTTTGGCTTGGTTGGATGAAAACCCCAAGGAAAATGAGTTCTTCTTCCGCATCGATAAACTTAAGGAAGAACAGGCCGTCTTAAGAAATGGAGGAAAACCCAAGTCGGAGTCTATGAGCCAGAAAACGACAAAAAGTAATCAAAAACCTGCGGCAGCTACTGGCAAATACCGCACACATATCGTTAAAAGAGGAGAATCCCTGTATTCGATTAGCTTAAAATACAATGTGAGCATTCAGGAATTGAAAAGATGGAACAATAAAAGCAAGAACACCATCTATAAGGGCGATCGCCTTAAAATTTATAAATAACTTGGCCCTTAGGCCCAAAAACTAACAAGATGAAAAGATTCGCATTTTATTTCCTTGGCCTTTTTCTAAGCTTGGGCCTTTTGTCTTCTTGTGAAGAAGTCGAAAAATTTACGCAGTTTAATCTAGACTATAATAGTACGGTCACTATTCCCTCTACCTTTGGGGTGCAAGTTCCTTTTGATGTGTCTACTCCTGCGATTAACAGTAGCTCGACTTCTACCTTTGAGTCGAATGACACCCGTAAGGACCTAATTGAAGAAATTCAATTGACAGAAATGACCTTGACGATTAACAGTCCTTCTGGGGCCGATTTCTCTTTTCTAGAGTCTATTGAGGTCTTTATTTCTGCCGATAGCTTGGGTGAAACTCGGATTGCCTACCAAGATTCTGTAGATGTAGCGGCTGGAGAGTCATTGAGTTTGACCACCACTGGCGTAGATCTTCAAGAGTACATCAAGGCCGATGAATTTAGCCTAAGAATCAATGCCGTAACCGATGAGGCGATTAGCCAAGACCATGAGCTAAATATCTACACTAAGTTTTTTGTAGATGCCGAGCTCTTTGGTATTTAGGCGGATGAGCTGAATGGCGCAAAGCGAAACTTGCTGAATAGCAAGTTTCGCTTTTTTTTTGGCCCAGCGCTGCGCAGCGGTGGCCGTAGGCCAGACCCAGTTTTTGAGCGCAGCGAAAAAACGCAGGGCCGAGCGAACAGCGAGCCGCGGAGCATAGCGGCGGCCGACAGAAGCCGAAGGCTGAGTTGGCCGCGGGCCCCAAAAGCTCATCTAGATAAAAATCTTCTGGAAAAATGTTTATCTTTTCGGCAAATCGAAGAAAATGATCAAAGCAGTAAATATTCGTAAATCTTATCAGCAATTGCAGGTGCTCAAGGGCGTAAGTTTAGAGATTGCCAAGGGCGAGCTGGTGAGTATTGTTGGAAAATCGGGGGCGGGAAAAAGTACGCTGCTGCATATTATGGGCACTTTGGACCAAGCCGATGAGGGGGAGCTCTGGATTGATGGGCAGAATTGTGGGGAGATGAAGAAAAAGGCGCTTTCTCGCTTTCGGAATGAGCAAATTGGTTTTGTTTTTCAGTTTCATCATCTTTTGCCAGAATTTACGGCTCTAGAAAATGTTTGCATGCCAGCTTTTATTAAGAAAACGCCAGAAAAACAGGCGCATAAAAAGGCCAAAGAACTGCTGGATTATTTGGGCTTAGCAGATCGTATGGACCATAAACCCCAGCAATTGTCGGGCGGAGAGCAACAGCGGGTGGCGGTGGCCAGAGCTTTGATTAACTCGCCGGCGGTAGTCTTTGCCGATGAACCTTCGGGGAATTTGGACAGTCAAAATTCGGAAGAATTGCATCAGCTCTTTTTTAATCTGCGTAAAGATTTTGAACAAACTTTTGTCATTGTGACGCATAATATGGAGCTGGCCAAAATGAGCGACCGCTGCTTGCGGATGCAAGATGGATTGATTGTAGAAGAACTCTCTTAACCTTAATCCTATGGCAAATCCCTTTGAAGAAATCCCTGAATTGGCCGAGGCGCAGAAAAAAATGGCCCAAAAAGTAGAACGTACTGGCTATTCTCCCCAAAAGGGAGATTTGATCTTCAGTTTAGACATACAGTATGTAGAAGAGGATGCTTTTGTGGCCATAGATGTTTTGCGTTGGCAAGAAGGAGCAGAAAAAGTATATTTATCGCTACAAAAGGCGGGCATGGAATATCGGCCCCGATATTTTTCTTTTCGGGAGGGGCCACCTTTATTGGCGGCTATTTTGGCCTTAGAAGAAAAATTGGGCGAAGAAGCCAGTTGTTTATTGGTTGATAGGCATGGCATTGCGCATCCTCGGCGATTGGGGGTGGCTAGTTGGTTGGGCGTTCAGTTAGATCGGCCTAGCATTGGTATGGCCAAGCGTCCTTTATTGGCTGTTGATGATCCGGAAGGAGAGGAAAGAGGAAGTATTTCGCCCATTATGCAAAATGAGGAACTTTTGGGCTATGCCTTGCGGACGCAGGCGGGCGTAAAGCCTATATATATAAGTATAGGCCATAAAATAGATTTGGAAACGGCTCGAGAAATGGTTTTGCAGTTGGCTGATCAGGGCTATCGGATTCCGGAGCCCATCCGAAGAGCAGATCATGCGGCCCGAGCATTTGCCAAGGGCCAAAGCCATTTAGGGCAAGTTTTTTAGGACCAAAGTTTGGCCGTCCCTTAAAAAAGTAGCATTTTAGGCGGCGAAAAAAATATCGAGAAGCTATGCAAGATAAACTACAAACGCTGCAAGATAAATTGGCCCAAGCGGCTCAAGGTGGCGGAGAAAAACGAATTGAGAAACAACATGCCAAGGGCAAACTTACGGCCCGTGAACGTATTCATTTTTTCTTGGATCCAGGTTCTTTTGAAGAAATGGGCGCTTTGGTGACCCACCGTTGCAATGACTTTGGAATGGAAAAGCAAAAAATTTATGGCGATGGTGTCGTGACGGGTTATGGAACCGTAGAAGGGCGCTTGGTCTATGTTTTTGCTCAAGATTTTACCGTTTTTGGCGGTTCTCTTTCTGAAACTCATGCAGAAAAAATCTGCAAGTTGATGGATATGGCCATAAAAAACGGGGCGCCTTTGGTGGGCCTCAATGATTCTGGTGGAGCGCGCATTCAGGAAGGCGTACAGTCTTTGGGCGGTTATGCCGATATTTTTTATCGCAATACCTTGGCCTCTGGCGTAATTCCACAAATTTCGGCCATTATGGGCCCTTGCGCAGGCGGTGCGGTTTATTCTCCCGCTTTGACCGATTTTATTTATATGGTGGAGCAAAGCTCTTATATGTTCATCACGGGGCCAAATGTGGTCAAAACCGTGACCAATGAAGAAGTAAGTGCTGAAGAATTGGGTGGAGCCATGACGCATGCCGTAAAATCTGGCGTGACGCATTTTACCGCTCAAAATGATATGGATTGTTTGCTTCAGATTAAAAAGTTGCTTTCTTATTTGCCCCAAAACTGTGAAGAAGAAGCAGCGATGCTGCCTTATGAAGTGGGCCAAGAGGAACGCCCGGCACTAAATACAATCGTGCCCGAAAATCCCAATCATCCTTACGATATGCGTGCTTTGATTGAAGAGTTGGTAGATGCTGATTCTTTTTATGAGGTCAATAAAGAGTATGCAGAAAATATCGTGGTCGGTTTTGCTCGCCTTGGCGGCAGAAGCATTGGCGTTGTTGCCAATAATCCGATGGTATTGGCGGGTTGTTTGGATGTAGATTGCTCGAAAAAAGGCGCTCGCTTTGTGCGTACTTGCGATGCTTTTAATATTCCTCTTTTAGTTTTGGAAGATGTTCCTGGCTTTTTGCCCGGCACCGATCAAGAGTGGAATGGCATCATTAGCAATGGGGCCAAATTACTTTATGCATTTTGTGAGGCTACCGTTCCTCGCATCACGGTCATCACGCGCAAAGCCTATGGCGGAGCCTATGATGTGATGAACTCTAAACATATTGGCGCCGACTTGAACTTTGCTTGGCCTTCTGCAGAAATTGCGGTGATGGGGGCTAAAGGCGCTTCAGAAATTATTTTCCGCCGAGAAATTATGGAGGCCGATGATAGTGCCGCCAAATTGGCCGAAAAAGAAGCTGAATACGCAGAAAAATTTGCCAATCCTTATCGCGCCGCCGCTCGCGGCTTTATCGATGCTGTGATTGAGCCTTCTACTAGTCGCGAACGCTTGATTAAAGCCTTCAAGATGTTAGAAAACAAGGTGGATGTTCGTCCCCGAAAAAAACATGGCAATATGCCGCTCTAAATTTAGAGCCTAAGTTTCAAAGCTGTCGATTTTTATCGGCAGCTTTTTTTTTGTTCTTTTTTGGGGCCTCCGCTGCGGCTTCGCCTTGCGGCGCTACGCTTTGGGGCTCGCTGTTCGCTCGGCCCTGCGTTTTTTTCGCTGCGCTCAAAAAAACTTGGTCTGGCCTTCGTCCACCCCGTCGCATCGCTAGGCCGCTCATCGGTCTTTTTTTGCTGGGCTTTTTTCTTCGGCCCTTAAATTCCCCTTTCAAATAGCGGCTTTCAATTAGCAAAGAGCAGAAAAATCAATTTGATTTTATCTGTGAGTAAAAACTAATGCAGCTAGAATAACAGCTTGAGACTAGCACAAAAAAAAGTAGCCAAGGATTAAAATCCTCAGCTACGATCAAGATATTTTTTGTTGTCGGCATTTTATTAGACCATCGTTATAATATCTTCTAACTCCAGTCTTGATTTAGGTGTTGTTGCATTGAAATCGCTTGAAGATCTGTACCCTAGAGCAATAACAGCAACAGAAGTATATCCTTTTTCGCGTAAAGAAAACTCTTCATCAAGAGCTTTTAAGTCAATTCCTTCCATAGGAAGGCTGTCAATTTCCATAGCAGCCGCTCCCAATAAAAGATTTCCCATATTCAAATAGACTTGCTTTTCCATCCAATGCTGAAAATCTTTGAAATCATAGCGGTGCAAATCTGCAAAGTATCTTCGCCCGCCATCTACCATATTTTTAATCTCTTCATTCGGGAAGCGCCCATCTTTATCTTCTTGTTCTAGCACTTTAGTCATGAACTGATCATCTGCATCCGTTCTTGAGCAAAAAAGAATTACATGTGAGGCATCCAGGACCTTCTTCTCATTAAATTGAAAAAAGCCTTGCGTTCCTTTAGCAATACGTTTTTTCCCCTCTTCATTATCCGCAATAATAAAATGCCAAGGCTGAATATTTGTGCTTGAAGGACTCATTCTCAGAAGCGCTTTAATCTTTTCAACATCTTCTGCAGAGATTTTTTTCTCAGGATCAAACTCTTTGGTTGAATATCTCCAATTTAATGTCTTAATAATATCCATTAGTCTACTTTTATTTTGTTACGCCAATTTTTGATTGACTTCAATTAGATAATTACTTTCTATCAGGGCTTAACAAGCTTTTTTATACAAAATATATACAGCTCACTAGCTCAATTTTTTATTGGCTAATAGCAACTATAATTTTTATAGTAACAAATGTAAGTATAGTTTGCTATCTTTGCAATAACGGTCAAAAAGGATAGTATCAAGTTTTTTTAAAAAAAAGAGGCAATATGTATAAAGTGAAAGGCGTGGAATACCCCTGCTGTACAAGTGTTACGATGGGAATTATTGGCGGAAAATGGAAAACGGTTATTCTTGCACATTTAACTATTGATGGGACATTGCGGTATAGCGAATTACGAAAAAAAATGAAAGGAGTAACGGAGCGTACCCTTAGTCTTCAATTAAAAGCTTTGCAAGAAGCCGGAGTGATAAACCGTAAAGTATATACTTCTAAACCACCATTAAAGGTAGAATACTCCTTAACTGAGTTCGGAGAAACTCTTGTCCCGCTCATCAATGCTATCATTGATTGGGGGGAAATGGTAATTGATAATTATTCAGATGAATAGTTTTTTTGGGGCCTCCGCTGCGGCTTCGCCTTGCGGCGCTGCGGTCCGCAGCTCGCAGGCCTGCTCGGCCCTGCGCAAAAAAACAAGTTTTTTGCTTGGTCTGCGGCTTCGCCGCACTGCTCCCCATCGCTAGGCCAAAAGGCTCGCTTCGCTCTCCTTTTTTGCACAACTTTAGTTTTTTCTCTGGGCTTTTTTCTTCGGCACTTAAATTCCCCTTTCAAATAGCGGTTTTCAATTAGCAATGGGGTAAAAAAACAAGGACAAAAATTTCTCTTGGAAAAAAACTGGCCTAATGGCGATGAATAATTTTCTACCACAATTTTTTCTGCGGCATTTCATGGGCCGATGGTTTTAACCATCGGCTCATTTTTTTTGGATGTAGAACGGCCCTCTTTTTTGCTGTGGGTTTTAACCCACTGGTCTAGAAAACCATCAAGAAAACACCCCTTTCAAATAGCGGCTTTCAATTAGCGATTGGGTTAAAAAACAACCGTTCAACCACCCCCAAAAGAAAAATCCCCTCGAATGAGGGGATGATAATTTTTTGGCTAGCCTAGGGCCTTGGCCCTGGGGGTCCTATGAAATTTAAAAAACAAAACCGTTGAATAAAAGAGCTGTTATGTTTTTGTTTTATGGGCTCCTTTAGGTAGTTTTACTATAAGTTTTTAATGATGGAATATATGTAAAATAATATGGATAATATAAAGAAAATGCTTTTGTCTAAAGAGCTTGAGGAGTATATAAAGGTTAATGATAATGTCTCAAAAGAGAAAGACAAAAATGCTTATAACGTATTTACTATATCTTCCCAGAATACTCAATATGAAAATTTTCACTCAGATGTTATAGGGGACTTGTTAAGTCCTAATGGAAAACATGGACTAGGAAATGTTTTTCTTTTAAAATTTATCGATTTTCTAAATTGCCATTATGGTACAGCTATAACCGCTCAGGATTTTTCAGAGGCAAAGGTTTCAAGAGAGTCAGGAAATATTGACATACTCATTAAAACAGCAGAAAAAGCCATAATTATAGAGAACAAGATGAATTTTGCAAATGATATGGAAGAACAGCTAGTTCGATATTATCAAAAATGCAAAGAGGATTATAAACTTAGTGTAGAAGCTATTATTTACCTGAGTTTAGATGGATCTCAAACAGCTCCTAAGTTCGGAGAAATAGATAAAATAGTATATAATATTGCAGCATTCAATGATAAACCTAATGATCTTGTATCAGCTTGGTTAAGGCCATGTAAAGGTTATTGTAGTGATCTAGGTCAGCTCTCTTTTTTACATGAATACACTAAATTAATTCAACATTTAGCACAAAATAGAATGGGAACAGAAAATGAAAGTAAACTGTATGATTTTTTAGCTGAGGATAACCGTATGTCTTCGGCAAAAGAATTAGTAGATTTTTATAATAAAATACCAGTTTATAGACTTGATAGATTGCAGGAAAGACTAAAGAATGATCATCAGCCTTTTAATAAGTTAAAAAGATGGGAACCTACGCAGTTGGCCTTGATAAAATGTAGTAAAAATGGACTTAATTATGAGATATACATATTTACGACTCATGAAGGTGCTACTATATTTTTGGAATGTAAGGGAGACGAGGAAATGGTAAAAAAAGAATTTCCTGAAAAGATTAAAAAAATAGGTATTTCAGAGAAAGACTATAAAATAGATAATTATAGTAGATATGTTTTTGATTTTGGAGGTGCTTTAAAAAAAATAGATGAGGAGATCTTTGATTTTTTACGCAAAATACTAGATCATATAAAGTCTTGGAAATAGACTTTCATGGGCCGATGGTTTTTACCATCGGCTCATTTTTTTGGATGTAGGATAGCCTCTTTTTTGCTGTGGGTTTTAACCCACTGGTCCAAAATCACCAAGAAAAAAAACAACTGTCCAACCACAACCGCAAGAAAAATCCCCTCGCAAGAGGGGATGACAATTTTTTTGCTAGCCTAGGGCCTTGGCCCTAGGGTTCCTATGAAATTTATGTGGGATGAAAAACACCCCTTTCAAATAGCGGCTTTCAATTAGCAATGGGGTTAAAAAACAAGGACAAAAATTTTTTTTTGGAAAAAACTGCGGTGGTCTGTAGGTTGAAACCTACAGCCAGGCAACAAAAAGGCATTTCATTTTAAATGGAGGTTTAAAAACCTCCATAAAAAAACAGGGATGAAAATTTCTCTTGGGGAAAATCAATGGACCAAAAATCATCATGTTCAAAGCGGCAGAGGATTTTAATCCTCTCCGCACTATAGATGTAGAATGGAATTGTTGTATGGCTGTGGGTTTCAACCCACAGGTTCAAAACAACAACCGCAAAACCGCCGAAGAAAAAAGCCCAAAGAAAAAAAATGGATGAGCGGCCTAGCGATGTGCAGCAGTGGCCGTTAGGCCAGACCAAGCAAAAAACTTGTTTTTTTGCGCAGGGCCGAGCGAATAGCGAGCTGCGAAACGTAGCGCCGCAAGGCGAAGCCGCAGCGGAGGCCCCAAAAAAAAACAACAGAAAAAATCCTATTTTAAGGGGCCTAAAATGAAATAGATAAAGCAGAATGATGTGGAGACCGATTAAGCCATTTTTTAGTTATCATTTTGCTTTGGAATAAAAAAGCAGTAAAGATGGAAACAGCCTTGAAACTAGCAGAATTAAAAGCCGCTTTTCTAAAAGAATGGCCCTTAGAGCGACTCGAAAAAATGAGTCTGGAGGAATATAGTGATGACTCAGGCAATTCTTTTTGCGATTGGCTAGATACAAAAACTATTGAATTGGGGCCAGTGTCTAGAGGGTTAGGCCATCAGTTTGGAATTGTTTTTCATTATATGGAGGATGAGCATTATTGTCCAATGGAAAAAGGGTGGAAAGAAAAAGAGGGCTATGCTTTTCCCTCTTTTTTTGGAGAGGATTTAAAAACGGCCTACGAAACTGTTCGAGCTGAAATTTTGAGAATTGCTAAGGCGGCCGAAAATGGAGATTGGGAAACCATAGCAGAAATTAAGTTAGGCAGCCATGAAGAGGTCTATTTAGGTGACAAAGAGGATGGGAAACAAGCTTTTAAATGGAAAATTGCTTTTTTATATGATAAAACTAATTATTTGCCCCCTATTTTTCGATTGGATGAGCTAAAAGCAGCCGTGAAAAAATTGGGAGGAAAGGCAGAGGATAATTATTTGGCCAACTATGAATACCTAGCGAAAAAAAGAGGAGCTGAAGATGTATACCGTTTTAGCGAAGATCTACAGTATCTACCTCTTATAAAAGTGCTATCAAACTATAAACAGCAGGCTTTGCAGCAACTTTTTGAGGCCCTGAAAGAAAAATTCCCTTCAGAAAAAGGGCGATTTCCTGCAAATGTGGTTTTTACGATTAATAATGACAAAAAAATTCAGCTCAATATAAATGGAGGGGCTATTTCTGAGCTCTGGTCTAAAGAAGGAGATTTTTTAAGAGCCAATTTTGATGAATGCTTAGTAGAAAGACAGGCTGAGAATAAATCCATTGCTTATCAACCCAATAATGTTCGCAATTTAGAGCGAATGGTCTATGACATAAATTTTAGAGAAAAAATTTTGGATAAATTAGATGTTCAAAGCTCAACAGATAAAGAAATGAAAAAGAACGGCCCAAGCAAAAGTCTAGAAAATAAGCAGCCCAACAACCAAATTCTTTTTGGCCCTCCTGGCACCGGAAAAACCTACAACAGCATCAATTATGCACTGGCCATTTTGGCGGGAGTAGATTTGGAAGAGCTAAACGCAATAGAAAAGGAAAATAACTTAGAAAAAGCCCAGCAGATTTTTTCTGAGCTTGATTTAGAAGGCCCTTTTACTACTGGTCGAGAAATTTTGCGGGCAGCTTATACGCAGTACAAAAAGTTGGGACAGATTCAGTTCACTACTTTTCATCAAAGTATGAGCTATGAAGATTTTGTAGAGGGGATCAAGCCTGTATTGGAAGAAGAAAGTGAGGGGAATTTGTCCTATGAAATTAAGGCGGGGATTTTTAAGCAGTTGGCCCAACTTGCTGCACAAAATTACTCGGGCGAAAATCGTCTGCATGCCGAAAGTAGTTTTGATGCTGCCTTTGCAAAATTTTTGGCGGCTTGGGAGGCCGATCCAAAAATGGCCTTTTCTTTACGTCGAGCAAATTCAGAATTTCAAATTTATGCGATCGATCAAGAAAGGGGGCGGATTCATTTTGAAAAAGCTAGTGGTAGCCGAACACACTATTTGAGGCTAGCCACGCTAAAAGAAATATTTACTGGCGAGCGAGACTTTAATTTAAAAGAAGGATTGGGAATTTATTATCAATCCATTTTGAATACCTTAGAGCAATATGCTACGGATTCAAAAATAGAGGCGCCCAAAAACTACGTCCTCATCATTGATGAGATTAACCGCGGAAATATTTCAGAAATTCTGGGCGAACTCATCACTTTATTGGAAGAAGATAAACGTTTGGGCCAAAAAGAAAGCCTAGAAATTGTCTTGCCCTATAGCAAAGACGAATTTTCGGTGCCACCCAATTTATATATTATTGGAACGATGAACACGGCGGACCGCTCCGTAGAAGCTTTGGATGCCGCTTTGCGCAGAAGATTTAGTTTTGTAGAAATGCCGCCTCGTCCAGAATTGCTTGAAAATATTTTGGTTTATGGCTATGCGATGGAAAAATTGCTATGGACCATCAACCAACGGATAGAGCGGCTACTGTCTAAAGATCATTTGATTGGCCACAGTTATTTTTTGCCTATAAAAAATGCGGAAGCGCCAGAAAAAGAGTTGGCCTTGGTCGTGCGGCATAAAATTCTTCCACTTTTGCAGGAGTATTTTTATGGCGACTTTGGAAAAATTGGGTTGGTTTTGGGCCAGGGATTTGTCCGTAAAGAAGAAGAAACCCAAATTTTTGCCGCTATGGATTATGAGCCCTTGATGGAAGAGGAGCGTTTTCAGTTGATCCCTTGGGCGGAAGTAGATTTGGAAATTGCTTTGGCGCAGCTTGGGCTAGAAAAAGAAGCATAAAATAAGGCCTTATGAACAAGCAATTTACTGTTTATGAGCATGAAAAATTGTATTTGGGCGAAAATGGCTTGACGAAAAAGCAGTTGGAGCAACTACAAGTTTTTCATGAGCGGGGCGGACATCCTTATTTTTCTTTGGGCCATAAATATGTCAAGTTTTGCGAGCAGGTAGGTGTTTTGCAACTGGCTGATTTTAGCATTGAAATTTTGCCCAAGGCCGATAAATCAGCGGATAAAAATCACTGGCGAAAAATGTTGATTGATATTTTGCGTGCTGTGGATAGTTTGCCCATTCAAACGCCCAGCAGCAGCCAGTTGAAACTCAAACCCAATGCAATTTTATCGCTTTACTTTGATTTATATATCAAAGAGTTGCAGTATTTATTGCATAGAGGATTGATTAAGCGCTACAAAAAAGTGGAGCGAAATCAAACGGCATTAAAAGGGAAGTTAATTTTTGCCAAGCAGCTTCAAAAAAATATTTGTCAGCAGCAGCGCTTTTATGTTCGCCACAGTCAATATAATAAGGAGCATTTTATTCATCAGATTTTGTACAAAGCCTTGATTTTATTGAGTAAAGTTAATCGAGAGGCAAATTTGAAGAGTAAAATTGGCTCGCTATTGCTTGATTTTCCGCCCATGCCCGATCTTTTTATTTCGGAGGCCAGTTTTCAAAAATTTTCTTTTCATCGCAACAATGAGCATTATCGGCGGGCGCTGGCCATTGCGCGGCTATTATTATTGCATTATCATCCAGATTTGCAGCGGGGACAGCAAGAAGTTTTGGCCCTGATGTTTGATATGAATGCTCTTTGGGAGCGCTTTATTTTTAAGAGTTTAAAAAAACAATTGGGTCCTACTGATCACATTTGGGCCGAGCCGCGAAAAAAGTTTTGGCAATTTTCGGATCAAAATTCATCCGTTTACATGAAGCCCGACATTATTTTGCAGCTCAACAACAAAAAGTATGTTTTAGACTGCAAATGGAAGCGATTGGAGCAATCCAAACCTTCTCCGCATGATTTGCGGCAACTTTATGTCTATCTAGATTATTATGAGGGCCAAAAAGCGGCTTTAATTCACCCCAATGGAGTTTCAAAATTAGGTTTTTTTCAGTCACAGAAAAAATCGGCTGCAAAAGACTGTAGTATTTTAGGCGTTTCTATTCCCCACGATAAAAATATAAGGGCTTGGCAGCAAGAAATATTTAGGCAGGTGAAAAACTGGGCGGAGGAATAATTTTTTGATTTTTTGGGGCCTGCGCTGCGGCTTCGCCTTGCGCCGCTGCGGTCCGCAGCTCGCAGGTCTGCTCGGCCCTGCGCAAAAAAACAAGTTTTTTGCTTGGTCTGCGGCTTCGCCGCACTGCTCCCCATCGGTTACTCCCTTTGGTCGTCGAACTGCGCCCTAAAGGGCTTGTTGTGGCCGCTCATCGGTCTTTTTCTCTGGGCTTTTTTCTTCGGCCCTTAAATTCCCCTTTCAATTAGCGGCTTTCAATTAGCAATGGGGTTAAAAAACAATAGAATTTTTTCTTCGGCGGAAAAACTAATGGATCCAAAACCATCAAGAAAAAAACAACCGCCCCAAAAAAGCGAACAAGGACTTTAGTCCGCTCTTTGCTCAAGTCTACAAGCCTAGGCTTCAGCCCAGGGCAGAAACAATAGCAATTGTTTTTATCCCTGAATTTTTTAGGGCCATGGGCTAAAGCCCATGGTTGCGGGTTTATGCAAACTGGCGGGCTGAAGCCCTTGTTTGCTGAAAAATGGGAAAGGATTTTAGTTTAATTTTCATGGGCCGATGGTTTCAACCATCGGCTCATTTTTTTGGATGTAGAATGTCTTCCCTTTTTGCTGTGGGTTTTAACCCACAGGTCCAAAAAAATTTCAAACAACAACCACCCCAACCACAACCCCAAAAAAAATCCCCTCGCAGGAGGGGATGACAATTTTTTCCTTAGCCTAGGGCCTTGGCCCTGGGGTTCCTATGAAATTTATGGGGCAGAAATAATAGCAATTGTTTTTACCCCTGAATTTTTTTGTGGAGTTGTTTTTTATGGCCATGGGCTGGAAAATGGGAAACATTTTAGCTCCAAGAAAAAAACAAAACCAAAACCGCCGAAGAAAAAAGCCCAAAGAAAAAAAATAGATGAGCGGCTGAGGGATAGATAGCAGTGGCCGCAGGCCAGACCCAGTTTTTTTGAGCGCAGCGAAAAAAAACGCAGGGCCGAGCGAACAGCGAGCTGCGACATAGCCCGACCCAAGCGAAGCGCAGGGGCAGCCCCAAAAAAAGAAATCCTAAAAAAGGGCAGTGATTTGCCAAATTGTTTATTCTCGCTTAGTTTGGAGAAACGTTTAAAAAAAGAACTCATGAAAGAACAAAAATTAACGATTGTCGCTCAACTAGAAGTGAAGGCCGAAAAAGTTGAATTTATTAAGGAAGAATTATTTAAATTGGTAAAAGCCACTCGATTGGAGGAAGGTTGTATCGTTTATGACTTAAATCAGGATTTTAAAGATCCGAATTCATTTTTAATTTATGAGCTTTGGGAAAGTCGCGCACTTTGGGAGCAGCATATGCAAAGCGAACATTTGTTGGCCTATCGAGAAGCTGCTGCGGATGCGCTTGTTCAGTTTTCTGTGCAAGAAATGCAGGGCTTGGAACCATAAACAAAACTAAATGCACAGCCTTTATTTAAGTAAACGCAAAGACAAAATTATTTTGGCCAGCAAACCTTTTGCGGCTGGGGGAGAAGGGCAGTTGTTTAAAATTAGAACGCCAAAAATTTATCAGGATCGGGTAGCAAAAATTTATCATCCGCATAAATTGACGGAAGAAAAAATAGCCAAGCTCAGGCTTTTATTAAAAGATCCCTTGGCGCATTATCGGCCAGAGGAGCAGCCGAGTTTTGTTTGGCCCGAAGATATTATAGAAAATGAGCGGGGCGAGGCCATTGGTTTTATTATGCGAATGGTTAGTGGAAAAAAGCTAGAGCTCTTTTGTTTGCCCACTTTGCCCAAAAAAATGCGTGAAGAATGGGGCCGTTTTGCTTTATCGGCTAAAATGGGCCGAGAATTTCGCTTGCGCATTGCCTTTAACCTAGCCAATGCGCTTTATCGTTTGCAGCAATCGGAAAAATATGTTTTGGTCGATTTTAAGCCCGAAAATGTTTTGTTGCAAAGCGATGGGCAAATTTCTATTGTGGATGTAGACTCGCTGCAAATTTCGGAAAATGGAAAATTGCGCTTTAAAGCGGCGGTAACTACGCCAGAATATGCCGCAGCAGAATATTATCGGCGACCAAGAAGTAATTATTTTTCTCCAAGTTGGGATAATTTTGCCTTGGCCGTTATTATTTACAAATTATTATTGGGCATTCATCCTTTTGCGGCCTCGGCCAAGGGGAAATGGGAAAACCTAGCGAGTTTGCATCAAAAAATTGAGGCCGGCTTATTTGTTCATCATCCCAAGGCGGATCAACTTTTTTCATCTGTTCCGCCACCGCATCAAAATTATCATAGCTTTTCGGCAGAGTTTCGAAATTTGTTTCAGTTAGCTTTTGTAGAGGGACATAAATCGCCCGAACTTCGCCCTAATGCAGAGAAATGGTGTTGGATAATCTTGCAAGAAATGCAAGATGGAAAATTGCGGACTGCTTTTGAGAAAAAAATGAGCGCGCAGACTTTTGCCGCCTATCGCTTGCCTCCTTTAGAACGTATTATGCCCAATTTAAATCAGTATGCAAGCGGAGAGTTGTCTTTATCGCCGACTTTGCGCATGGCTATAGATTGGAAAACGCCCATTCATTTTAAGCAGTTTTTGGAGGCCGATCCAGCAAAGAAGTACTCTGCTGTTAGTGAAGTTTGGCTGTTGAATATTTTGATTGGTCTATTTATTACGTTTTCTCTTCGCATGCTGTTGATTTTCATCAGTTCCTCTTTTGCGAGTTGGTTAGAAGAGATGGGGCAAAATCGGCTTGCTTTTTTGATCTTCTTATTTTTTGTGGCCTGGTCCATTATTTCTCTGTTGATTGGGGGACTATTTGGGGGGGCTTATCCGCGTCAAAAATTACAAAATAGCATACACGATCTTATTCAAAGTTTGGAGCATCGAGAAAAACAAATGCTTAGAGAGCAGGAGGTTTTGCAAGAAAATATTAAAAAAAGCATGCAAAAGCATCGGCTAAGTTGGCAAAAGAAGTTTGGAGTGGCTCTATTGGATTGGGAAGCAAAGGAAGAGGCCTTAGCTGCAACTTACCAAGAACTACTGACCGCAGAAAAGGAGTTTGAAACTGCGGCTAAAAAAGAAGTGGTCCATTTAATTCAGGCGGTACATCCGGCCTTGCAAAATGTTCGGACTCTTTGGCGGGCGGAAGAAATTTTGGATAAAAAAGAACAGCAGGCTGTTTTGGCCCAAAAAAATAATCCAGAGGAAAAAGGACGCATTAAAAAACAGTTTGCTGCTTATCGAGCGGCTTTAAAAAAGGTTAATCTCAAGCTGCAAGAAAAAATGAAGGCCTATAAATTATCGCAAGAAGAGCGTTATGAGGAATTTCGCGATCGGATGCAGCTTGAATATGAGGAAGAAGAGCAAAAAATGAAAGCCCTTTATAGAGAGACTTATGCCGACATTTGGAAAAAAGAGGAGCGTTTTCATCGAAAAAGTTTAGCCTTATGGTCGCCAGCAGCCTTAGAAGAAATTGATTCGGATATAGTTAAGGCCAAAAAACTAAAGGATAAATTGACAAGATGGTAGTGATCTCTGTTTTTTTGGGGCCTGCGCTGCGGCTTCGCCTTGCGCCGCTACGGTCCGCAGCTCGCAGGTCTGCTCGGCCCTGCGCAAAAAAACAAGTTTTTTGCTTGGTCTGCGGCTTCGCCGCACTGCTCCCCATCGCTAGGCCAAAAGGCTCGCTTCGCTCTCCTTTTTTGCACAACCTTAGTTTTTTCTCTGGGCTTTTTTCTTCGGCGGTTAAATTCCCCTTTCAAATAGCGGCTTTCAATTAGCAATGGGGTAAAAAAACAAGGACAAAAATTTCTCTTGGGAAAAAACTAGCCAAATGGCGATGAATAATTTTCTACCACAATTTTTTCTGCGGCATTTCATGGGCCGATGGTTTCAACCATCGGCTCATTTTTTTGGATGTAGAACGGCCCTCCTTTTTGCTGTGGGTTTTAACCCACTGGTCTAGAAAACCATCAAGAAAACACCCCTTTCAAATAGTGGCTTTCAATTAGCAATGGGGTAAAAAAACAAGGACAAAAATTTCTCTTGGGAAAAAACTGGCCTAATGGCGATGAATAATTTTCTACCACAATTTTTTCTGCGGCATTTCATGAGCCGATGGTTTTAACCATCGGCTCATTTTTTTTGGATGTAGAACGGCCCTTTTTTTTGCTGTGGGTTTTAACCCACTGTTTCAAAAAAAAAACCGCAAAACCGCCGAAGAAAAACAATGGCCTGAAAAAATTAGATGAGCGGCTGAGGGATAGATAGCAGTGGCCGCAGGCCAGACCCAGTTTTTTTGAGCGCAGCGAAAAAAAACGCAGGGCCGAGCGAACAGCGAGCTGCGCCATAGCCCGACCCAAGCGAAGCGCAGGGGCAGCCCCAAAAAAAAAGAAAAAAAATCTAGCAATTTAGATAGAGTGGATAGTTGAGCTACACTTTTGTGAACTAATCATTTTAAATAAAAAAATATCATGAGAGGATTTTTCTTACTTATCTTTTTAGCCATTGGTTTTATGGGCCAGGCACAATCTTTAGCTCAATTAGATCAGAAAAAAGGCTTTAAGGAGTTTCAGCTGGGGGACAGCTACACAAAATGGAGCGATGCCTTAAGTTATAAAGGCAGTTATAGCGATGGGGCAAAAGAATATTTATATACGGGGGCCTGCTGCCAACAACTATTTAATTATGAGCTAGATCGGATTTTGCTCCGATTTTATGAAGGAAAGTTGGTGGGCATCCATTTGAGAACCGAAAAAACGCAGGAAAGCTATGAAGTAAGCGGAAAATATACGAACTGGCAAATTGATGACTTAGAAAATTTGGTCGGTTTATTTTCCAATTTATTTGGCAAACCCTCAGATGTGGGCAAAAATGAAGATGGCGTCTCTTTTTTTTGGCAAGGAAAAAAAGTGTTGCTGGTAGCGACTTATAAATATCTAGGCGTTTCTTATGGCGATCGCCTTGAGGTTAAGGTTTTAGATGACCCATATTTTAGAGGATTTTTGGGGAATGGGTTTTAGAAAACAAAATGGGCTAGCAAGAAGGTTTTGCTAGCCCGGTTTTTTATAGCTGGAAACAATGCCATGTTTTTATTGGATAAGACGCATTTTTAAGCAGTTTTTTTTGGTAGTGTTGGTCGCTGGTGGTATTATTGGGGGATTAGTTAACTAAAAACTTGGAACATGAAAAAAATTGTCATTAGAAATATTCGGCACATCAAGGAATTGGAGTTTGAAATTCCTACTAAAGCGGGAGTTTATGTTTTAGCAGGAGGAAATGGTGCTGGTAAAACAACCTTATTAACAACACTGCATAAGATTGTTGATAAAGATGCCTTTAAAAGGCTATTTATAAATACAAATGAGGAGGAAACTTCTTTTGCAGGAGAAGTAGAGTATACTGTTGGAAAAGAGAAAAAAACGTATAGAAATGGAGGTGCACGCTGGACTCCAAAACCTAAAAAAGGAGTAAATGAATTTTTTAAAAAATTTGGATTTTCAGCAACAGATTTTTTATCGGCAGCTGGAGATGGTCGGCGCTTTTTTTCTCAAAAGGGAGATATCCCAACCAAATCTTTTTTTAAAGCAGAACCAGAGGAGTTTCAACAGCAATTAAATGAATTGTTAGAGACTAATAAATTTAGCGACTTGATGTCGGCTAAACTTAAATTTAGAGGTAAAATACCTGCAAAAGAACAACGAAATAGAAAAGTATATGCAATTAAAAACAGAAATACTTTTTATACAGAACGTAATTTTTCTTTAGGGGAGTTACTTGTTTTGAATACTATTGCAGTGATTGAAGATATAGAGGAAAACTCTATGTTGGTTATTGATGAGGTCGAAATGGCTTTACATCCTCGTTTGCAAATGAGATTGTATAAATACCTAGAACAAAAGGCCAAAGAAAAAAATCTTGTCATTTTGTTATCTACCCACTCTAGTAGCTTGATAAAAATAGCGAAGAATATTTACTACTTAGAAAATGATGGTAGCGGAAAAATTGAAGTTTTAAAAGGTGTTTGCCCAACTTATGTATTGAAAGAAGTTGCTATTGAAGAGGATGAACATCCTGAACAAGTGTTTTTTGTGGAGGATGTCATGGCTAGAAAACTACTAGAAGCTACTCTTGATTATTATTTTAATCTAACAGGTTTAGTGCGCCCAACTTATAAAGTTCTACCTATTGGAGGCTACACCAATATTTTAAACTTTGCAGAGCATGTTGAAGGATATTTGTTTGATGAAAAAATTGGGCAACATATTTTCTTTGACGAGGATGTAAAGGATGCGCTAAAGAAAATTAAGGAAAAGAAAAGTCTAGAAAAGGGAGAGGAGAAATTGTTAAAACAGTTTAAAAACAAGAAAAAAACAATTAATTATCTTCCGATAACTCCTGAGCATGGGCTTTGGAATTATTTGAAGTCAGGAGCTGCTGATGATAACTTTAAAGAGCAATATGGACTGCGGCTAAAAGATTTAGTGGAGAAGATAGAACAGCAAATACCACCTACTGCAGATGCAACAATAAACAATAGTGATAACCGAAATAAAGCCAAAAAACAGCTAGCTAGTTTATTAGAAAAAGTAGCCACGAAAAAATCTATACAAGAAGATGCTGTATTGGACACTCTTTTTCAGTTTTATGTTGAGTCTTATTATAGTGAAGCTCAACATAAGAATAGTTTAAAAACAACCTTTGGGAAAATTTTCCCGAAAAAGACAAAACGAAATTAGAGCTGATACAGCTCTCAACCCCCACCAGGCTAGCGAACCCTCGCTAGCCTATTTTTTTTTCTACTCCATAAACCGCCCAACAAAGTCCTCCAGCTCTTCTCTTATGCCCTGGGCAATTTTATTTCGCTCTAATAATTTAGGTTTTTCTTTTCGGCTGGCGAGTAATTGATCGCTAGAGGGCATTTTCTGGCTATACAAATAGTTTTTGACCAGCTGCTCAAATTTTTCTTGGTCCAAATCATATTGCTGACAAATCGCCTGAAAACTAGCGGCTTGTTCCTTGCGCATGAATTCTTCAAAGGCATCGGGAATATCATCGGCCTCTTCGATCTTTGGCAGGTTGTCCCGAATAAATTTCTCAATTAAATCTTTTTTGCTGCGCAAACTGACTTCTGCCTGCAGCTGCTGAAGCAGCCGCTCAATGGCCAAGCTTCTTTTTTCTGCCGAAGCTGAAGCAGCCTTTTGCAAAAGCTGCAAAATATAAACGACATTGATTTCATCGCGCTGAATCAATTCCAACTCAAAATCAACCTCTTCTAAAACAGAAGTTTTATTGAGCTTCCGATTTTGCCGAACTTTTTCATAGAGGTCCAAATATTTCGATTTATAATCCGCAAACTCCTGCTCTTGCATGGCCGTTTGCTCCAAATCAAAATCGACAAAGGCCGAAAGCATGTTCTGCAAACGAATTAACTCCCGAAAACCCTGCACAAAAGCCAGCTCTTCCTCTTCCGAAGGTAAAAAATCTACCGAATCGACTGTAGGGACCAATTTTTTTAAGGCCATGATTTTCTCGTCAAATTTTTCTCGCTGTTCTTCATAACTGGGACTATAAGCCAGCTCCGGAGCGTCTTTGTCCGAATATAAAAGAAGCGCATCATCGGTGGCCTGCTTCAAGTTGCGAAAACAAACAATATTTCCCTGCGATTTTTCACTGCCCATCAAACGATTGGTCCGAGAAAAAGCCTGAATCAAACCATGATAGCGCAAATTTTTATCTACATATAAGGTATTGAGCCGCGGACTGTCAAATCCAGTCAAAAACATATTGACCACCAATAAAATATCGATTTGTCCATCGCGCAGCCGTTTTGCAATGTCTTTATAATAATTGTCAAAAGATTGACTGCTCTGGCTGTTGTAGTTCGCATTAAAACTCGCATTATAATCCATCATCGCTTCTTCTAAACGATCTCGACTATGCGCCCGATAAGTATAGCCATCCTGAGTTTCATCCTGCCCTTCTGGCGATTCATTGCTCCCATAACTAAAAATGCAAGCAATATTTAAGTCATGCGCGCCCTCGGCTTTTTTTCGCTTGAAAATTTCATAGTACTTATTTAAAACGGGAATGCTGGGCAGACAAAAAATGGCATTGTACTTTTTATTTTTGGTCTTAATCGGGTGGTACTTAATAATATAGTCGACAATTTTTTCCAAGCGATATTCATGCTCTAGCAATTCTTGGCGATCAATATCCTCTACTTCAATGTCAATTTCATTGGCCGTGGCCGTTTTTTTATAGCGCCCCACATATTCCACCAAAAAACGAAGCACATTTTCATCTCGAATAGCATCCGTGATGATGTATCTATGCAAACATTCATCAAAAAGACTTTTTGTGCTTTGTTTGCCCCATTTGGTATCCATGGCGTTTTTTGCCTGAATGGGCGTGCCGGTAAAGCCAAAAAGCTGCACCTTTTTAAAAAAGTCCTTGATTCGGCGATGGCTTTCTCCAAATTGCGAACGATGGCACTCATCAAAAATGAAAACCATTTCTTCCTCTTGTAAGGGCAGGAGTTTTTCTCGCTTCTTTTCTTTATGAATGACGGAATTTAGCTTCTGAATGGTCGTGACAATCAATTTGTCTCGGCCCAAAAAACGTTGAATTAGTTGCTTGCTATTTTCTGTAGCCGACACACAATCTTTAGAAAAACTATCAAACTCTTTGATCGTCTGATAATCTAAATCTTTGCGATCTACAACAAAAACAACTTTTTTCACTTTGGGCAGCTCTTGCAAAAGTTGGCTACTTTTAAAAGAGGTCAATGTTTTTCCCGAGCCTGTTGTGTGCCAGATATATCCATTGCCCCCATTATTTTTCACTCGATTTAGAATAGCTTCTGTAGCATGGCACTGATAAGGTCGCATCACTAAAATCCGCTTATTTGCTTCAGAGAGCACCATATAGCGGCTAATCATTTTAAAAAGCTGAGGCGGAGCCAAAAAATGCTGCGCAAATTCTTCTAAGCGACTAATTTTCTGGTTTTCTTTATTGGCCCAATAAAAGGTCTGCTTAAAATTGAGCTCGCCTGTTTTATTGTTCGCAAAATATTTAGTGTTTACGCCATTCGAAATCACAAAAAGTTGTGTGTAAGAGAACAAAGCTTGGCCCATCAAAAAAGATTGATGGCTATAACGATGAATCTGATTAAAGGCTTCTTTCATCTCGATGCCTCGCCGTTTTAATTCAATATGCAGCAAGGGCAGCCCATTAATCAAAATATTCAGGTCATAAATATTTTTATAGCGCCCATCCATCCGCATTTGTCGAATCAATTGGAATTTATTTTCTGCCCAATTTTTTTGATCCCACAAACTCAAATAGATCGTTTCTTGATCATCTTTTTGTAATTCCAGTTTTTTGGCCCGCAAGCGTTTTGAGCGCTCAAAAATACTTCCCTGATTCAATTGCAGGAGCAAACGTTGCATTTCTGTTTCCGACAAAGAAATTCCATTGAGGCGCTCCAATTGCCGCTTAAAATTGGCTACTAAATCACTTTCTTCCTTAATGGGCAGGTATTCATAGCCCAGGCCAATTAGTTGCTCTACCAATTCATTCTCTAGTATTTGTTCTGTTTGCGTCGTCATTTGTCTTTTTATTAGATTTTTTTGGGGCCTGCGCTAAATTTATGAGGGTTTCAACCCTCATTCATAGATCATCGCAAAGCGATACCATTTTTGCGGTGGGTTTTAACCTACCGAAAAAGGCCTATTAGATCGCTAGGCCAAGGACCGCTGAGCAAAATAGATTGCTTTTTGGCTTGGGTCTTATCTTTTGCTTGTTTAAAAGTAAAGAAAAAAAATAAAGTTGGAGAAAAAGAGATTTATTTTCTCGCCTAGTTTTTGGCTCTCTTTTGAAAAAAGGCAAACTATTTTTTTGGACCAAAAAAAGGGCGGCAAAAAACAAGTCGTTTTTTGCCGCCCTCACTAATTGAAAGCCGCTAATTGAAAGGGGAGGAGCAGCGCTAAAAATAGTTGGGACTAAAAAAAGCTCTCGCTTCGCATAAACTAGAAAAAATGCGCCTAAAAAGCTAATAAATTCACCCTCAGCATAAAAAACTAAATATTATTGCGTTAATAACTTGCATACACAAAAGTTTATCTATAACTTTATCTAACAACAAAAACGAAAGACTATGCAGCTCGACCAAAAACTTCAGGACTATAAGCTCAGCAAAAAAATGCTCAAGGCATTTTACGGCATTTCTTATCCTACTTTGCGCAAGCGTTTGCGGGCGGCGGGTTTGGAGGAGTTTATTGGCCGCAGAAAATTTTTGTTTGCAGAGTTTCTCCTCATTTTTAAGGCTTTGGGCCAACCTCAAGAAATTATGCGGGAGCTGCAAGAATTGGCCTATTTATATGAGCAACTTTTGGCGCTGGGCCTATTGCAGGGACAATCTCAAAAAGAGCTGCCCCAAAAAGCAAATATAAAAGAGGAAGCGATGAATAACTTTAGTTTATCGACTTATGAGGGACCGCTAGCCCTGCTCAATAAATTTATTGGCCTTTATTACCGTCTATATTTAGCTGGTCTAGCTGCTTTATATCCTAAAAAAGAGGAAGAGGGCCAAAAAACATTGGCCATGGCCGCCTAAATAACGGGCAGGCAAAAAAAAATTATTTTTTTTTGGGCTTTGATGCAATTATTTTGTTGAGCCCTCAGTTATATACTTGAATCGCAACAAAAAATGATTTTTAGTTTGTAGATGGCTCAGAGCTGTGTTCCTCGCACAGCATTATTTTTACCCTGAGATATAACATATACCACTATTTTAAAGCAGAAAATATTAGCCATCAACATAAAAAATAATTTTTTTGGCTTTTGATGCAATTATTTTGTTGAGACCTCAGTTATATACTTGAGTCACAACGAAAAATGACTTTTAGTTTGTAGATGGCCCAGAGCTGTGTTTATCGCACAGCATTATTTTGGCCCCACTATATAACGTATAATACATTTAGAAAAAGTTCTTATTGAATCATATAGTAATCCTCGTAGCGAGAGCTACAATTATTTTACCTTTAAACCTATAAAATTATGGTTTATGATTTTTCTGTCATCACGACTACTGATGAGTGTGATGAATTGGAAGCCCAGCTTCAAACTGAATTGGATGCTGTAAACTATCGTTTGCAGGGCCGCATTTTGCGCCGCGAAAAAAACAGCGACAAGGCCGTCAACCTCAAAGTAGATGAGCAAAGCTTGTTGAACGAGCAGCAAATGTTGGATAACTTTCTGCCCACGCTTCAGGCGGGTACTCCCCAGCATGAAGAAATGAGCGACCGCAAAACCACTGTAGATTATCGCCTCTTCAAGGTGCGCGATCAGATGGAGCGCTTTGGTCCCGTTGCCCAACTTATGTTGGATAGCAATATTGATCAGCTCAGCCGCAGTCAAACTTCTTTGCAAGATATGATTGCTCAAGTGCAAGCGCATCGCCTTACGCTTTAGTCCATTTCTTACTGATTTACTGCCGAGGCAGTAATTTTAAAAGCAGCCCGAAAGGGCTGCTTTTTTTTTGGCCAAAAAATATTTTTCAATTAGCGGTGTTTTGATAAATATTGAATAACTTTGTTTTTTTTACAAAAAAAAAGATATGAAACAAGGGGAAAAAGTTTTAATGTGGGTGGACACATCTGGATCAATGTTAGACTGCTTTGATAAAGTTGATGCTATTATTGCGGAAATAAGAAAGCATAGGGATTTAGTTGTAAAGACAAAGAACGGGGACAATATCATTGAAATTTCAAAGTTGAAAGGTTTTAATAAGAGAAAAAACTATCGTGGAGATATAGATTTAGCAATGATTCCAGATAGCGATTATAGCGAATATAGCCATGTGATACTAATTACAGATATTGAAAATAAATATAGTTCAGAAGAAATTTTTAATATTAAAGGTGATAGTTTTGATGAAAGTAAAGTTTATTCATATTTAAATATGGAAAACAAGAGAATATACTCACGAAAACTTGTAATATACCTTGTGTCGTTGGTTTTTCTCGTTACTCTATATTTTGTATTCTTTAGTAATAATAAAAATAGTATAAAAGTAGATAAGGGTGATTATTTAATTAAAGATAGTTTAAAAACTTTAGACGATTTAAAAGACTCTATAGATATAGAGCTTCAAAGTAAGTTAAAGAGGGCACAGGACGAATGGAACAGTTCAAAAAATGGTGAAATAATAACTTTAAATTATGATAGTAAAGTTATTATTGATTCGATAGGTAGACCTTCTTTAAGAATAAAAGCAACACTTGATTATCAAAAGGAAGAGTATGATGAATATATAGTTAATTATCCTTCGGGGGTATTTACGGTCCCTGAAAAAATGGTAGTAGTGATTAATAGAGTAAGGAAAGATATTGATAGCGAGTTTAGTAAGTATAAAGAAATAGATTTATTTGAAGTTACTTTAATAGGTTCTGCAGATGCTGTACCCTTTTCAAAACGATATCTCTATAATAAAGCGGATATAGATGCAGTTAAGTTTTATGACACTACAAAGGACCTTGTAAAAAGCATGGAATTAAAAAAAGGTGATTTCTATACAGGAAATGATACGTTAGCTTTTTTAAGACTGAGGGATATTGAAGAAACTTTAATAGCAGATCCTAAATTTAAAATAGCTCAAATATATAGAAGGATAGAAACTAGAGATACCACTAATGAAGTGGGGGAATTTTATAGACGAGTTCAAATCCAGTTTAATATAGAAGGTAATAGGACGCCTCGAGGTTAACAAAAAAATCAGCCCTCTCAAGAGAGGGCTGATTTTTTTAGATTGAGGATGGTCTTTCTTTTTGCTCAGAGATGAATTGTTTCATAGATTAACACAAAAATTAGGGGATTTATTTTTAGGAAAAAGAAGATTTCAACTAAACTTGTTGAATCATAAACAAGAATTCAATTAAGAAGAGAATAATTGGGTCTAAGGGGATTTAAATGAAGATGCCTGTAGTAAGCAATTTGTGTAATTGTAGGTTGGGTAGGGCCTTGTCGCATAAATCGTAATTTACTGATTAGCAGCAACTTCTAGCTTGACGGCATTAAGCTCATTTAAAATTTGAATACGCATCAGCACTTCTTGTTTCTGCATTTTGAAGCTGATCGAAGAGAGCCGTTCAGAGAAAAAGTGCTTGAGTCGCATCATTGCCGTTTCGCTTAAATTTCGACGATGATAGCCTAAATCTTGTTTCCAAGCAGCCGCTCCTAACTCCCAGATATATAAAATATCATCATTGCGATAACTATCGACTAGCTCTCCATTTTTTCCTTTTTTTAGGCGAGCATTTTTACGTGGGGGAATCAATGGAACCGCCCCAGCATCACAAATTGCTTCTCGACATTTTGTTTGGTCATAGGCGCCATCTGCATAAACTTGCTTAATATTAAATGGCTTCAATTTTTTTATCATTTTGAGGAGTTGAGAAGCATCGGTTTTTTGCTCTGTGGTAATCTCTACAACCAGGATTTCTCCTGTTTTGTCATTTACGGCCAAATGTACTTTAATCCAGCCAGAACGGTACTTTTCGGTATGTTTTATTCTCCGCCATTCTCCCTGTCCTTTTATTTTTAGTCCTGTACTATCTATTGCTATAGACAGCTCGTCATCCGTTTTTTTAGGCTTAATATTCAGCTTTAGTTTTTTGACTCTACGGCATATTTGGCTGTAAGATATTGGATTGACATCCAAATTATATTCGGAAACAACGCATTTTAGAATACCTTCTAATTGTCGGTATCCAAACGAAAAAAGCACTTTTAAGCGGAATAAATAGCGAATAAATTCATCAGAAATTGTTTTAGGTCTGCCGCGTTTTGGGCGCTTAGCGATGAAGTTTTTGCTTGCCAAAGGCGGGAACCAAACATTAAAAATAAACTCCCCTTGGGCGGTATAAAATCTGTTGGTTAGTGCGTAATTCTGTAAGGTTTTTTCTACATTTGTCATGGGACAGCTCGAGGTTTTATTGTTCGTCGAAAAAACTTAAATCTACGGGGCTTGTCCCTTTTTTTATGCCTAATTCGCAAGGTTTTTTGTAATTAACTGATTTGAAGGGTTTTATTTATGCAACAAGGCCGTTGGGTAGGATAAATATTACGATAATAATAATTTAGAGCTAATGAATCGAAGTAAAAATTTCTTAAAAAGGAAAAAATTGTTTGATAAATTTTCAAACCAACTTCATCTATTGAAAGAGAATGGTCTTATAAATATTGATCTAAAATATGATAAAACCTATATATGTCCACTATGTGTAAGGCAGTTTAATGAAGATGATTTAATGTCAAAAAATAAAAACTTTTTGACAGAAGAAGATGCTCCTCCAAATAAGCTAAAAGGGACACGAATAGCTTTAACCTGTAAAGAATGCAACTCAACAGCAGGGCATCAAATTGATGCAGACCTCATACATGCCCTTAGAAATTTAGATGATGTTTTTTCTTTAAGAAATGAATCTCAACATAGAAAAATTCAATTTGAGAGTGGGCTTATTTCGGGAAAATTTACACCTAAAAGTAATGGTTTGATTGAGGTCCAACATTCACTCAATAACAACAACCCTAGTTTATTAAGCAAATATTTGGATTCATTGAAAAATAATTCTGTAGGACAAAAACTGAGTATTACTCCAAAATACGGAAAGATAAATATTGAATCTATAGACAGAGCATTATTAAAAACTTCCTATATTTTAACTTTTGCAAAATTTGGGTACATATTTTTATTGGATAAATATTATGATTTGTATAGAGAACAAATTATGGACATCAATTCAAAATACAAGAAGGAGATATTTGTTAGAAATCAATTCTCTCGTGATAGTATAGGGACTTACTATGTAATTAACCCTGGTATAAAATCTATTTTTAACATTTTTTCTCTTAAAACAAGTTATTCAGAAACACTAATTGGTTCTATCATCCCTATTCCAGGAATAACCCCTGAACAAATTCATAAAAATCTAGTGAGTAACGGATTTAGTACTAGAGAAAAAGGAAAGGTTAAGACCAACCTTAATACTACTAAGTATGATCCTAATGCAGATTTGTTTTATGATATAAATGAGATTAAAAAAATAGTTCAATGGCTGAGGAAATGTGAAGCTTGAAATTAGCCTCCCTTTTACTGTGGGTTTCTAAAACAACCAAGAAAACACCCCTTTCAAATAGCGGCTTTCAAATAGGCTCAAGCCTAAAAACAACAAAATAAAAAGAGGCCCTCTTTAGAGGGCTGACAAAAAAACTTAGCCTGGGGGCTTGTCCCTAGGCGATGAATGGATTTTTTTACTGCAATTTTTTCCTCGAGGAAAAAACTAATGGATCCAAAACCACCAAGAAAAAAAACAACCGCCCAAACCACCCACA
Organism: Saprospira grandis; assembly: GCF_027594745.1. Taxonomy (NCBI): domain Bacteria; kingdom Pseudomonadati; phylum Bacteroidota; class Saprospiria; order Saprospirales; family Saprospiraceae; genus Saprospira; species Saprospira grandis. Next base: position 265,817 of record NZ_CP110854.1, on the reverse strand, counting down.
AAAAAAATCCCCTCGAATGAGGGGATGATAATTTTTTCCTTAGCCTAGGGCCTTGGCCCTAGGGTTCCTATGAAATTTATGGAGGATGAAAAACACCCCTTTCAAATAGCGGCTTTCAATTAGGCTCAAGCCTAAAAAACAACAAAATAAAAAGAGGCCCTCTTTAGAGGGTTGATAAAAAAACTTAGCCTGGGGGCTTGTCCCTAGGCGATGAATGGATTTTTCTACCACAATTTTTTCTGCGGCATTTCATGGGCCGATGGTTTCAACCATCGGCTCATTTTGTTGGATGTAAAATGGCCCTCTTTTTTGCTCTGGGTTTTAACCCACTGGTCCAAAAGCACTAAGAAAAAAAACAACCGCCCAAAAAAAGCGAACAAGGACTTTAGTCCGCTAGTTCGCTCAAGTCAGCAACCCTGGGCTTCAGCCCAGGGTAGAAATAATAGCAATTGTTTTTATTCCTGAATTATTTTAGGGCCATGGGCTGAAGCCCATGGTTGTGGGTCTATGCAAACTGGCGGGCTGAAGCCCTTGTTTGCTGGAAAATGGAAAAAATTAGCTTCAAGAAAAACAACCACCAAACCACAACCGCAAAGAAAAATCCCCTCGCATGAGGGGATGATAATTTTTTGGCTAGCCTAGGGCCTTGGCCCTAGGGTTCCTATGAAATTTATGTGGGATGAAAAACACCCCTTTCAATTAGCGGCTTTCAATTAAGCTCAAGCCTAAAAAATAACAAAATAAAAAGAGGCCCTCTTTAGCGGGCTGATAAAAAAACTTAGCCTGGGGGCTTGTCCCTAGGCGATGAACGGATTTTTTCCCCACAATTTTTTCCACTGCACTTTATGGGCCGATGGTTTCAACCATCGGCTCATTTTGTTTGGATGTAGAACGGCCCTCTTTGTTGCTGTGGGTTTTAACCCACTGGTCCAAAACCATCAAGAAAAAAAACAACCGCCCTAAAAAAGCGAACAAGGACTTTAGTCCGCCAGTTCGCTCAAGTCTACAACCCTGGGCTTCAGCCCAGGGGAGAAATAATAGCAATTGTTTTTATCCCTGAATTATTTTCTGGGGTTGTTTTACGGCCATGGGCTAAAGCCCATGGTTGATTGTCTATGCAAAGAGCGGGCTGAAGCCCTTGTTTGCTGGAAAATGGGAAAAAATTGGCTCCAAGAAACAAAACAACAACCGCAAAACCGCCGAAGAAAAAAGCCCAAAGAAAAAAAATAGATGAGCGGCTGAGGGATAGATAGCAGTGGCCGCAGGCCAGACCCAGTTTTTTTGAGCGCAGCGAAAAAAAACGCAGGGCCGAGCAGACCTGCGAGCTGCGACATAGCCCGACCCAAGCGAAGCGCAGGGGCAGCCCCAAAAAACTAAACCAATAATTCTTGCAATAATCCTTTCTTCCAACTTTCTAATTGCGCTACCGATTGCTCCACCAATTTGATCCGATCATCTATAGCCTCCAAAAATTCCGCAATCTTTTTTTGCTCCGCTATGGATGGGAGAGGGATTTTGATTGCAGAAAATGCAGAATAGCTTATTTGTTTGCCATCGCGAATACCGATTACCGCACTACTTAGTCTTCTGATAAATCGTTCTTTTTTAAAGTAGTGTTTGAAAAAATTACTATCGATAGCAACCTTAGGTTTAAGTATGGTATAAGCTGGGCTGCAAATTCCTTTTACATCAGAATGTTCCAATCCACCTTGAAATGAGCGAAGACTAATAACAAAATCACCTGGTTCTACAATTTTATAGGACTGGACACTAGCCTGAGATGTATGAATAGTTTTTTCTAGACTATCTCGCAAAACAACTCCTTGGTCTTGAGTAACGGCTACAATAGGAAGCTCGCCATTATGATTTTTATTACTATGGTTTTTAAAAATATTTTTAGCCGCAACCCACTCCCAAGCAGGAAACTCCCCGCCCGCATCAGGCTGAAAACGTTTTTGCCCAGAAAATAATTGCTGCATCATGCCCCGCTTGTATTCTTGCAGCAACGCTAAACGCTGCTTTTTTTGCCCCAAATAGGCATCAAGCGTACTGAAAAAATCAGCAATTTTTTCTTGCTCCGCTAAAGAGGGGAGATGGAGTTGGATGCTACCTAATCGTTTTGTAGATATTCCTAATACTTTTGTTCCTTGGGCTTCAATTTTTATTTGATATCGAATAGATTCCGACTGCATAAAAATTCCACCAAAACCACTAGCAATTAGTTTTTTGTTTGGTCTTGCAAGAAAGGTATGTAATCCAGATAAAACTTTGGTGTTGCCAATATTACATATCTCTGTAGCTTTTCCAATATCATCATAATTCTCAGAAGCATCTGCGATAGCTAAATCTTGATTTTGACAGTAGTTGTCTGCTCCTATTTTAGATAAATCAATACTTGTCTTAACAAATGGGAGTTTTTCTTTAGAAATATCTAATAGCGCTGAAAATTTAGTATGAATATCACCGTAATGAATATTTTTGACAACTCCATGATGACTATTGAGCATAGCTCTTGAAAAAGAGTTTGTTTTTTTAAATTGATAGGCTGCATTAAAGGTAACCTCTTCCCAATCCCCATCAAACTGAGGGAATCGAAGTTTAGGCTGTTTATTTTTTTGTTTCATTTTGCTTTAGGCTAAAAGGGTGTTGGAATATTTAGGCTTTGGCAAAAGGCCTGCAATTTATTTTCGCTTTCTTTTTCGGCTGCGCCCAAATTTTTGAGCGCCAGGGCAACGGCTTCCAGATCAACAGCTTCTTCTTCTTCAAAAGTATCGACATAGCGAGGGATATTGAGATTGTAATCATTCTCTGCAATTTCCTCTAGGCTGGCCAAATAACTAAATTTGTCGCTTTCCTTTTTTTCCTGATAATGGCTAATAATGCGTTCTACATCCTCATCGCGCAAATTATTTTGGTTTTTCCCTTTTTCAAAATGGGCCGAAGCATCCATAAATAAAATGGGGGCATTTTTTTCTCGATCTTTTCGGAAAACCAAAATACAGGTAGGAATAGAGGTGCCATAAAAAATATTGGCTGGCAAACCGATCACGGCATCCAAAAAGTTTTGTTCCAAAATAAATTTTCGGATATGGCCTTCTGCGGCTCCTCTAAACAAAACGCCATGGGGCAAAACCACCGCCATTCGGCCTTGCTCATCCAAATGATGGAGCATATGTTGGACAAAGGCAAAATCGGCTTTAGATTTTGGGGCCAATTTTCCGTAGGCAGAAAAACGCTCATCATTATGATAAGTCGCATTATGTTCCCATTTGGCAGAAAAAGGAGGATTGGCAACAATCGCCTCAAATTTTTTGTCCAAATGTTGGGGGCGGGCTAAGGTATCATCTTGCGCAATAGAAAAATGATCGGGCTTTTGGCCGTGCAACAACATATTCATGCGGGCCAAGTTATAAGTTGTTCTATTGAGCTCTTGACCAAAAACATCGGGCGAATTTGCCTCCGCATCTTTTTTCAGTTCTCGAACAACCCGCAATAAAAGCGAACCCGATCCGCAACTGGGGTCATAAACAGAGCGCAATCTTTTGCGTTCGCCCACAACTAGCCGCGCCAAAATTTTAGATACTTGTTGGGGCGTATAAAATTCGCCTGCTTTTTTGCCTGCACCGCTGGCAAACTGTCCAATCAAATACTCATAGGCATCGCCCAAAACATCATTTTCGCTATCTTCTAGCTTAAAATCAATTTTTTGCAATTCTTTTAAGATGTTGCTAATTAAAGCGTTGCGTTCATCGGGATTGCGGCCCAATTTTGTAGAATTTAAATCTACATCCTCAAAAAGTCCGGCAAAAGCTTTTTCATTATCGGTGCCCAAGCTACTATTTTCAATCAAGCTAAAGGCTTCTTGCAATTTTTCAATGATAAAGCCATCATGCTGCGCCAACTGCTTAAATAATAATTGGGGACTAAGAAAAAAGCCATGATTTTCAACGGCAGAAGTTTTAATGGCGGCTAAAATTTCTTGATCTTTTTCTTCCTGCAACTCATCGTATTTCATTTTATACTCGCCCGCCAACAAAGCATTGCCATAATGCTCCACTTGCTCAGAAAGGAACTTAAAAAAGATAAAGCCGAGCATATAGTCTCTAAATTCATCGGCATGCATTCGTCCCCGAAGCAAATCCGCAATATTCCAGAGTCTTTGCTCCAATTGTTTTTTTTGATTATCCTGTTCACTCATGATATCTAGATTTTGGGCGGAAGATAAGGAGTTGCTAGAAGAAAATCAGTTTTATTTTGGAGTTGATTTTTTTTGGGGCCTCCGCCTCGCTTCGCTCGTCGGCGCTACGGTCCGCAGCTCGCAGGTCTGCTCGGCCCTGCGCAAAAAAACAAGTTTTTTGCTTGGTCTGCGGCTGCGCCGCACTGCTCCCCATCGCTAGGCCAAAAGGCTCGCTTCGCTCTCCTTTTTTGCACAACCTTAGTTTTTTCTCTGGGCTTTTTTCTTCGGCGGTTAAACTACCCTTTTCAAATAGCGGCTTTCAATTAGGCTCAAGCCTAAAAAACAACAAAATAAAAAGAGGCCCTCTTTAGCGGGCTGATAAAAAAACTTAGCCTAGGGGCTTGTCCCTAGGCGATGAATGGATTTTTTCCCCACAATTTTTTCTGCGGCATTTCATGGGCCGATGGTTTCAACCATCGGCTCATTTTTTTGGATGTAGAATGTCTTCCCTTTTTGCTGTGGGTTTTAACCCACTGGTCCAAAAAAACTTCAAAAAACAACCACCAAACCACAACCGCAAAAAAAATCCCCTCGCATGAGGGGATGACAATTTTTTCCTTAGCCTAGGGCCTTGGCCCTGGGGTTCCTATGAAATTTATGGGGCAGAAATAATAGCAATTATTTTTATTCCTGAATTTTTTTGTGGAATTATTTTATGGTCATGGGCTGAAGCCCATGGTTGCAGGTCTATGCAAACTGGCGGGCTGAAGCCCTTGTTTGCTGGAAAATGGGAAAGGATTGTATTCTATTTTTTATGGGCCGATGGTTTTAACCATCGGCTCATTTTGTAGGATGTAGAATGTCTTCCCTTTTTGCTGTGGGTTTTAACCAACAGGTCTAGAAAACCATCAAGAAAACACCCCTTTCAATTAGCGGCTTTCAATTAGCGCTGGGGTAAAAAAACAATAGAATTTTCCCTCGGCAAAAAAACCGTTGTAATTATTTTTCTTCTAGGGCCTGTTTTTGAATCAAAATTTGTTTTTTCTGATCTTGCAGCTCATCTAGTTCTTCTAAAAAGTCATTTAAAGCTAAATCTTTAAATTTAGCTTGCGTTTCAATTTCTTTTTGAGCAGAGCGCAGGTAAATGGCTCTATCTTTTTGGTATTGCTGCTGCTTTTCTTTTTTCCAATTGGCTACATCTTGAAGTAGTTGAGCGTATTTTTCTTGCATTTTATGAAAATAGGCCAAATCGCTTCTTTCTTTTTCTTGCAATAATTCTTGTAGCCTAGTTTTTAGTGTTTCTCTTTGAGTGGGGGAGAGCATTGCGTTTTTTTCAAGAGCTGTAATTTTTTTGCTGAGGTCCGAGAGGCTGCTTATCTGTTTTAGCTTTGGAAAATCGGCACTAATTTGTTCAAGCAAATGATTTGAGCTTCTATTTTGGGCCTGCGCAGCATCTTCTTGAAGTGCATCATAGCGTTTTTCGAGATCTTCATTACTTTCTAGCGCTTTATTTTTCCAGTGGGCAAAAAAGCGCTCTTCTTTTCCTTTCTGATTTTGCAGTAGTTGTTGCAAATTTGCTTCTAATCCGGTATAAGCTTGTTGTAGGCGGCTCATTTGGAGATTATAATCTTCTATCAGGCTATTTACATGAGTGGAAGAATGGGAACTTCGTTTTTGTCTGCTAATGAGCTCTAAGAGGTAGCCTACAAAGTAAAAAATTGCAATTAGAGCGTTTGCAGGCAAATAATCTTTAAAAATGGACCAAAAAATAGTGTATTCCCCCTCAATATAATTCGCCATACTCAGGTCCAACATATCAAAAGCATTTATGGTCCAAACTGTTAGCGTAATCATTTTCAAAAAGACAGCTAAACTATCTAAAGAGAAAAAATGACCTTCTTCTTGTTTAGAAAATAGTTTAGCTACGCCAAAAGTACTCAGCGTCCAGATACTCCAATAAAAGGGAGCATACATATATAGTATGGAGTGAATGTAGAGGGTTTTTACTCCGCCCCAAATAAGTAGAGCGATTGCTCCAAGTCGACCAGCAATTTGCAAGAAGTTATTAAAAGGAGGGGCAATTTGTTTTGATTTTTTCCAATGCGCTCCGAGCATCCATAAAGTTAGGGCGCCGGGAAAATACCAAAAGAAAGAAAGCCAGCCATCTGTGGACATAAAGAAAAAAAAAGCACTAACAAAAAGTAGAATGTAAGCGGCTATATAGATAAAAAAGCCTAGAGCAGCCAAACAGCCTTGATTTTCCTCGATTTGTTTTTCGGCCAAAAAATTATTTTTGAGCGCCATTAGCTCTCTTGCCGCATTGGGCAATACTTCTTCGATTTCTACCTCTTGAGGTTGAAAAGCGGTAAAAATTTGTGTTTTATCAGCTAACTGCAAAGCTTTGCTTCGTTCTAATATTTTTTGCTCTTCAAAAGAGATAATGAGTGTCCAGCCACCAATTGCTTGAAGTAATTGGTAGCAAAAATCTTCCGGACTCGCTCTTTTTTCTGGCTGATCTAGCCCTGCCACAAAAGTTTTGGCGAATAAATTTTGCAGCCCCTGCGGAAGTTCATGGTATTTTTTGTGGGGTGGCGGCAAAAATTGCAGCCATTCTTTAGCTTTTGGATGATGCACATATAATTTGGCCTCAATTTTTTCATGCAAACTGACGCGCTTGGCATATTCTCCTTTGGCCGAGGCGGCAAAGGGATGAATTCCTAAAAATAATTTATAGAGGATAACGGCCAGGGCAAAATTATCCCAACTAGCTTCAAAGCGTTTTATTTTTGGCGATTGATAATATTCGGGGGCAGAATATTCGGGGGTAGCTACGGCGGCCTTAAAAAACTGCTCGCCATCAGAAATTTGCAGCGAATCCACGTCCACAATAGCGATTTGTCCATTGGGTTGGACCAAAATATTTTCGGCTTTTAGATCGACCAGTACATATTTTTTTTTCGCCTGCAGTTGTCGAATTGCATTAGCCAAATTAAAGGCAATTTTTAAGCGAAGTTTTTGGTTGCCTTCCTGATCAAAAGCCAAGCGTTTCCAGGCCCCGTCAATTTTTTTGGGCAATTTGGGTAAGCAAAGTAATTCTAATTTTTTTCCTTGGGCTAGCGGCATCATGACGCCAATTTGCTCCTCTTTTTCATTTTGCAAAATGGCTTGGGGCCAAATAAAACTGGGCGCAAATCCTTCTTCTCCTTGGCCCAAAGGATCTTTTATCAAGAGCTCCAATTTGGCCAATTTTTCGGCTGTCCTTTTATGCGGATGATAAATTTTTGCTACCCGATCACTATACTTTTCTGGCGATAAAATGCGAAACAAGCTGCCTTCGCCACCCGAGGCAAAAGCTTCAGGGGCCAAAGAGAGGGCTTCTTTGGTCTCGCTCAAAAAAAGAGTGATTTTTTGTTCGGGGCTGTTCTTTTCTTCCATAATCTTGCAGTTGGGGCAAGATAATGAACTTTAGGAAAAAATAATTTTTTGCCTTGGCAAACTGCTTTTGATTTTTTTTGGGCCCGCGGCCAGCTTTGCTGGCCGCCGGTTACTCCCTTTGGTCGTCGAACTGCGCCCTAAAGGGCTTGTTGTCGGTCCGCAGCTCGCAGGTCTGCTCGGCCCTGCGCAAAAAAACAAGTTTTTTGCTTGGTCTGCGGCTTCGCCGCACTGCCTACCATCGCTAGGCCTGCGGCCCTAGGGGCTTGCTATATGGGCCTGTAGGTTGAAACCTACAGCCAATTAACGAATGCATTTTTGTGTTCAATGGAGGGTTGAAACCCTCCATAAATAAACATTTTAGCCCTTCTTTGCTGATGGAGTCTAGTGGAACAGAAAATCCCCTCGAATGAGGGGGTGGCGTTTTTTTCAATAGCCTAGGGCCTTGGCCCTAGGGATGGCCGAAGGCCAAACGGCCTAGGGGCCTGCAAGGGGGCCGCGTAGCGGCAGACCAAGGGCGAAGCCCGCAGGGCCGAGCAGACCTGCGAGCCCTGCAAGGGCCCGGCCGCCTTTGGCGGCAGGCCCCAAAAAAAGAACTAATCTCTCCAGAGAAAGGGGAAGAGCAGCAAGACAATACTGCCCAAAATGAGATCAATGGCCAAAAGGATGAAAATGTCTTTATAATACATCGTGTCGGTCATTAGGCCCAGGGCAATTTTGCTAAGGCGCAAGAGGGTCATCAGGATCGGAATGACGATCGGAAAGCTGAGAATGGCCATCAGGGTGGCGGCTTGCTGGGCCTTGGCGGCAATGGCAGCCACAAAACTAAAGGCAATAGAAAAGCCAAGGCTGCCTAAAAACATCAGGAGAAAAAAGAGGCCCTGAAAGCGGATGGGATTGTCCATAATGAGCGAAAAACTGCCATAGGACAGGAGGCAGACTACAAAAAGTAGGAGCGTATTGTAGAAAATTTTGGAGAGAATGAGGGCCGCAGGTTGTAACAAAGAATAATAATAAAGCTGTCGCTCTTGGTTCTCTTGCACAAAGCTTTTGGCCACTGCATTGACCGAGGCAAAAAGCACGATAATCCAGTAGAGGGCCGCCCAAACCACCCCAGAGGTTTTTTCGCCCACAATGCTATAGACCACAAAAGTGGTGGATAAAACATAGAGCAAAATGCCACCAATAGCTTGTCGCTTTCTCCATTCGATGCGGGCATCTTTCTTAATCAGGGCCCAAGTTTGTTGCAAGATATTCATGGGGCGAAATTAGTAAAAAGGGAGCGCAAGCCGCCAAAAAATCAGCAAAATTCTTCCTCATTTAGGCCTTTGACAAAGGCATAGCGGCAGTGGTCCTCCCATTTTCCATTGATGCAAATAAATTGCTTGGCGGTGCCTTCTAGCTCAAAGCCCAGTTTTTCGATTAGGCGTCTGGAGCCCTTGTTTTGGGGCATAATATGGGCCTCTATGCGCTGCAAATCAAAGCGCTGCATGATGTTGGGATTGCTCAGTTTTAGGGCCTCTGTGGCCACGCCCAAATTATTAAACTGCTGATCTACCTTATAGCCCAAAAAACAAGAGCGCATGGCCCCATAAATAAAGTGGCTATAAGAAATATCGCCAATGATGCGATGTTTTTGGCTGTCGCTGCGATGAAAGATATAATAGCGAATAAAACGCCGCTGCTGATACAGCCATTTTTCTTCATTCAGACGCTTCTGAATCTCTTCGATTTGACAAAAAGCTTGAGGCCAGCGCGGCATATAGCGCTGAAAAAAGTAACGATTTCGAACCAAATACTCCTGTACCTGCTCGGCATATTCACTGCTCAGTTGGGTGAGGCCCAAACGCTGGCTTTCAAGCTCAAAAAGCATAAAATGACTTATTTAAATTGCATGGTATATTCGGCTACCGCCTTGATGGCCGCCTCAGAAAGTACCCCCTCATAGGCTTGCATGGCGCCTTTCCCTTTTTTGATCTGCATAATGCGCTCTTCTAGCGTCATGGTTGATTCGGGAAGAATTTTGGCGCCATTTAGGGCCATGCGGCCATTGGCCCCATGACAAACTACACAGTTTTTCTTATATACCATCGCTCCATTAACGGCTTTGGGTTTGGCAGGCGTTTTTGTGCTGCTGCTACTGCTACTGCTGCTACTACTGCTGCCATTATTGCTGTTGTTGTTGGGGCCCCCACAGGCCACAAAAATAGTGGCGAGGAACAAACTGCTGATAATTAGTCTTTTGCTCATAATCTACATTTTTGATAGCTGGAAAATATGTTTTTTCGCTCTAAAGCTGAACCCTTAATAAGACTTTTTGCCTTATATTGTATGTGCAAGATAGCACAAAAAGCAACCCCGATTTCTTTTTTAGAACCAATACAAACTAGAAGTATGGAATTTATCCCCTTAATCGCCTTAGGCGCTATTTTATATGTGCTCTTCTCATCTTTCAAAATGGTCCGAGAACGCTCCGCCCATATTGTAGAGCGTTTGGGGAGCTATAATCGCATTTTGCACCCCGGACTCAACTTTGTGGTCCCTTTCTTAGATAAGGTCAGTAAGCAGATTAACCTCAAGATCCAGCAAATGGATGTACAGATTGAGACCAAAACAAAGGATAATGTCTTTGTCAAGCTACAGGCTTCGGTGCACGTCCAAGTCATGGATACCAAAGTAAAAGAGGCCTATTATGAACTGGATAATCCCTATGGCCAAATTTCTTCCTATATCTTTGATGTGGTCCGAGCCGAGGTGCCAAAAATGGACCTAGATGATGTTTTTGCCCGCAAAGATGATATCGCCACAGCAGTTCGTATGGAGCTAGCCGAACATATGGAGAAATACGGTTATCGTATTGTCAAAACCCTAATCACAGATATTGACCCCGACCAATTGGTCAAGGATTCCATGAACCGCATCAATGCCGCCCGCCGAAATAAAGAAGCCATTGCGGAAGATGCCGAAGGGCGCAAAATCTCTAAGATTAAAGATGCCGAAGCCGAAAAAGAATCTAAACGCCTGCAAGGGGAAGGGGTGGCCGAACAACGCCTGGCCATTATTAAAGGTTTTGCCGATTCGGTAGAAGACTTTAGCAATACCCTTAGCGATGTCTCTCCCTCCGAGATTATGCAGTTTGTGCTGCTCACCCAGCATTATGACACGGTTAAGGAAATTGGAGAGAAAAACGCCTCTATTTTAGTGCCTTATAGCCCAGGTACGCTCTCTGGCCTCCAACAACAAATTATGGAGGGTACCCAATTGAGCGATAACCTCAATAAGCTGAAAATCTCTTCTCTAGAAGAAGAGGCCATCAAGAAAGCAGAGAAAAAACACTAGCCTAATGCTAGAAAATACAAAAGCGGATCAAGGAGCTAACTCCCTGATCCGCTTTTCTTCTTTATCCCTTCCAGAATGGAGGACGCTGCAGCTTGGCCGCAAAGCGCTTGCCTCTAATCTCTACCAAAACTTCAGTATCTTTTTTGGCCCAATTCGACTGAATATAAGCCAAGGCAATAGATTTTCCTAAACTAGGAGAGGGGCCACCAGAGGTAATCCGCCCAATCTCTTCTCCCTCTACAGAATAAACCAAATAGCCTTGTCTGGCCGGACGTTTCCCCTCCATGACCAATCCATAAAGCTTTTCTGTAGGCTTGTTTTCCTTAACCGCAGCAATTTTTTCCTTGCCCACAAAATCGCCTTTTTGCAATTTGGTGATCCAACTCAAACCCGCTGCAATAGGAGAGGTGGTATCATCAATGTCATTGCCATAAAGACAATAGCCCATCTCCAAACGGAGGCTGTCGCGAGCCCCTAAACCCACGGGCTGAATATCATAAGCAGCTCCAGCTTCAAAAATAGCGGCCCAAAGGGCTTCCGCATCTTCATTGCGAATGTAAATCTCAAATCCACCAGCTCCCGTATAACCCGTTGCCGAAACCAATACGTTTTCCAAGCCAGCAAATTTTCCTTTCTGAAAGCTATAGTATTTCATCTCGCCCAAGGCAATTTCGGTCAATGATTGTAGGGCCTCGACCGCTTTGGGACCTTGCACGGCCAATAAAGTCGTTTTATCCGAAATATCAATGAGCTCACAGTCAAAGCGATTTTGAGATTGCAACCAATCCCAATCCTTTTTCATATTCGAGGCATTGACCACCAACATAAAGGCTTGCTCTCCTGCCGCGCATTGGTCCTCGCCCAAACGATAAACCAAAAAGTCGTCAATAATTCCCCCTTCTTCATTGGGCAGACAGCTATATTGCACATCGCCCATCTCCAAACGGCTAGCATCATTAGAGCTCACCCACTGCACCAAATCCAGCGCTTCTTTTCCACGCACAATAAATTCGCCCATATGCGAAACGTCAAAAACACCAACAGAGGAACGTACGGCCAAATGCTCGGCTTTGATTCCAGCATAAGAAACGGGCATATCATAACCCGCAAAAGGAACCATCTTGGCCCCAAGTTCTTCATGGATATGGTGTAAGGCTGTTTTTTTCATGATCTATAGTTTTGTTGTGCAGCCCTAAAGCTGCCTGCTGTATAGGTTGTTTGTTCTTGCGGCACGAAACTACAAGTTTTTATGTTTTTGCCGAGCTTCTCTTCCCCTTTAATTTTTTCTTTTCTGCTGTTTTGGGGCCCGCGGCCGGCTAGGCTTCGCCTAGGTCGGCCGCCGCTATGCTGCGGGGCTCGCTGTTCGCTCGGCCCTTCGTTTTTTTCGCTTTGCTCAAAAAACTCGGTCTGGCCTGCGGCCACCCCTCCGCAGCGCTGGGCCAAATAAAACGCCCGTTTTTTGCTAATTGGCTGTTAGTCTATCAATTATATATAATAACTATCATTTTTTGATGAGTTATTTTTGGCTTTTGTCTTGATATTCAGTCTTTTATGTTTTTGCACGCTTTTCGGAAGCCTCCAACTCATGCAATTATATTTAGACTCATATGGGGCCTTTTTAGGCGTAGAAAATGGCATGTTTTGGTTCAAACCCAAGCATTCAGAAGGCCGTGCAATCGCTTGTCAGCGAATCAATTGTATCTTTTTAACCAAAGGAGTACGCATTAGTAGCGATGCCATTCTTCTGGCCCTCTCTCATAATATTCCTATGGTCTTTACCGATCAGCTGGGCCGCTCGCAAGGCTATCTCTGGTCGGGCCAATATGGCTCTATCTCTACGGTCAGAAAAAAACAAGCCCGCTTTGCCGACCATCCGCTGGGTATGGATTGGGTGCGAGACCAATTGCTCCAAAGGGCCAAAAATCAACTCAGGACCCTAGAGCTTTTGCAAGAGCAACCCTATGCCCGCAAAGATAAACAAGGCCAAAGCGATTTTGTCAAGGACCAAAAAAACCTGAGCAAACTGATCCAAAGATGGGAGAAACTCCCCATTTCTCCCCGAGCCAATTTGAAAGAATTAGCCGCCTCTTTTAGAGGCTGGGAGGGCGGCGCTAGCCGAACTTATTTTCAGGCCTTTGCCAGAGTCTTGCCCGAAAAATGGGGCTTTGCTGGCCGTATGCGCCGCCCCGCCTACGATCCCTTTAATGCCCTGCTCAATTATTTGTATGGAATGCTCTATCCCTTGGTCGAACTCAGCCTCATCAAAGCAGGCCTAGATCCCTATATGGGCGTCTTGCATACCGACCGATATAATCGGCCTACCCTGGTCTTTGATTGTATCGAAATTTATCGGCATTGGGCCGAATGGACCGCCCTGCAATTGGTCTTTGAAAAAGGCTTAGATCCCCAACAGCATTTTGAAGAACGCTCTATCCGAGAGGGCATTCGCCTAGCCCCCTCTGGCAAGAAAAAGGTGATTGCCGCCATGTTGGGCCATCTGGAGGAACGCTCTATTTATCAGGGCCAAAAAAGAAAAAGAAAAACCCAGATAGACTTAGGCCTCCAAAGCTTAGCTAGCTATCTGAAAACCCTCGATTTTTAACCAAACTACATACAAATGTCAACATTTAAACTAGACTGGTGGAAGCTACTAAGCTATTTTTTGGGCCTAAGTACTTTGGGCGGAACGCCTCTGCTCCTCTGGGAGGTCGGCGAATGGATGGAGGAACCCCAGACTTCTTCTGCTCCATTGGCCCTCAATCAAGGCCCCGAAAAAAAAACCTACCCCCTAATCGATTCTATAGAGGCCGATGCCTGGGAGGAGGAGCTGCGCTCTTCCGATTTGGAAAAAGAACGACCAGTCGCTCCGCCTGCCGATCCACCCAAAACAGCCCCAGCTACACCCAAATATGTGCAGTCCAATCGCCCCGAACCCGATAGAACAAAACGCCTAGGCTGTATTTGTATGGATGAAGAACAACAGGACCTCAAAGGAAGGGGCGCCTGTAGCGGCCATGGCGGGGTGCGCTATTGGGTCTATGCCCAAGCCAATTCCGATGTCCTTTTGCGCTATCCTACCGAAAGGCACGAACTGCACCCTCAGGCCCTCTCCACCGATGAGCTAAGCCAGTTGGCCGCTCATCAGGAAGATTTGAGGCAACCCAAGGCTTCTCCCGAAAAAATTAGCCCTAAAGATGCACAGGATTATTGGCAAAAGAAGAGAAAGCAACAAGAAGGACAGGCCGCCGCCGCAACTCCAAGATTAGAAAGGCTGCAGATAGAACCGCAGCAACAACAACAGCAGCGGATGGATCAAGAACGCTGGAATTTTTATCAATTGGTCATTGTCTTTATGGTTTGCGTGACCATTGCTTTTGTGACCTACACCATGTTTAGAGCCCGATGAAGAAGAGTCACTATATTATGTCCTACGATATTTCTTCTAATCGGCTGCGGCTGGCTGTTTGCAAATTGTTGCAGCGCCAAGGGGCCGAGCGCCTACAAAAGTCGGTCTTTTTTGCCCCCAATATGCTGCTAGAGGAAATCCGTGAACTCAGGGCCGATCTCCAACAACTGATGTTGCACCACCCCGAGGCCCTGCCTCAAGATAGCCTCATTTGTTTTCCCATCCGCAAGCAAAGCATAGAGGAAATGGTCTGGGCTGGAGAATCAGAAGACCTCCGCCGTTTATTAGATGAACTACTATTTATTTTATTGTAATTTTTTGGGGCCCGCGGCCGGCTAGGCTTCGCCTAGCTCGGCCGCCGCTATGCTGCGGGGCTCGCTGCTCGCTCGGCCCTTCGTTTTTTTCGCTTTGCTCAAAAAACTCGGTCTGGCCTACGGCCACCCCTCCGCAGCGCTGGGCCGCTCCACTTGCATTTTTTCTTGGGGCGCTCTTCTTTGGCGGCTAATTGCTCCCTTAAAATGGCATTCGTCGCTTCGCTCCTCATCCGTGATGACGACCCCGCCCACCCGCCCCTCCTCGGGATTCCCTAAGGAATCCCTTCGGGGGACCTTTGGCGGCTCGTTTTATGGACCAAAAGCTAAAGATCAAAAAGTCAGTAGAATAGATAAGCATTTCTTTCCACTAGAGCCAAGGCCGCACCGCCTTGGCTCTTTTTTACTTCGTAGATAGGAGCAAATTAGCTTAGAAAAAGCCTAATTGAATCTGGGAAAGAGCAGGGGCATGCCCTTTAAAGGAAACTAAAAACTATTGTCGGTCCAATAAAAAAGCTGTACCTTAAAATGACCAACCATTTTTTCAGTTACTTAAATAGATTTATGCGAAGCATTAGATTATTCATGACTGTTTTGGCCCTTTTATGCTTTGGGCAAACGGCAGTAAAAGCACAAATTGTCAAGGGAACTTATAAATTGCGCATTGCGGCTATGAGTCAGGCCATAGATAGTAGTGTATTTGCGCCCTTAGCCAAATATGGAGTGCTTAGTTTTGAGCCAACAGATAAAGGCCTAACTCGGGTATACCTAGGTAAGTACATGGGCAAGGCCACAGCGGCCAAGGTGCTGGCCTTGGTCAAAAAATCTGGGTTTAAGCAAGCCTATATTGTGCAAGAAGACGTCTTATTTGAGTCGGTAGATGGAGATGCCCTCACGCATAGCTTACAGTTTTCGGCCGATCGCTTACTAGATCTGTCAAAATTGCAAGCGAAGGCGGCTTGGAATGAAGCCTTGGCCAAGCAATTGCACATCAGCTATGCGAATGGGCATTATCGCTTATCCTTTGGTCTATTAAACCCTAGTTTTCAGGCTGTAGAGGTAGAGGAATTTCGGAATGCCTTGTTGAGTTTGGGCTATAAAGAGAGTTTTCTGCGTCGCTTTTCTAATAAAAAGACCGCCAACAAATAATTAGATGACTCGTCTTTTAGATTATTGGGAAGAAGAGGAAGAGCGCAGCAACTTGATGAGTTTCTTGTTGTTGGACCTGCTCTTTTTCTTTTTGATGGAAGCTAGTCGTCAGCTATATAATTCTTGGGGCCTAGATCATCCTGAGCTAGTCTATTTATACTTGCTGGCCTTTTTGCTTTGGAACAGTTGGCGGGGCTTATCGGTCTTTGTCAAGCGGCCCAAATTTGATGCTTATTGGATCTGGACGGGCCCGCAACTGCTAGGGCATTTTATTTTGTTGGTAGCGGCCTTATTTTGGTATTGGGCTTGGCCAGCTTTGGACCGGGCCATTTTGTGGGCCACGGCTAGTTTGTTATTTTCGGCTTTATTTCTGCCCCTAAGCAATTTGATTCGGCAACCGAGGCCGGCCCTTTTGATGTCTCCTTTATGGCTCTATTTTTTGGCCCATTGCTTTGGGCTAATTGGCCTGAGTTATACCCTTTTGGGTTGGGCAAAAGGAGGCGTATTTGTTGATTTGGGGTTTATCTTATCCGCTGCAGCGGGGGCACTATTTTTTGGATTATATTACTTTAATAAAAAAGATTTTGGGTATCTGCTCTATTATTTGGGGCCTTTATGGGCCTTGACGTATTATTGTTATTTGAGTGAAGAAAAAGCGATTGTCAATTATTTGGATTTGATTCCCTTGAAGGAGCTCATCCACTAATTGCAAAATTGTAATTTTGGGCAGAGAAGGGGCCAATGGCCTAGCGATGTGCAGCAGTGGCCCGCAGGGCCAGACCGAGCCGCTGAAAGCGGCGAAGGGCCGAGCAGACTTGCGAGCTGCGAAACGTAGCGCCGACGACCGAAGGGAGGCGGAGGCCCCAAAAAAATAAAAAATAAAAAAGAGATGAAGCAATTAACAGTATTGATGGGCCTGCTATTTTTAGTGGGCAGTCTTTGGGCGCAAGGGGTAAACACCGACCCCTTTGAGTCGACAGATCGGGATAAATTATATAAGGAAATTGAGGATGTATTGACTCAATTTAAGCGAGATGACTGTGAGCAGACGCTCAAGCGCTTTAAGAAAGCGATTAAAGAGCGGCGGGTAACCGAGCAGCATTATGAGGGCTTTTTGAAGCTAAGCAACCAAATGGTGGGCTTAAAAATGAAGCGATACAACTACATTCGGCCCTTATTAGAGACCATTGTGTCCTTTGCGGAAGATGATGGTTTGACCCAAAAATACTTTGATCGTTGGATTGAGATTTCCTTGAAAGTATTGGAGGGAAAAGAGATTCGGGACAACTACCTATTTGAGAACTACCTCAAGTGGTCCTTAGGGTTTTGGATTGAAAACAACCTCTATAAAGTGAGTCGAGGCAGCCATACTTGGAAGGCCGACAGCCGGAACTTTGTGATTAAGTTTGAGAACAATGAGTTGGGGATACAGTATAAAAACACCACCTTATATTGTTTTAATAAGGATGACTCTTTGACCATTGAGGAGGCTTCTGGCACCTACTATCCTTTGCGCAAAGAAGCCGTATGGGAAGGCGAGTCAGGAGTTGTTCATTGGCGGCAGGAAGGGGCCGAAGATGCCCGTTGTGAGATTGCGGACTATGATATTTTGGCCAAGCAAACCTCTTACAAAGTAGATAGCTCTACCTTAATTTACCCCTCGGTATTTAAGGAGCCGATGGTGGGGATTTTTGAGGATCGGATTTCGAGACGCTCCGAAGTATATACCTATAAGGATGAAGAAACGGGCAAGAAAAAGGAGGGGATTCGGCAGCCGGCCAACCTATCTTATCCTCGTTTTTACTCTAGCTCTAAGCGGGTAGCCATTGAAGATATTGGAGAGGGAGTAGACTATCGGGGAGGATTTAAGCTAGAAGGAAACTATGTGCGGGGATATGGCGATAAGAACAACCGTTCGGTCATTGAGATTACGAATAGCAAAGGCGACTTAGTCGTGCGGGCCTTTTCGGAGTCCTTTGATATTACCAAGGGGCAGAAAGTAGAGTCTTTTTCTGCGGAGGTGAGTATTTATTTTGAGACCGAAAACGGGATCGACTCTATTTATCACCCGAATATTTTGATGCGTTATGACATCAAGAAGAAGTACCTCAGTTTGGAGCGAGGGAAAGACAAGACCTCTAAGGTACCTTTTTACAACTCCTTGCAAGATGGAGAAATGCGGACCAACTCGATTCGTTGGCAGATAGATAGTGATGAAATGGAATTGGGCGACAACAAAGAGAACATGGAAGTTACCTCTGATGAGTACTTTGATGATGATGTCATGCACAAATACCAATTGATTGGGACCACCAACCCCATTATTAAATTTGCCCTGATTTCAGAGGCCTTAGGCAGCAGTTTGGAGCAGCGCGCCAATGGCGAATGCCCAGATGACGAAATGGCCAATTGGGATATGGAATTGACCCTACAGGTAGATGACAGCAAACGACTGCCCCCAGAGTTTTTATTGGGGATGTTGGATAAGCGGATGGAAAAACTGCATATTATGGACTGCAAAACCATCCAGAAAGCGAAAATGAACCCCAAATTTAAGATCATTAGAAATTATGACGATTGGAACCAGTTTGAGAAGGGCTTTCCCTCTGTCTTTTCTCAGGGAATGATCGATGCCTATTACTACTGGGACTTTATCAATGATGTGCGTTCGCCCTCTCATAGTCGAGACAATGGCTCTACCTTGATTCAGGAAATGATTGCCGATGGTTTTATTACCTATGATCCCGAAGAGGATTTGATCGTTTTGCGTAAAAAGCTATTTCACTATAAGGAATCGGCCCGTAGAAGTGACTTTAATGTACACAACTACGACCAAATTAAAATCAAATCGGTCCCTTCAAAGGCCAAAAAACGGTCTTCTAATGCCACCTTTAATTTGAAAGATCAGAGCATGGAGACCATGGGCGTTATTGCCTTCACCCTTTCTGATAGTCAGCAGGTCTATGTGTCTCCTTTGGAGCAAAAGGTAGAGATGTTGGCCAATAAAGATATGCTCTTTAATGGGGTGATGGAAGCAGGCTTGCTCAAGTTTACAGGGCAGAATTTCCGCTTCTTCTATGAAAGTTATGAAGTGGCCATGGACAGTATTGACTTCATTGACTTTTATGTATATGAGCGGGAGAAATACTCTTCTGGTCCTTATGCTGGTTTTAATAGCGATGCTAGAGCAACTACCGATGAGGGACAACCCTCTAAGAAAACCCTACTCATCAATAACCAGCTGAGAAATACCAAGGGCGTATTATCTATTGATGCCCCTAGTAATAAATCGGGTAAGCAGGAGAGCCCAGCCGATATGCCCTCTGTTTTTGTGAGCGATACGGCCTATGTTTATTTTGAACGGGAAAGCCGCCTGAATGAGATTTATGGCGAACAGGTTTATCCGCAAGAAGATTTCTATTATCAGGTTTATCCAAACTTTGAAATACACACCTTAAAAGATTATGACTCGGATAATTTGCGCTTGCGGGGCTGTTTGACCCCGGCCGATATCTTTCCGAAGATTTATGAGCCACTAAAAATTATGTATCTGGACCTTTCCTTGGGCTTTGAGTCAGAAACCCCCGGAGAGGAAGGTTACCCCATTTACCTAAGAGAAGATCCTGGAAAAGGAAAAGGCCAATTTAAAGGCGCCTTTGGGATCAGTAACCAAGGGTTTTTGGCCAATGGTACCCTTGACTATTTAGGCGCCACCATCTCCTCGGAGTATATCGAGCTCTTGCCCGAGCGCTTTGTGGCCGATAGCGTAAAAGACTTTGCCCTAGAGGAAGAAGTAATTGATGGCGTAGAGTTTCCTAAAGTAGATGGACAATCTGTATTTATTGATTGGGCCCCCTATAGCGACTCTATGTATATTGAGTCGGATATGGAAGAAGGGGTCCCTTTTCAGTTCTTTGAAAGTGGAGAATATGTCCTAGATGGCTCGCTAAACTTGACGCCCAACGGCTTGTTGGGTAGAGGAATCTTTGAATGGGATGAAGCGACCCTGAAATCAAACCCCGGCGGAGACTTTAAGTTTGGGCGAAATAGCGTGACCTCCCCCTCTACAGCCGTCTCCATTAAACAACAAGGAGAGGTGGCCTTTGCCTTTGATAACAACAATGTAGAGGCGGTGGTCGATTTTGATAAACGAACAGGCGACTTTATTGCGCGAGAAAAAGACCTCAGTACCGACCTGCCCTATAACTCTTATAAAACCTCTTTGGACCGCTTCCACTGGGATATGGATAAACGCAATATTCATATTGATGCCACCGAGGGAAAAGCGGGCTTTTTCTTGGCCACCGAAGAAAGCCAAGATTCTCTTTACTTTATGGGAGTGTCTGCAGATTATGACCTCAATACCGGGCTCTTGCAAGTAGATGGCGTAGAGTACATCCGTGTAGCCGATGCCTTTATTTACCCCATCAATGAGCATATCGAAATTGAAGGACATGCCCATATGCGTACCCTAGATAGCTCTAGAATTGTGGCCGATACCTTTAACCAAAATCACCAAATTCTAGATGCTACCATCAACATTATTAGTAAGCGGGAGTATACGGCAGATGGCTTTTTGGAATTTAATGTAGACAATTTTAAGGACCAAAAAATTAAGTTTGACAATATCCGTGTAAAACAAAATGAGGCCCAGTTTATTACCTTTGGTAGTGGTGCCTTAGATGAACAAGATAGCTTTTATCTCGACCGCCGTACCCGATTTAAAGGGGATGTGGAGATGAGCGCAGAATCTAAAAACCTGACCTTTAGAGGCTTTGCCAAACTGACCTCTTCGGTGATCCCTCGCCCGCAATGGTTTGGTATTGACGCCCGAATTGATAAGAAGAATGTAGCCATTGATTATGATCTACCCATTAACCCAGAAGGTGAGGCCCTTTATGTTGGCCTTTATTTGGGAATGGACTCTTTGTATCTCTATCCCTCTATCTTAGCCCCCAAAAGAACCGTCAAAGACCGAGGAATCTTTGAAGCCCGAGGCCTAATTAAGTTCCATCAGTTCAAACAGATGTATATGTTTGGCGATTCGCTCAAGGTGATGGACCCCGACACGCTCGGTAACCTGATGACGGTCTCAGAGAAAAATGCCAAAGTAGAAGCGGTCGGTAGCTTTAACCTAGATGGTGGCTTTAAAAATCCCGAAATGCCCCCCATTAGCATTCAGTCTTATGGCGACTTTAGCTTTTTCCTCAATAAAGAGTCGGAGTTCCGCTTCGATATGGCTTCCTTGATGGATTTCTACCTCCCCGATCAATTGGCCAACCTCATCATTGAAGATTTACAGTCTAATGAGGAAACTATCGAGGAAATTTTGTATACTAGTGTACGCAATCGTTCTTTTAAATCTAGACTCAAGGAGTTTGTGCCCGAAAACCAAGCCTTTGATAAGCTGTGGAAAAAAGTGGCCAATGATAACCGCCTCGTCTTGCCCAAAGATTTAAAACATACGCTTTTCTTCTCTCAGATGATTATGAAGTGGAGCCCCAAAACACAGTCTTTTGTCTCTAATGGCCGATTGCAGCTGGCTTCTATGATGGGCACCCATATTGGCCAAATTGTTAAAGGAGCGGTAGAAGTACAAATGGATCCCGCTAGAGGA
Organism: Saprospira grandis; assembly: GCF_027594745.1. Classification (NCBI taxonomy): domain Bacteria; kingdom Pseudomonadati; phylum Bacteroidota; class Saprospiria; order Saprospirales; family Saprospiraceae; genus Saprospira; species Saprospira grandis. The sequence continues at coordinate 244,386 of NZ_CP110854.1, read as the reverse complement.
GATGTACTGAATATTTATTTTGTTTCTCCCAACGGAGAGTGGTATTATTTTCAATACACCAATGGCGTGCTCACTACGGCCTCTTCTAAGCCAGAGTACAACAATGCGGTGGCTGGTCTGAAACGAAAGTTTGCCAAGGTGAAAATCAATGGCAAAACTTATTCGGTTGAGGCTGGAAACTCTGGAATGTATTCTCAGTTCCGTCTACGTGCCAATTCGGCATTCTAATGTATAGGGGGGCTTTGGCCCCCTTTTTTTTGGCCCAAACACAAGCTCAAATGCTTCAACTTATATTTGCCTATTTTATTAGCCTTTTGGCCATTTCTGTCTTTAGTAACTTGCTGGCGCTACTGATTAAGATTGTCTTTAGCTTTATGCTTTTGCTCTTGGCTATCCCTTTTGTCAAGGCTGGAGACCGTAAGTTGTTTAGCGAAAACACTCTGCTGATTCAGGGCATAGAGTTTTTGGCAGCCTTGGCACAGGGCGCAATTATGTTGCCTATCGCTATCTGGATTTTTAATTATTGGGAGGTCGATTTAACCAGAAGTTTCCCTTTTGTCTTAGCTATTTATCTGGCTTGGTATAGTTGGCAGCAGTATGCGCAAGCCCGCAAAAAAATTAGGGCCTTAATTGCCGCCAAACAACCCCCAAAAAAGGGCCAAAGCTATGAGGAGTTGCTCAGAGGAAAACTCAATAGTAGCCTCACAAGCCTTTTTGGCCAGCTAACAGGGCTTTTCCTTTATTATATTAATTATTATTAGGGGCTGCCCGCTCGCTTCGCTCGGGTCGGGCTATGCGGCAGCTCGCTGCTCGCTCGGCCCTGCGTCGCCTTCGGCTCCTTGGTCTGGCCCTGCGGGCCACTGCCTACTATCCCTCAGCCTGCGGCCCTTCGGGCCTCTAGGACGCAGATAAGAGCGTATTCCTCGCTGCAGTCCTTATCCCCGCCCAGAAGATGCTCTAAGGAATCCCGCAGGCGCTTCTGCGCAAAGCGAAACTTGCCCTCAGGGCAAGTTTCGCTTTTTTCTTTTGGCCCAGCGCTGCGCAGGGGTGGCCGCAGGCCAGACCAAAGCCGCCCTAGGCGGCTGCAGGGCCGAACAGCCCTGTGAGCCCCGCAGCATAGCGGCGGCCAGCTAGCCGAAGGCTAGCCGGCCGCGGGCCCCAAAACAAACAAAAAACTACTTCAATCGATAGCGCTCCGAAGGGCGACCATAGGGATCGTAGCTTTCAAAATAGAGTGGGGTAGAACATTGCAGCAGCGTATAGGGAAAAGCTTGCTGTAGCTCCTTATAATGCTCAATCAGATCATTGTATTCCTTTTGTTGGCTTTGGCTACTTGATTGCAAATCCTCTAAAGCACTGCTTAGTCTAGGGATCTCAAAATCAATAATAAACTGACGAAACCCCAGCCGAATCTCCTCCTGTGTTTTGGCAAAATCGGCCAAACTGCTGCTTGATTCTATATCTACCTCATAGAGTCCCTGCTCTTTTTGGCGAATTAGCTGTAGCTGTTTCTGGGCCTGCCTATCTTCTTGCGCAAGCAGTTCGGCTCGCTTAAATAGCTGGCCCAATTGCTCCTCATATTCTTTTTCTAGATGCTGCCATTGTTCTTCTATATCGGCCTGTTGTTGGGCCAAAGATAACTGCAAATAATTATAGTAGCCAAGGCCCAAAAGTAAAAGGAGCATAGGAAGAGCCAGCAACAAAAAATAACGAAACTTTTGCTTAGATAACATGGCTTAATTTAGATTAAAATGAAAAAAAGCCATTGAGTAATACTCAATAGCTTTCTTTTTTTAAGGCCTTAATTCTTTAAGACATCAGGATATTTTTTGGCTTCTGCCGTTGGGCTCAACCAAGGCGGAATCGTATGGCCTTTGTCCCCCTTGTAAGAAACTTCACCACCTTCATCAATGGAAAACTCCCAGCGATGCACCTTCTGACATTGATTGACACAGTTACCAAACTTTACGCTATAGACCAAGTCCCAGCCTTCTTTAGTTCGTTCAATGCTAATGTCATTGCCATCTCCATAGGGAAGCGTCTCTTCAATAGAACCAATTCCTTCTTCAGTATAGAACTTCATAGCCAAAGCCGCCATATTGATAAACTCGCGAGACTGTAAAACAAGACCTGCACGCTCTTCATCCAGATAAACCATATTGGTCATGACTAGATTATACTTGCGAATAATATTATTGATACTAGGGCTAGCCGTAGTATCTGCACGACGCTTAAGCGGCTCTAGCCAGTCGGCATCATGCTCGGCAAGCAAAATGATATTCTCCACATTGGGCTGCGGAAAAGTGCGCACATAATATTTAGAGGTAATGTCCTGAATGGCCCCATAATCACTTAGGCGAACTGCCACCAGTGCATTATAAATGGCTTGGACCAATTCTTCAGGGACAATAATCGTTTGCTTAGACATCCGCTGCTCGCGGTCAATCAAACGAAGGGCTAGGCGAGTCGCATCGCGTCGATATACCATTTTGAGGTAATCGGGTAGGCGGTTATCGTTTACGAAAAACTCGGGAAGGTTTTCCATGATTTCCAAACGGCCACTATTTCTACCTTTTTTGCGTCTTCTTTGGGCATCTGCGCTATCGACAATCATGACGAGCAGCAGAGCGATCAGCGCAAAAAGCTTTAACTCTTTAGGGAGGCGAAGATTTCTCATAGAATAGATTGGTGTTTTACTTTGCAATTGAATTTTTTTGGCGACCCGCAAACTGCATAAGTTTTGTTTCGAAATAGTCGCTAGCACTCAGTAGATGAGTTAGGGCCAAAAGCATTGCTCTGAAACTAGTTCTTTTAATAGTAAAGATAAAAAAAAATCTAGAGATCAACAATTTTAGTTAAGGACCTAAGCGACTTATCTGGCTTTTATCTGCTGCATCAATGCTTTAGCTTGTTCAATATAGTAACCTTCTTTAGCAGTACGTAGCAAATGCTCCAATTCTTTTTCGGCTGCGGTCCACTCTTCTGTTTTTACCAAAGTCAGTGCCAAGTACCAACTTGCAATCTGCTGTTTTTCTAAAGAAATAGATTGTTCTCGACTAAGTTCCCGAAAAATGGCTTTTGCTTCATTTTCTTTTTGGGTTTCTAGTAGAGCAATGCCTTGCATCAATTGGCAGTCTGTCTTTGGGCATTGGGCCAAAAGAGGAATTGCCTGAGCGTATTTTTTCTCCTTATAAAGCGTCTGGGCCTTCAATATGAGCTGGCTGTCTAAGCCCCCTTCCCCCCCTCTAGAGAGTAGGTTTAAGGGCTTGTAGGCCTCATAAAAATGGGCATAGTTGGCTGGGCTGCTCGTCTGTTGCTGAAAGAGATAGGCCCCTAAGGCAATAAAGAGCGAAACACTAGCCGCTACCGCCAGATGTTTTAGCTGGAAAAATTGGGGGAGCTGCTGCTCTTTATCCCAACGTTCCATATCAGTGCTGAGTTTATCAATCTGAAAGCCCTGATAAAGACGAAGATAAGCCTTGGCTTCTTTTTTATAGGCGCGATCTTCTTTCATTCGCTTTTCAATGGCCTTGCGTTCGCTAGAAGAAAGACGGTTGTACTGATAGTCTTCTAGTTGTTGGATGTCGTTTTCTGAAAGCATCTTAGGTTAAGCTTTTAAATGAACTTGTTTGTAAATTAAAGCACCTCCATTTTGGCAATAAGGGCTTTTTGTATTTTGATAGTTGGGCTGGCCAACAACAAGTTCAGCAAGCTATTTTAAAGACAGTCTGGGTTGATCCCCAATACATACTTTTTAACAACTTCAATCTCTGCTGCGGCCTCGGCCCCTAAGAATCCGTGGATGTCTTGATCCTTAATGTACTTTTTGTACTGATTTGTGAACTCTTTAGCCAAAGGAATATAAGACCAATGCCATTTTTCTTCCTGATAACCGTAAGGACGGCCCGCAGAATAGACCTGACAAAAACCAAATTCGGCAGCATGAGCCACTAACCAAGCGTACTCTTTGGCCCCCTGCCCCTTGAGCCAATAGGCTGGATTTATGTTGTTTATGTCAATGTCAGTCCCCCAATGATGCCTAGATGTACTCGGCATAGAGTTCCACTCCAAAATCTGCTCGGCCTTGGCTTTCTGAGGCGCATCCTGAGGAACAAATTTTCCGTTCACTCTTTGCTCTCCTCGCCATTTTCGCTCCCAAATGGCTTTTTGCACATTAAATGGACGGGTAGCCGACATGATTTTTAGCGCAATCCCATCTTCCTTGGCCCGAGCTTGCATCTCCTTGAATTTGGCCATGGCCTCCTTCCGAATAAAGATTTTTCGCTCTGGATAGACCAAATACTGACGCTCTATCCGCTCAAAACGTTGGTCTGTGGCCGGATTAAACTGGCCCATCAGGTATTCCTTGCTAATGATTTCCATAATCTTGGCACGTTCTTCTGCACTAGCCTTGGGCGATATCCGCAGCCCACTGCTGTCCAATTGCTCCAAAAGGCTAAGGCTGTCTTGTTCTTCTTTTTCTGCACTGCTGTCTATGGCAGACTGAATCAATTCTTGAGGCTGCTGCTCCTCTTCTGGGCCAACCGTAGGGGTACAGGCTACCAATAAACCTATGCCCCCCAGTCCGCTAAGTATTCTCTTTTTCAATCTCTCTTATTTAACGATGTTTGACCAGTTTTGGCTCACTGCCGACCAGTTAATAATATTGAAAAAAGAGTTAATATATGCTTTTCGTTGGTTCTGATAGTTAAGGTAGTAGGCATGTTCCCAAACATCTAGACCCAAAATAGGCTGACCAGCCTGCTCTACAATTTTGACCATCAAGGGGTTATCTTGATTAGGCGTGCTGCAAATATAGAGCTCTTTTTTTGCATTTACAGCCAACCAAGCCCAGCCCGAACCAAATCGACTAGCAGCTGCGGCCTTAAATTCTTTGGCAAAGTTCTCAAAAGAACCAAAGGCCTGGGCCAAAGCTTGCCCAAATTCCCCCTCTGGCGTTCCTCCGCCCTCTGGGCTCATATTGGTCCAAAATAAGCTGTGGTTGTAGTGCCCACCGCCATTGTTGCGCAAAGCAGTATGCTCCTCTTTGTCTTCTAAACGACCCAAAAGGTCCTCCAAATTATTGGCCTCTTTCTGCAAGGGATTATCCGCCAAAGCCGCATTCAATTTCTTTACATAACCCGCATGATGCTTGCCATGATGGATGTTCATGGTCTCCGTATCAATATGGGGCAAAAGGGCATCGGCCGCATAGGGCAAAGCCGGCAATACAAATTCAGCTAAACCGCCTGTGGCCTCTTCTTTTTGGGGCTCGCCCTCTTTTTTTGGCCCTTCTTCTTGGCAAGATTGCAAAAATAAAGGACTCAAACTGGCCCCCAAGGCTAGGGTAGCCGAACGTTTCAAAAATGTTCTTTTATTCATCATTAGATAGAGATGTTTTGGTTATATGTATAATGTCTTTGGTCTAGCTATGTTTATTTCTAGGCCTTAATTTTCTGCTCTCATTATACAGGATATATCCGAAAAATTAAAGTCTTTAAGTTTTCTTTTTTTGGGGGCTGCCCCTTCCGCCGGGTTGAAACCCAGCGCAAAGCGGCATCGCTTTGCGAGCTTATACAAAATGAGGGTTAAAACCCTCATGAATTATTGGGCGGGTCGGGCTGTCTCGCAGCTCGCTATTCGCTCGGCCCTTCGCCAGCTTCGCTGTCTCGGTCTGGCCTGCGGCCACTGCTGCCCATCCCTCAGCCTGCGGCGGCTTCGCCGCCTGCTGGACCTGAAAAGCAAGTAAAAAGGGAGGTCGAGCAAGCAAAAAGCTAGCTCGAGCAAGCAAAAAGGGAGGTCGAGCAAGTAAAAAGGGAGGTCGAGCAAGCAAAAAGGGAGGTCGAGCAAGTAAAAAGTTAGGTCGAGCAAGCAAAAAGGGAGGTCGAGCAAGCAAAAAGGGAGGTCGAGCAAGCAAAAAGGGAGGTCGAGCAAGTAGAAGGCTAGCTCGAGCAAGTAGAAGGCTAGGTCGAGCAAGTAGAAGGCTAGGTCGAGCAAGCAAAAAGCTAGGTCGAGCAAGTAAAAAGGGAGGTCGAGCAAGCAAAAAGAGAGGTCGAGCAAGTAAAAAGCTAGGTCGAGCAAGTAAAAGGCTAGGTCGAGCTAACAAAAAGCTAGCTCATGGCTATTAAATAATAAGTTCGTCGAATCCCTTAATTAACTTATTCCTAACAATTGGGCCTAAAAAAAGGAGGGTTTAGGATGTTGTCTGCCTGTATAAAATTTGGGCGTTTAGCTGGCTAGGATTTGGCCAATAGTCACCTAGGAACAAGCCCCTAGGCGAATCCAATGGAGTCAGCCCTAAAGGGCCTGAAAGGTTGATATACAGGGGTTTGCTAAGTAGTTGTGGCAGAGAAGGAGCTTGTCCAAAGATCCTCTTTAGAGCGCTGTCTGAAAGCAGCAAAAAGGCGAAACACAAAATTTTAAACAGCGCATAAAAAAAGGATCAAAACTTCAGTTTTGATCCTTTTGGGTCCATGGGCTTTGCCATGGGCCTATAGCTAACTGCCTTTAGAAGGAGCTGGTCACAGCAAGGACTTTAGTCAGCAGCTCGATGACCAAAGGGAGTAACCGATGCGGCAGTATAGGAGCGAAGCGACTGGCCTAGCGATGCGGCGGGGTGGCCGTCAGGCCAGACCAAGCAGGCGAAGCCTGCGCAGGGCCGAGCAGACCTGCGAGCCCCAAAGCGTAGCGCCCGCAGCTTGCTGCGGGAGGCCCCAAAATACAGTTAAAAACAACTACTTATTGGCCAATTGGCCGCAGGCGGCATCAATATCTTTTCCTCTAGAGCGGCGGACGGTACAGGGCACCCCTCTACGGTTGAGGTATTCTGAAAAGCGGTCAATTTTTTCGGCAGCGGCTTTGGTTAGAGTGACGCCCTCCACGGGATTATACTCAATAATATTGACCTTCACCTTGGGCAATTGTTGGCAGAGGGCCAGCAATTTTTGGGCATCCTCTATGCTATCATTAAAATCCTTGAAAGCGATGTACTCAAAGGTCAGTTTGCTGTCTTTGGTCTGCTCATAGAAATATTGCAGGGCCTCGATGAGCGTTTCTAGATTATTTTGCTCATTAATAGGCATAATTTCATTTCGCTTACTATCGTCGGCAGCATGCAGGGAGAGGGCCAGATTGGTTCGGATGCCATCATCGGCTAGGCGTTTGATCATTTTGGCAATGCCCGCCGTGCTAATCGTGAGGCGGCGAGGGGCCATATCCAAGGCCCAGGGAGCTGTCAGCAACTCCACACTTTTGAGGACGGGCCGATAGGCGAGTAGAGGTTCGCCCATGCCCATATAAACCACATTGGTAATGGGGTGGCCGTAAGTTTCTTCGCATTGGCGGTTGACCAAAAGGACCTGATCATAAATTTCGGGAGCATCTAGATTGCGCAGGCGCTTCATTTTGCCCGTAGCGCAGAAACTACAGCTCAGGCTACAACCCACCTGAGAAGAAATGCAGACCGTAAAGCGGTTTTGGCTAGGGACGGGAATCAGCACCGATTCGATGAGGTGGCCATCATGTAGGCGAAAGCGATTTTTGATGGTGCCATCATTGGAGCGCTGCTCCATATCGAGGGTAATGGGGCGGATACAGAAATCCTCCTCTAATTGTTCGCGCAATTTTTTAGAGAGGTTCGTCATTTCGGCAAAGCTGTGAGCGCCTTTTTTCCACAGCCATTCAAAAACTTGTTTAGCTCTAAATTTGGGAGCGCCTTTCGCTTTAAAATAGGCGAGTAGGTCCTCCATTTCTAATAGTCGAATATCTTGTTGTAAGCCCATTGTAGTTAAATTTGAGGCCCAAAGGTACGGATTATTCTTGGGGCAGACTAGCTTTTTCCTGATTAACTCCAGAGGAGAGATAAGAAGGCCATAGTTTTCATTTAGCCTATTTGAAAAAAAAATATTTTTCAGAAGTTATTGATAAATAGATTTTTGTGTTTTAGGTTTTCGCTTAGCTAAAAAAAACTTTTCCCTAGCTTGGAACTGAATCCCATCCCCCGCAGTTTGGCAATCGTAATTTATCGGGATCACCCCCCAAAAATTAACTATGCTTCATTTTTCCAACCTTATACAGGATGCCGCCACAGCCCTAGCCGGACAAAGCCCATGCTTTGCCCACTATCCCGCTATGCGCCAAATTCACCTCAGTTGGAAAAACAGCAAGCACGCTAATTAAGTAAGCCCCGGCGCTTGCTTAGGCAATCGCCAAAATATACACCCTCCATATATTTAGCTTTTGTCTACGCAAGCGCCAAATTGACAGCCAAATTAAACGGCTATATGTCAATTTGGCGCTTTCTTTTTTGAGCTTTCTTTAACCTTTTTCTAAATGCCTAATAATAAGGAGCTTGACGGCCAGCACTAAAAAAATAAAGCAACTGGCCCAGCTTTTGACTCAAGTCAACTAGCAAAAGTTCTTTTAAGCCCTTATACTTCCGTAGCATTTTATGCAAAAGAAGTTTTAGACAAAATATTATTTCACCCAAAAGCTGAATATTATGAACAAGCAGCGCATTCTTCAAGCAGGAATTACCACCAAAACGAACAGCCTAGCACAGGCCGCTCCTGCTCTACAGCCTCATGCAGTAAGCCTTACCTTGGTCCTCGATCAGGGCAAGCAGCGCCAGCAGCCTTTTGGGCAAATGAATGCTCATTGGGCAAGCCAAGCCGTCAAAGGCCGTCAACGTTAAAATTATTCTGTTTCTTAAGTAAGTATAGTCGCTCTTGGCCCCGCCAAGGGCTTTTTTTTTGCCCCCAAGACCCAGACAGAATCCGCCTTTTTTCAAGGATTTTCTTATATTTAGTAGGTATTTTGGGGCCCGCGGCCAGCTCTGCTGGCCGCCGCTATGCTGCGGGGCTCGCAGGTCTGCTCGGCCCTTCAGCCGCCTGCGGCGGCTTCGGTCTGGCCTTCGGCCACCCCTCCGCAGCGCTGGGCCAAGGCCCCCTTTTCTACCCTTGTTCTCCTTAAAATGGCTTTGCATGAAACAGTTCTACCTATTTATATTTTTTTTGGGGCTTGGGCCTTGGCTCTCTGGCCAAGATTTGCATTTTAGCCAATTTGACCGTAGCCTCTGGACCGCCTCGCCCGCAGAAACAGGCGCCTTTGATGGCCGCTACCGAGCCAATCTACAGCTCCGAGAACAATGGTCGGCAGTGCCCGTGGCTTACCAAAGTTTGGGCCTGGGATTAGAGCAAAAAGAGGCCTTGGCCGGCTTTCATTGGGGCCTCTATCTCCAAGCCGATCAGGCCGGAGATTTGGGCCTAGGACAATCGCTCTTGCGCCTGAGCTTGGCCCGAACACAGCCTTTAGCCGCAAATTGGTCGCTGAATATAGGAGGCTATCTGGGCGCAGGCCAGCGCTTTCTCAATTATAAGGTCGCTAGCTTTGATGAGCAGTTTCAGGGCGATCAGTTTGACCCTAGTTGGCAGCTGCAAGAACCCGCTTTAGCTAGGGCCCAAAGCTTTTTGTTTAGCGATCTGGGCGCTGGCTTGGCCCTAAATTATCAAGGCAAAAAATGGCAGCTGAAATGGGGACTGGGCCTTTTTCATCTGCATGAACCCAAGCAGAGCTTTTTAGGAGAAGAAGACCGCTATCTGCCTATCCGACAATTGCATTATATCCAATTAGCTTATGGCTGGGGCCAAAAATGGAAGGCCCAAACAGCGCTTCAGTTCCAACAACAAGGACCTTATCGGGAGTGGAGCAGCAGCCAGCTCTTTTTTTATGCCCTAGACCAACGCCCCGGCCGAGAACTCAGTCTGTATACCGGCCTCTCTTGGCGCTTCCAAGATAGCTGGCAGCCCCGCCTAGGTATTCAATATCAAAATAACTGGGAGCTGGGCCTGAGCTATGATGTCAATTATTCCGATTTTCAGCCAGCAACTTTGGGCCAAGGCGGCTTTGAACTCTTATTTGTCTATATTTGGCGGCCCCTACCCAAATTTCCTAGCAAAAAGAATTGTCCTATCTTGTAGGTCGCCAAGCGTTATTTTGGCCCAGCGCTGCGCAGCCGTGGCGCAAAGCGCCAGACCAAGGAGCAAAGCGACGCAGGGCCGAGCAGACCTGCGAGCGGCGTAGCATAGCGGCGGCCGCCCTAGCCGAAGGCTAGCCGGCCGCGGGCCCCAAAAAACAGCTAAATTTTTACACATAAAAAAGAACCAACTATGAAAACATTTTGGAGTCTGCTACTCCTACTTAGCCTAACTGTTGGGCAAACGATGGCCCAAGAAAAAGAAGCCTATCAACTTTATGATAGCAAAGGCAAAAAACTGAAGTACAAAAAAATGCTTAAGCAATTGAGCAAGCAGGATATGGTCTTTTTTGGCGAACTGCATAATAATACAATTAGCCACTGGTTGCAACTTGAGCTCAGCCGCGACCTTTACGCCCAAAGAGGAGAGGAGCTGGTGATGGGGGCCGAAATGTTTGAGGCCGATAATCAGGTGATTATGAATGAGTACTTTTTTGGCTACATTAGTAGCTCCAATTTTGAAAAAGAAATGCGCCTTTGGCCCAATTACCGCACCGATTATAAACCATTAGTCGAGTTTGCAAGAGAAAATGGCCTGCGCTTCGCCTGCACCAATGTCCCCCGCCGATATGCCTCTATGGTGAGCCGCCAAGGCCTAGACCAACTCGATAATCTGCCCGAATATTCTAAGGTCTTTTTTGCCCCCCTGCCCATTGCCACCAATATGGAACTAGGCTGCTACCAAAAAATGCTCGATATGGCCGGCGGAGACGAAAGTTTTCCGCATGCCCAAATGCTAAAAGATGCCACTATGGCCCATTTTACCCTCTCTAACTGGAATGAAGGCGAGCTGTTCTTACACTTCAACGGGAGCTTCCACTCCGATTTTCATGAGGGAATCGTCTATTATATTAAAGAGGAAAAACCCGAAATTAAACTGGCCGTAATTACTACCGTAGAACAAGAAGATATCTCGAAATTGGACCGAGAACACTACAAAAAAGCAGACTATATCCTTGTCGTCCCTAGCCGAATGACCAAAACTTATTAGAAAAATGGGGAAATAGCTGTTATCAGAGATATAAAGTAGGTGAAAAACTAAAAAAAATTAGTAAATGCTTGTTTAGGCAATAAAGATGCCTTATCTTTAAGCCAAGATAATTACAGAACAGCAAAGTTTTGTATCTTTAATGAGTGCCTAACTCAGACAACTTATTTTTTTACTTAAAATCTCCTTGTCCAATGGATGCAAGTCAAAAAGTGACCACACTTCCCAGTGAAGTTTGGCAAAAAGTAGATTTTGGTCGCCCAACTCTACATTTCGAATACTATATCTCTAATATGGGCCGCATTAAGAGCTATCATAAACGCACCACTGGTGAGCGTTTATTGAAAGGTTCTGTAGATCATCGTGGTTTCCGTCGTTTGCATATTCGCTTGGCGGATAAAACCTATGGTGAGTTAGCCCTACATATCTTTATCGCTACTCATTTCTGCGAAAAGCCCTCTGATGAGTTTAATCATGCGGTGCATGTAGATTATGACCGTTCAAATAATAAATGGACCAATATTAAGTGGCTCAACCATGACGAATGGAGAGAGTACATGCAAAATAGTCCTAATTATAAGGATACCCGTAGCCGCAAAGAACGTCACTACCGCATGAGCCCCGCTAAGGTGCGCTTGCTCAAAAGTGCTTCTAAACGCAGCAAACTCAAAAAGAGAGAGTTGGCCGAGGCTTTTGCCATTACGCCTATGCAAATCTATCGTATCGAGCGTGGCCTAAACTGGTCTCATGTTCATCCAACAGAAGAAGATTTGGCTGCGGCTAAGGATATTAGCCTAGAAGATTTAAAAGAGCGTGTACTTCAGCTAGATAGTGAAAAACAACGCCGCCTAGCCGAGGAAGATTAGGTTTTAACCTGCTTTTTCGCAAAAGAGCCCCTGAATTTTCAGGGGCTCTTTTTTTATGGCAACCAAGCCAAGGCCGCTAAGCCTAAGGCCATATATATTTTGAGTAACAGACTGAGTTGGCGCCAATCTTTTTTAGTTTTTGCTCGGATTAAGACAAAAATAAGCAAAAATAAAAGCGCAGCTAGCAACAAAAAATGACCCCAAAAATAGCCTGAAAATAAACCGAAATAAGGCCAAACTAAACCCACTCCTGTACCCAAACTGCCCAAAAGAAGAAAAAAGAGCAAACTTTTAAGGGCCCAGCTAGGCAGGTAATAGGCTAAGGTAAAGGTCCCTTTGGCTTGGTCGCCTGCTAGATCTTCTCGGTCTTTGGCTATTTCTCGGACCAAATTGCTGCCAAAGGCAAATACCAAATAGGCCTCAAAAAAGGTTTTGGCCCAGCGGTTTTCTCGCAAATAGGGTAGGGCTTCTAGGTAATAGAGGCCCAAACTCGCCAAGACTAAAGCCGCCACCAATAAATTTCCTAGCAAAGGCCAAGCCTTAAGATGAGCAGAATAGGCCCAAAGCAAAAAACTAATGCCCAGCAAAATGGGCAAAAGAAAGCTTGGAGAATAAATAGCGGCCAAACTTAAGGGCAAGAGCTGTAGCCAAGCATAATGAACAAAGCCCCAAAAAATAGAAATTTCTTGGCCCAATGGCCCTTTCCGCTCATTCAAACGATCTATCTCCAAATCATAATAGTCGTTGATGAGGTAGCCTGCAGCGGCCAAACTAACTGTTGCCAAAGCATAAAGTAGATAAATGGACCAATTTTCTTCGCCTAAGGGGCGCAAAAGTAGGAGGTAAAACAAAGCTTGCCCAATCCATAACAAGAGTAGATTGGGCCAGCGAATCAGGCGAAAAAAAGCGCCTATTAGAGCTCCGTAATTTTTTCCTGCGGCCATTGGTCCTGCACTTTTAAGACTCGCTCAATGACGTCACGCACAGCACCCAAGCCCCCTTTTTTAGGCGAAACATATTGGCTAACGGCCTGAATTTCAGGCACGGCATCGGCTGGGCAGCAAGCCAAAGCCACCAAGCGCATAGGCGCATAATCTGGCAAATCATCGCCCATATATAAACAGTGGTCCAAATTGATGCGCTCGGCCTCAATCAGCTCTCGCATACAAGAAAGTTTGTCGTGCTGCCCCGCAAAATAATTGCCAGCAGGCAGGCCCAAACCCTCAAAACGGCGCCAAACGCCCTCAGAACGGCCGCCCGTAATGATAAAAATCTCATAGCCTTTTTCTAGGGCCAGCTTAAAGGCAAAACCATCTTTAACGTTCATGCTGCGCAGCAAACGGCCATCTTCTTGCACCAGCAGTTCGCCATTCGTAAAAACGCCATCTACATCAAAAATGAAGGTCTTAATTTCAGATAAGTAGTTTAGAAAACTCATAAGTAGTAGTTTATTGATTTTTTGGGGCTGCCCCAGCCTTCGGCTGGGTCGGGCTGTGCGGGGCTCGCTGTTCGCTCGGCCCTGCAGTTTTTTCGCTGCGCTCAAAAACTTGGGTCTGCAGCTTCGCCGCCCCCCTACCATCCCTCAGCCGATAGGCGCCGGGCGGGGCGGGGAAGGCTGGGCAGTCATTAACATCCCGCTATTTTTTGTCAAAGGCGGCCCAATCGGAGGGGGAGATATGTGGGTAGTTTTTGCCAGCTTCCAAATTTAGAATAACTGGCCGATGCGACTTGCAATTTGGTCCTTCTCCGCAAAGCATATATTCTGAGTAATAGGCCTTTTGGCCGGGGCGACTTTGAGTGAGCGAAAAAATTTCATATTGGCCTGCGGGCAATTTTAGTTCATACTCTAGGGTAGAGCGGTCAAATTCTCTAGTGGTCATCATGGCGCCTGTTCCAATATTGCGGGCCACAATGGTGAGGTCCTTGGGCAAATGCCCCGGATAAGCCAGTTTTCCAGAAACAGTAGCTTTTGGCGTTGCGGCCTGATCCTTAGTTTGTTCTTGCGTTTCTGTTTGGACCGGCTGCTCTTCGCTTGCGGTTTGGCAGGCCCAAAAACTCATAGAAAGGAGAAGAAAGAAGATTGTTTTTTTCATAATGCTGATTTTGGTCGTGCAGGCGGCGAAGCCGCCGCAGGCTTAGGGATGGAAAGCAGTGGCCGTCAGGCCAGACCCAGCCGCCGAAGGCGGCGCAGGGCCGAGCGAACAGCGAGCTGCGACACAGCCCGGCCCGCCCGCAGGGCGGGCAAGCCCCAAAAAAAATAAATAAAATTAGGGATCCCCTTAAAAAAGGGCTTTTTTTGCAAAAAAAAAGAAATGCAGTTACCAGAGGACTTTTGTCAGTTGATGCAGGAGCAATTGCCTGCGGCGGATTGGGCCAATTTGCAGGCGGGGCTAGAAGCCGAGGAAAAGCCGCTTTCTCTGCGGCAAAACCCGTATAAAAGGACCAATTTGCCTTGGGCCGAGCAGTTGCAGCCCCTGCCTTGGTCTGCCGATGCCTATTATTTGTTGGAGCGGCCAAATTTTGCCCTAGATCCGCTTTGGCATGCGGGAGCCTATTATGTGCAAGAGGCCTCTTCGATGCTGTTGGCGCAGGTGATTCGGCAGCATTTGCCGCAAAAAGAAAATCTGGCGGCCCTAGATTTATCGGCAGCGCCGGGTGGAAAAACGACTTTATTGGCCGCTCAACTGCCTGCTGATGCCTTATTATTGGCCAATGAGGTGGTAAAATCTAGAGCCCATATTTTGGCCGAAAACCTACAGAAATGGGGCCGGCCAAATGTTTGGATTTCTTGTAATCGCCCAGCTGATTTTAAGGACCTAAAGCATTGTTTTGACTTTATTTTGGTGGATGCGCCCTGTTCTGGAGAGGGGATGTTTAGAAAATTGCCGGCTAGTCGAGGCGAGTGGTCTTTGGCCAATATGCAGCATTGTGCGAGTCGACAAAATGAGATTTTGGACCAAATTATTGGCTGTTTGGCGCCGGAAGGGGTTTTGGTGTATAGCACTTGCACCTTTAACCGACATGAAAATGAGGAGCAAATCGAGCGGCTTTTGGCCGAGCGGGAAGATTTGGAGCTATTGCGTTTGGCGCTAGATGAAAACTGGGGTTTTATCGAAAGCAATTTGGGCTATCGGGCCTATCCAGGTCGGGTTTCTGGAGAAGGCTTCTTTTTGTCGGTCATTCGGAGAAAAGCGGGGCGAGCCAAAAAGCTCAAAGCGCCTAAAAAGCCAGCCTTTAAGGCCGTTAAGGAGCTGGATGATTGGGCCAAAAAACTGGATGTGGCTTGGGGCCTAGACTTTTGGTCGAGAGGAGAAGAAATTTTAGCCTTTCCCAAAGCGCATAAAAAACTGGGCGAGCAATTGGCCCAATCCTTATATCTTTTGCAGGCGGGGGCCAACTTATTGGAGCAAAAAGGCCCAAAATATCGGCCATTGGCGAGTAGTGGACAAAGTTTGGCTTGGGCCAAGTCTGCTTTTCCGAGCATAGAGTTAGAAAAAGAAGCGGCCTTAAATTACCTAAGAGGAGAAGTTTTATCCTTAGAAAATATGCCCAAAGCTTGGTTTCAACTCCATTATCAGGGCTTGCCCTTAGGCTGGGCCAAAGGCTTGGCAGGGGGGAGAATGAATAACTATTACCCCAAACATTGGCGGCTCAGACAGCGTTAATCTCAATGTTTACGATTTCTTAATAGAAAATGTCTATAGACAAGCCCGAATAGTCGCCCTGCTTTTCTCTAAAAAAGCTTAACTTTGCGCAAAACAAAGCTGCCTGTTATGAAAGACCAAAAGGACTACAAAATTCTAATTGCAGATGATGAGCCCGATATTTTGGAGTTCGTTACCTACAACCTCATCAAAGAAGGCTATCAGGTGAGTACGGCCAGAAACGGCATGGAAGCCGTAGAAAAAAGGCCAAGGAAGTACAACCTCACCTTATTTTGCTCGATATTATGATGCCTGAGCTAGACGGGGTAGAGGTTTGCCGAGAATTGCGTAGCCAGCCCGAATTTGAACACACCATTATTGCTTTTCTCACGGCCCGAAGCGAGGATTACTCGCAGATTGTGGGTTTTGAAGTGGGAGGCGATGACTACATCACCAAACCGATTCGCCCTAGAGTGCTCATCAGCCGAATTGCGGCCCTTTTGCGACGCTATAATAATAGCCCGCAAGAAGAAGGGGACCAAATTCGGGTGGCGGACCTCGTTATTGATAAGGAAAGAGTTTTGGTGATTCGAGGAGAAGAAGAAATTGCCTTGGCCAAAAAAGAGTTTGAACTGCTCTGTTTGTTGGCCTCTAAACCCGGAAAAGTCTTTGCTCGCGAAGAGATTTTCAAGAATGTTTGGGGCAATGATGTCATTGTTGGTAACCGAACAATTGACGTGCACATTCGCAAAATTCGAGAGAAGATTGGCGAGTATTATATCAAGACCATTAAGGGGATTGGTTATAAGTTTGAGTTTTAATTTTTGAAGAAATAATAAAGAGGAGAGTACTTAGCTGACTCTCCTCTTTTTTTGCCTTTTGTTAAATTTTGACCCTATGTTATTTTTGGCGCCTAAAAATCCTACGCCCCAATTATTGGCCTTTCTTACGGCCCTACAAGCCAGTTTGCCGGCCTTAATTGGCTTGATTACGCTCAAGTTATTACTGCCTAGCTTACTTAGTTGGTGGGCACTTTTGCCCGCCTTCCTGATCTTTTTGGGCACAGGATACTATGCTAGCCATCGGGCTTTGCGCAAGTTTATCTACAACAAAGTGAAGCTGATTTATAAGTCGATTCACAGCCTAAAGGCCCCTAAATCAAGCAAGCCGCTCAATATTGATATGCGCAATCATATTATTGACCGAGTAGAAAAAGAGGTGACCGAATGGGCCAAAGACTGGACCCAAGAGATTCGCTACCTCAAAAAAATGGAGCAGTACCGCCGAGAGTTTATTGATAATGTTTCGCATGAACTCAAAACGCCTATCTTTAATATGCAGGGCTATTTGTATACCTTAGCCGATGGCGGTTTGGAGGATGAAATGATCCGAGATAAGTATTTACAACGGGCCATTGATAATGTAGAGCGCATTGCAGAGATTGTCCAAGAGCTCAATCAGATTTCTAAATTTGAGTCTAGTGCGGTAGAGCTAGAAATGCAGCCTTTTGATATTCAGGAGTTGGCCCAAGAGGTGGTGGAAAGCATGGAGATTAGCGCAGAGAAAAAGCAGATTGATTTGCGCTTCAAGGACACGGCCAAAAAACCTTATATTGTACAAGCCGACCGCGAGATGATTCGGCAGGTTTTGGTCAATTTGGTCTCCAATTCGATCAAATATGGCCGCCCAAAAGGCCATACCCTCATTGGTTTTTACGATTTGGACCAAAATGTCCTGATCGAGATTTCCGATACGGGCAAGGGCATTGCCCAAGAGCATCTGCCCCGCCTTTTTGAGCGCTTTTATCGGGTAGACAAAGGCCGCTCTCGACATGAGGGGGGCACTGGTCTGGGCCTTTCTATCGTTAAGCATATTGTGGAGGCGCATCAACAGACGATAAATGTGCGCAGCCGCCTAGGCGTGGGCTCCACTTTTGGCTTTACTTTGGCCAAATATAAGGGCTAGGATAATGAGGATTTGGGGCCCGCGGCCGGCTAGCCTTCGGCTAGGTCGGCCGCCGCTATGCTGCGCGGCTTAAATCTATGAGGGTTTCAACCCTCATTTTATGAATTATCGCAGAGCGATGCCATTGTTGCGGTGGGTTTTAACCCACCGAAAAAAGGTCCTGCGCAGCGCTGGGCCATTTGGACCATTCTTTATGCTTTAAACTAAACTGCTAATGAACAAATTTATCTTGTTATTTGCTGCTTTGCCCTTGCTTTGGGCCTGCAAAAAAGAAACGCCCGATCCTCAAACAGAAGAGGCCAAAGTCATTTTCCGCATTTCGGTAGATCCTAGCCAAGAGCGGCTAGATAATTTGGGGCAGCCTGCAGCCATGCCCGCAGGGCATGCGGGCCAAGATCCCGATTTTTACGAAATTACGGCCCATTATTTAGAGCTGGCTCCCTCGGCTTATACCCAATTGGGCGATGGGGCAGTTTTGTATCATGCTCCAGAAGTGACTACTGGCGGCGATCAAGCTATTGATTTCTCGCAGCGGAAAGCTACTTCTTCTGGTGATATTTTTTTGGAGGTCCCTATTTCTCAATTTCCTCTGGGCGACTATGAGTGGATCCGCCTTTCTTTGGCCTACCAAAACTATGGGGTAGCCTTCTATTATAACAATCAGGCGTTTACTGGCCGTTTGGCTAGCTTTGTGGGCTATAATACCTATATCGATACGGTGGTGGTGGACCAACAATCTTTGGCCGTTAATGCCAATAAGTTGCAGGGATTTTGGGCCTTTGAAACGCCCTTTAATTTAACTTCTGGTCAGGCCGCAGGGACCACCGTGCCCAATCCTTTGGCGGCCAGCTCGCCTATTCCGGCCGGTAGCTGCATTGTCACTGGCCAATTGGACCAAATCCTGAGCATTACAGGCAATGAAACCGAAGATATTGAAATCAATATGAGCCTGTCGACCAACAAAAGCTTTGAGTGGGAAGACCTCAATGGCAATGGAAAATGGGATGTAGGACCCAATAATCCAGAATCTGTAGTGGATATGGGCTTGCGGGGATTAAAAGCTTTTGTTGATTAAGCTTTCCTTGATGCCATCTAAAAAGCGCCTTCTGTTCAGAAGGCGCTTTTTTATAGATAATTTTAGAACAACAAACATAAAGAAAATGAGTGCGAAGCTATGGAAGCTATATGAAGAGAAAATTCATCAAGAGTTGAGTCTGGTGTATAAAAACTGTGACTTCTTTTTTGACGATAGAATTTTTGGGAAATATAGTAGAGTTGATAGACAAATTGATATTTCAATTAGAGGAAACCTTGGCGGAGAAAAAATTTTGGGGGTAGTTGATTGCAAGTATTTCTCTAAAAGAATAGATGTGAAAATCGTTGAATCATTCTTGGGGATGATAGAGGATGTTAAGGCTAATTTTGGTCTTATCATCACTAATAAAGGGTATAGCGAAGCTGCAAAAAACAGAGTTTCAATGAAAAATTTAAACGTTGAAATTCTAGATTTCGACTCTATGGGAAATGTAACAATAACATTAGATTACTTATTTAACAAGCATATTAAAAGCTTAGACCTCTCAAAGTACGAGTTCTTTAATAGATGTAGCCAGAATTGGGCGCTCTTTGATCGAGAAAAATCTAGTTATGAAAAAAGGAGTCTTGTATTTAGAGCAGGACATGCTAATACAGAATATTACGCGTATAAAAAAATAATAAAGGCTTCAGCAAGGTGCTTTAGAGATTTCAATGATTTGACTAGAATTAGAGTTGAAATCCCTGTGGTAAAAGATACAGAGGAAGCCTTAATCTATTATTCTGAAATAAGCAGAAGGGAGTTAGAAGATTTCTTAGAGTTAAATTTTGAATCTCTTAAAGAGGATATAGAACTATGGCGAACTAATTTTATTTCTAATAGCCGATATACAAAGGCATCTATATATGAATTTGCTGAAAAATATATTCAGTCAAAAAAATAAACTACTACAGGCCTGAAGGGCCGCAAGCCTAGCGATGCGAAAGGGGGCGGCGAAGCCGCAGACCAAGGCCGTTAGGCCGCAGGGCCGAGCGAGCCGACCAACGGGAGCCGACGCAGCGAAGCAAGTAATAGCGAGCCCTGACAACAAGGACTTTAGTCCGCAGTTCGACGACCAAAGGGAGTAACCGTAGCGCCGACGAGCGGAGCGAGGAGGAGCCCCCAAAACCAACAAAGCCCACTACTTAATTGTAGCGGGCTTTCTCTATTCAGCGCAAAAGCTTAAGCATTCATCAAGCTTTCGATTTCTTCCACCTCAATCGGAATTTGCCCCATGAGGTTATCCACCCCATTTGCCGTGATGAGCAAATCATCCTCAATGCGCACGCCCAAGCCCTCTTCAGGGATATAAATACCGGGCTCGCAAGTAAAGACCATCCCCTCCTTAAATTCAACATAGCGGTTGGCCAAATCATGCACATCCAAGCCAATGTGATGCGAGGTGCCATGCATAAAATATTTCTTATAAGCAGGCATGGCCGGGTTTTGCTGGGCCACTTCTTCTTGGCTAATCAAACCCAAACCAATGAGCTCTAGCTCCATAATATGCCCCACTTCCTGATGGTAATCGGTCAAGTTGTTGCCCGGACGAAGCAATTGCTGTGCCTCATTTTTTACCCGCAAAACCGCCTCATAAACCGCCTTCTGGCGCTCTGTAAACCGACCATTTACCGGAATCGTACGCGATAAATCAGCCGCATAATTGCCATATTCCGCCCCAAAATCCATCAACATCAAATCGCCATCCTGCAAAATGGCATTGTTGTCATTATAATGCAAAATACAAGCCGCTGGCCCCGAAGCAATAATAGGCGAATAAGTATGCCCAGAAGCCCCAGAGCGAATAAATTCATGCATGATCTCGGCCTCTACTTCATACTCTTTTAGGCCCGGACGAGTCGTTTGCAATACTCTGCGAAAGGCCCGATTTGTAATTTCACAAGCCGCCCGCATCAATTTAACCTCTTCCTCCGTTTTCTGCATCCGCAGTTCCTTCAAAATAGGCTGAGCACGCAAAAACTCATGCCCCGAATACTGATGCTTCAATTCCAAGGCCTTGCGCTGGTTGCGGTTAGGCACCTCCGAAGCGGCCCGATCATTCTCATTGCCATTAACATAAATCGTATCGGCCAACAAAATCATCTCATTGAGCATGGCCGGCATACTCTCTAACCAAGCCACCGTAGATACCCCAGAGGTCTGGGCCGCATCCTCTTTGCTGTATTTATAACCTTCCCAAATTTTAATATATTCACTGGTCTTTTTCGTAAAAATTACCTCCTCAAATGCTTTCCCTTTGGGGCAATTGGGGTAAAGTACCAAGACGACCTCCTCCTGATCTAAACCAGAAAGATAAAAAAGGTCGCTGTCTTGCCGAAAAGGAAAAAAACAGTCCCCATTACGTGGCAATAGGTCTGCCGCATGGAAAATCGCAATGCTGTTGGGCTTCATTTTTTGCATAAATCGCTGCCGATTCAATTGAAAAAGCGCAGCGGGAATATCTTGGTATCGTTTCATCATGATGTGTTTTAAAAATGCAATCCCGAAAGCTAATTTTTTTCTCTTAAAGGACCAAATCAAGCCGCCTTTTAGGTTTTTTTTAGAAATTTTTGGGGCCTCCGCCTCGCTTCGCTCGTCGGCGCTACGTTGCGCAGCTCGCTGTTCGCTCGGCCCTGCGGCAGCAAAGCTGCCTCGGTCTGGCCCTGCGGGCCACTGCTGCACATCGCTAGGCCTGCGGGCCTGACGGCCCTCTAGGACCCCCATAGCACTTAACAAATTCTTCACTACCTTTAGATTTCCTTAAAAACTATTGGTCTTCTTCTTGTCTTTTCCTAAAAAAAGACTTTCTTTTAAGTGCTCCATGTCCCTACCTTCCCCTTTTTAGTACCTACTGCTTTAGGAAGTCGCTTCCATTAAAAAAAATGCTAATCAGGATTTTATGAATCAAACTATTGGTCTTTGTTTGGGCCTGCTACTTTTGGCCCTTCCCAGCTTCGCACAACAATATTTATTATCTGATAAAGAGCTGGAGCAAACACAAATTTACCGCAATCTAGATGAGGCCCTAGCCAACCCCGAGTTTGTCTATATATTAGATCTTCGCTCTCAGGGAATTACCGATCTGCCCAAAGAAATTAGTAAGCTCTATAAACTCCAACGCCTATATCTGCAAAATAATAATCTTCATAAGTTGCCCGCCTCGGTGGCCAAACTCGAAAATTTGCAGCTCTTGCAGTTGGAGAAAAATCAACTGACAGATATTCCAAAAATTGTAGGCAAACTCGCCAACTTAGAAGAGCTGCGCCTGCGCTACAATAGCATCAAAGATATTTCTAAGTATTTGGGCAAATTGACTAAACTTAGAGTGCTGGACCTTAGAGATAACCAAATTAAACGTTTGCCCGAAACCCTGGGCCAATTAGAAAAATTAGAGGAGCTCCAGCTAGGCTATAATAGTATCCAACGGCTGCCCAAAAGTATGGGCCAACTACAGTCCCTCTATTATCTAGATTTGGCCGGCAATCCGCTTTACCAAATCCCTATGGACCTCTACCGAAATGAAAAAATTACGCATCTCAATTTGGGCTATTGCCAAGCTTTACACCCCGTTTTTGTAGCCGAATGGGCCTGTTATCTGCCCGCCCTAGAAGAACTACATTGGGAGGGCTGCAATTTTGAAAAGCTCTCAGAAAAAGAACGCTTCGAGGTGCCTAAACTAAAACGCTTGTACCTCAGTCAGTCTAGAGGGGCCAACTTGCCTTCTTTCTTTTTGCGCCTGGGCGAACTAGAAGAACTAGAGCTAGATGAGGGCCAATTTAAAACCCTCGATTTTTCTCAGGCCCAACTCCCCAATCTCCAAAGGCTTTCTCTCAAAAAGGGCCTGCTCGAAGAGCTGCCCAAAAATATTGAAACACTGAAGAGCTTGAAAAATCTTAATCTAGAGGAAAATGCCATTGTGGCCTTTTCTGCAGATTTGGCCCAATTAAGCGCCCTGCAAACGCTCTCTCTGCAAAAGAATAAAATAGAAACCATTCCCAATAATCTCGACCAATTGGTCAATTTGCGCCTGCTCGAGTTACAGGGCAATCCCATTAAAGAATTGCCAAGCTGCCTAGGCAATATGCCGCAGCTTTCTGGCCTTTATCTCAATAATACCGAAATTCCCCTAGAAGATATTCAAGCCCTAAAAGAGCTCTTGCCTTATACGGCTATTCAGTATTAGAAAAAAAAGCGCCCGTTCTTTAATGAACGGGCGCTTTTGCGTTCTGCAAGGCGGCAAAGCCGCCGCAAAGGCGCGTAGCGCCTCGGCTGAGGGATGGATAAGGGGGGCCGAAGGCCAGACCGAGCAAAAATGCGCAGCATTTTTTGCGAAGGGCCGAGCAGACCTGCGAGCCCTGACACAGCCCGACCCGCCCGCAGGGCGGGGCAGCCCCAAAAAAAGATCCTAATATTCTGGAGTATCTAGACTTTTGGGATCGGGCAAGAGTTGCCATTCCTCGGCGCTAATGGCTCGGCCAACGCCAATTTCAGTTTCTGTGCGCAAATCTAGCTCAAAAACGGGATAGGCCCGCAGATAGGCCGGATGCCCCTCGGGAATTTCGGGCAAGGGCAAGGGCATAAATTCTTGCTCATTAAAGAGACGAATGCGGTCTAGCCAAAGGCGATTATCGGGACCTAAATTGGGGCCCGACCAAGTCTGAAGCTCCGGGTAGTAGTCGACCTTAGTGATGATATATTCTCGGCCAGCCCAGTTTTTAGGATTGAGCTGGTTTTTCTTAAACTGCCCCTCCTCATCATAGCCCCGCAAACAGTAGGTATCCTTGGCCAAATGTAGGCGCAACTCGATATGGATGCACTTGCGTTTTGGACCAATATTCTGCTCAATAAAACGATCCAAACTATCCGATAAAAAGCCCTCTAAAAAAGGCAGCGCCCGCTTATATTCTGAAGGCACCAGCTGCGAAAAACGCTGCAGCAAGGCCTCTCGAACCCCATTGAGCAAGGGCTGGTCAAATTGTGCTAAAGAGAAGGCTGGCGGCCGCTGCATCAGATCCGCGGGGGCGCTGCTATAGCCCAGTTCTCTCAAAATTCTAAAGCTGCAGTAGGCCGCATAACGGGCCTCATAGCGACTAGCCGCCTCCGAGGCAAAGCCCGCAAAACCCGAAAGGCCCAAACCGGGCAGCTGAAGCAGGCCATAGGGCTCTTTTTCCGAGTGGTAAAAGTCAAAGGGGGCAATGCCCACAATTTTGGCCTTTTGTTCTTTGGCCAGCAAGCCCAGCCCTAAATCTAGGCCCAAAAAGCTTAGCGCAAGGTCCCAAGCGGCCTGTTCTTCCGCCTTGATTTTTTGCTCCTCTACATAGGCATAAAGGCTGTCCCAAAGCGCCTGCGCATCTTGCCAGGGCAATTTATCGGCAAAAAAGGCTTGCTCCTCACTTAGAATTCGGCTGAGCTCTTGGCTCAGTTGCAAATAGGCCGGCGGCAGGTAGAGCCCCTGACGCAATTGGGCCAATTCTTCTTCTATAAACTGCCGCAAGACCTGCCGCTCTTGAGGCGGAAGCTGCTTGCCCGAATACTGTAGTTTTTGATACTGTCGGAGCTTTTTGCGCTCCTCAAAACGATCCACCACCGCCTTGATTTTTCGCCATTCTCCCTGCTGAGATTCATGCAAAAGGGCCGAGACTAACTTGGGCAATTTGTCGCCAATTCGGGCCAAAGGCGAACGCGCGCCCCATTTGGCTCGACCAGTCAACCAAGAACGCTGCAGCCCCAATACCTGAGTAGAGCCCTCCTGAAAATCCTCCTTAATTTCGCCTACAATAGGATCGACAAAAAGCATCAAGCGGTCGTAATCTGGCCCGCCCTTATGCAGCTGGTCCAAATAACTGCCCAGCCGCATGGCCTCTCGAATCGGCTCATTATTAAACATTCCACCATCTACATAGGTAAAAATATGGCTGTCTTCTGCCGCCAAGGCTTCCGGCCAGCGGTCCTGCAATTCATGCCGATACCGACGAAGGCGAACAGGCTCAAAAGCCAAGGGAAAAGCCGCCGAGGCAATACAACTAGCCGAGAGCTCTTGCCAATAGGCCATATTGAGCAAACTGCCCATTTCTTTTTGTTGCCCCTTGTTTTCATAGCAGTAGGCTGGCCCCAAATGAAATTGCCGCCAGGGAATAGGGTAGTGGTGGAAAAACTCCTCTTTGACCTCCCCAAAGTTGAGGTCAAAACAACGCAGTTCTGCATGAGATTTATAGACTTCGGCATCATTGAGGGCCGAGCCAAAAGGCGATCCCTTTTGACTGCCTTGCAAGTTGAGGGCCTGCAAATTACTTAGGGTACAGGCAAAAAGAACCCTTGGGGCCAACAGCCGCCGCTGACTGACTACGGGCTGCTGCTGCGGAAAACCAAAGTAGCGATGCCCCATTTCATCTATATAACTGCGGTCCAATAAACCAGCCTGCGTCTTTACTTTTTCTTTGTTCTGAGCCAAGAGTTCGCCTAAGTTGACCTCCTTGGCCCAGATGTGCTCTTGTAGCTTCTGAACGCCCTGAATGGCCAGTAAATCCTCAAACTTTTCAGGCTGCTCGCCCATCATTTTATAGGCGGCCTCCCCAAATTGACCCAGCAGTTCTTGCTGCAATTCTTGCCTAAAATGAGGGTAGGAGTTATAGCCCAAAAACTGATATTGATCTCTAGGGCTGGCCAGCCCCCTAAGCATAATTCCCAAACTAATGGCCCCCGCACTAGAGCCCGTGAGTACATCAATTTCAATGCGCGCATAAGGCCGCTTTTGCCCAGCAGTATCCTCATATTCCGCATAAACTAATAGCTGCTTAATCGATTCGCAGAGCGCAGCCGAAGAAAAACTGCCCAGAGAGACGCCACCTCCCATAATAAAACCTAGGCGCAGAGTTTTAGACATCATCAATCTTGTTTTAAGGGGATCATTTGTTTGTTATTCAATGTAGGCATTTCAGGCAGAAAAAAGGAATTTTATTTTTTTCTAAACTATGCGACTTGCTTTTTTGGGGCTGCCCCTGCGGCCTTCGGCCTTGGGTCGGGCTGTGCGGGGGCTCGCAGGTCTGCTCGGCCCTGCGCTTTTTCGCTACGCTCAAAAGCTTGGTCTGGCCTTCGGCCACCCCCTACCATCCCTCAGCCAGATTTAATCGCGCTGCTTTAAGTGAGTGCGTTTAAATTTGGCTATTGCCTGCGGGCCTGCGGCCCTGTAGAACGCAAATGAAAAGCGGGCTGGCTTCAATACTGAAGCCAGCCCGCTAATTACTTAAAGTGCTCTATAATAATAGCATTCATTCAAAACTTCTCGCTCAAAGTTGGTCCCCTTATACTGTTTAAGGGCCTTGAGGTAGTTTTTGTGTTTGCTTTTCTTGACATTATCTTCCCAGTCCCAATAATGCCCCAAAATATGCGGACGACTAAGCTCTATCTGCGCGCCCAAATAATTCAATTGGGCCGCAAGTTCGTCATTGATGTCCGCCGCCTTTAAGCCAATTTCTACATACTTAATGGCTAGGTCGGGATTATAATAACGCTGCCGCTCCCAACTCGCTCCCGCAAAGCTTTTGGCTAGCTTCTCCTCTTTGCCGAAGTCGTACCAGGCCGAATGCCCCCCATTATCACTACTGTAATAAATGGCCGGACGATGCCAGCCCGCTGGACCAATATTGTAGAGGGCCTGGGCCAAAATATAGGCATACTCTCCCCGCTGAGGAATGTCGCTCTCGGCTTTTTCCTTCAGCTTTTTGAGCGTCTTTGCAAAGCTGAGCAAATTGTAGTCCTGAGCTAAAAAAGCATGGTCCTCATACATCCGATAGATGTTCTGCTGCTCAATATCAAAATAGTAGGCCGCAGGATTTATCTTGCTGCTAAAAATAGACTTATCCAAGTAACTAGAGTTAAAGCTAGGGCTGCTGGCCTGAAAGGCTTTACTACAACTACTCAGGGCCGAAATGGCCTTGTCCAATTCAAAGCGCTGCAAATGATAAACGCCACGCATCTCCTTAATCTGGTCTACAGCATTTTCCCCAATGCGCTTTTCTAGCAAGTAGTTGTCAAAGTAGTTGGACCAACGGGCCTTGTTCACAAACTGCTCAAAGCTGCGGAGCAAAGGCGCACTGAGCTGGTCCTTGGCGGCTCGCAAAGGGTTTTGCACCAAAAAGGCCCGAGCATAATCGCCTTGTTTGTAGAATTTTCCAGCAAAGACTTCTTGGGTAAATTGCTTCAACTGATATTGGTCCTTAAAGAAGGGGTTGCGCTCTAGTTCTTTCCAGAGCTGCGCAGCAGCGCCCATGTCTAAGGTTTCCAAACTAGCCAGTTGGGCCACAAAATGAATGCGGGCAGCCTCGGCTTGCATTTGGTCGCTATAGTTTTCTTTGCTGGTCAAACGCATGGCCTCATCAAAGTTGCCCCCAAAGAGCTGTACATAGGCCATGGCCAATTGCCAAAGCTGTGGACGGTCTAAGTTGGGTTGGGCCAATTGCTGCGCCAATTGCTTTTCTAAGCTCGCTAGCTCTTGGCGGTGCTGGGCCTGCATTTCTGGGTAGTTCTTGTATTCATTGTAGCCATACTTAAAGGCTTTGCCCTCCAGATGCTCAAATAGACGGGCCAAAAGCAGCTCGGCTAAGGGACTGTTGGGGTTGATCTTGAGTACACGCTCTAGCTCTTTGCTAATATTACCCCCATGAACCAAGGCCCGCATGCTATAAAAGGCCGCTTTTTCTTCTTCGCTTTCGCAAAGGGCCAAGCCTTCCTCCCAATTGGCGGCCAGCTTTTGCGCAAAGCTGTTGAGACTAGAGGCCCGGCGGTCGGCACAATGCGTAAAAACAGCCGCAAAGCCATGGCTGGCCTTGGCCCCCTCTTCGCCTCCGGCCTTATATTCTAGGGCGCGGTAGTAGATGTAGTTTTTTGGTCCTTGGGCAAAATAACGATCAAAGTATTCGGCGCAGCTTTTTGGTCCTAAGGTATAAAAGGCCAAACGAACAAGCTGAAAGCCATAGCGCTGACGAATAAAGTCTAGACGAGCATTATCTGCCGCCTCTTCGCCAGTAGTCAATAGGCGAGTTTGCTTTTTGCGCTCTTTCTCCTCTAGGTCCCAGCTATAGGTTTTTTGTCCCGTATGTAAGGCGGCCTCTTTGGCAAAGCAAAGGTAGTCGGCCATCTCTTTTTTGAGCTGTCGGTCCTTTTGCCAAGCTTGCAAAACAGAGTTGCCCGCAGCGGCTAGCTCCAAACTCCTGCGGTCTCGGCCATACTTATAAATGGTCTCTACTGGGGTTTGATAGATGAGCTGCTCTAAATCGGTAATCCTAACTTCTTGGCCAATTTGCTGCTGCCAATCGCTTAGGTTATGATTGAAGCTTTCATTGCGGCCCCGCCAAAGTCTGGGCTCATAGTCTAGTAAATAACGAACGCCCAAATCAGTGGATACTCTGGGCTCGAAAAAGCGAAAATGATAGTCTCCATCATCAAAATAACAGAGCTGGGGCCGCTGATAGAGCCCAAATAAACACAATAGGGTTAGAAAATAACGCATGGGATAGTTTTATGTATATAATGAGTAGTAGTGGCCTTGGCGGCGGGCTTGGCCCAGCGCTGCGGAGTGGGTGGCCGAAGGCCAGACCAAAGGCAGGCGAAGCCTGCCTGCAGGGCCGAACAGGCCTGTGAGCCCCGTAGCATAGCGGCGGCCGAGCTAGGCAAAGCCTAGCCGGCCGCGGGCCCCAAAATATTATTCAAAACAACGAATATATAAGGGGTCTGACTCGATCTCATTGCTCCAATTACCCGCTCGGTCTCGGATCATAATGGTATAGCTTAGCGAGTCGTAGACATTGGGAATGTTGCTATAAAGCACAGGAAAGCCCGGAACCATGCAGCAAACTGTGCTAATATCCACTTCCACCTCTCCAGAAATGCCATTGGCCACCCCTTGTTGCGGAACATAAGGCATGACGTAGTAGATGCTGTCTTGGGTCCGATTGTCAATGATAATCATGTTGTAGGTAGTATCATTACCCGATTTCCCAATGTCGCCATCGCCATCGGTAAAGTTGACGATGAGCTTCATCTGCCCAGTAAATTGTTGTAGGGTGTCTACCGAAAAACGGTTCCAGCTAATCTGAGGTTCTTCTGGAAAAATGGGGGCCGGCTCGCAGGCCCAAAATAGACTGAGCAAAAGCCCAAGGCTAAAGAGCGCAAAAACAGATTTATTCATAATGCTAGTTTATTGGCAAAGCAAACGAATGGGGGGACAAAGCAGGCGATTACTCGCTTGACCCGCCTGATCGATCAATTGCAGTTCATAAGAAAAGTCTTCATTAAAGACGCTAGGATGTGGCCCGCAGTTGGGGACCGTATCCTGGTAGATACAACAAGCCGAGTAGACAATCAGTTGCAGCTCGCCCTCCTGCGTTTGCGGCGAGTTGGGGTCTAGCGGAAACTGATAGCTAGCCAGCCGTTGGCCCGTTCTGGGGTCGTAGATAAAAATATTGTCGCCTGATTCATAGCCCAAATCTCCTTCCAAATCTTGGTAGGCAAAACGAACTAGTATAGAATCTTGGCCATTTTGAACTAAACTCTCTTTAGAAAAGCCTAGAAATTCTATTTTTGGCACCGAAGGCAGGTTGTCGTTCTTTTGGCAGGCCGTAAACAGGGCCAGTAAGGCGATAAGCAATAGAAATCCTTTCATAAAAAATAGGAAATAGTTATGAGTTCAGCCGATGCTTGGCGAGAGGAGTTATGGACCGCAATTGGGCAGATGCAGGCCCCTGATTTGCCCGAAATAGCCCTGGCGGTTTTTCGCTATCAATATACACATAATTTGATCTATCAACAATGGGTAGATCTTTTGGGCCGAAAGCCCCAAAACGTAAAGCAATTAGAGGATATTCCCTTTTTGCCCATCTCTTTGTTTAAAACGCAGCGGATTGCGGCAGGGGATTGGGCCGAAGAAGAAGTATTTAGTAGCAGTGGGACCACGGGGCAGCAGCGCAGCCAGCACTTTGTTCGAGAACTAAGCCGTTATGAAGAGCAGTCGGTCCGCTGTTTTGAAGCACAATATGGCCCCCTCTCGGATTACCGCATTTTGGCCCTTTTGCCCTCTTACTTGGAGCGGCAGGGCTCTTCCCTAATCTATATGATCGAACATTTTTTGAAGCAGGCCAAGAGGGGCAGCGGCTTTTACCTCTATAATATAGAGGAGCTGCGCAGGCAGATGCAAGCGGCCAAGGCTGCCGACGAAAAGGTTTTGCTTTGGGGCGTGAGCTTTGCCCTGCTCGATTTTGCCGAGGCTGGGGGCTTTCCTTTAGGCCCTCAAGATATTCTGCTAGAAACTGGGGGCATGAAGGGCCGCCGCAAGGAGATTTTGCGAGAGGAGCTGCATGCTATTTTGGGCCAGGCCTTTGGCGTTGAGCAGATTCATTCGGAATATGGCATGACCGAACTTCTATCGCAGGCCTATTCTCTGGGGCAGGGCATTTTTAGTCCCCCCGCCCAAATGGGCATTTATATCCGTGAGCATAGCGACCCTCTACATATATATAGGGAGCCGCAGCGCAATGGGGCCATCAATATTGTGGACCTCGCCAATCTGGATAGCTGTGCCTTCATTGCTACCGACGACCTAGGCCGAAAATATGCCGATGGGCGCTTTGAGGTCTTGGGCCGCCTCGATCAGTCGGACCTTAGAGGCTGTAATCTGCTGGTAGAACTCTAGGAGGATGTTTTGGGGCCTCAGCTGCGGCTTCGCCTTGCTGCGCTACGTTTACTCCCTTCGGTCGTCGAAGACGCCCTAAAGGGCTTGTTGTCGCAGCTCGCTGAGGTTTTGGGGCCTCCCGCCTACGGCGGGCGCTACGTTTCGCAGCTCGCTGTTCGCTCGGCCCTGCGTCGCCTTCGGCTCCTTGGTCTGGCGCTGCGCGCCACTGCTGCACATCGCTAGGCCGTTTGGCCTTCGGCCATAGCTGCGGCTTAAAAGCCGCAGCCAGATTAGGATCCAATCAGCTAGCTCTTTATTGCCCCTTGGCCTGCAGCTTAAAAGCCGCAGGTCCTGAAAACCTAAGCCCCTGCCTTCTATCCTGGAAGCAGGGGCTTTTAAGCTCCTGCGGCGAGCAAGATGATCAATAGTTGAGGCCCTCGCAGAGGGCTGAATCCATTGGATTAGCCTAGGGGCTTGTCCCTAGGCGATGATTGGCCAAATTGTTAAGCAGTTGTTAAAAATTATATTGAGGCAACAAAATAAAAAATGGTCTTATTTAGCTCTCAGACCCAGCCAGCTTACTCTCGGACCTAGCCAGCTTACTCTCAGACCCAGCCAGCTTACTCTCGGACCTAGCCAGCTTACTCTCGGACCCAGCCAGCTTACTCTCGGACCTAGCCAGCTTACTCTCGGACCTAGCCAGCTTACTCTCGGACCTAGCCAGCTTACTCTCGGACCTAGCCAGCTTACTCTCAGACCTAGCCAGC
Organism: Saprospira grandis; assembly: GCF_027594745.1. NCBI lineage: Bacteria > Pseudomonadati > Bacteroidota > Saprospiria > Saprospirales > Saprospiraceae > Saprospira > Saprospira grandis. Next base: position 213,383 of record NZ_CP110854.1, on the reverse strand, counting down.
TTACTCTCGGACCTAGCCAGCTTACTCTCAGACCTAGCCAGCTTACTCTCAGACCCAGCCAGCTTACTCTCAGACCCAGCCAGCTTACTCTCGGACCCAGCCAGCTTACTCTCGGACCTAGCCAGCTTAAAAAAATTACTAATACGAGCTTTTTCCAAAACAAAAAGCTAACAAAAAAATCTAACTATCAAAGAATTGCATAAAACAGCTCAGCTCTAGGTCCTGAAAAAATGTTAATGTGAGGTTAATGAAAAAGCCAGTTTACTCTTTTGTAGACTGGCTTTTTTGCTCGTCAAAGGTCGATATATAAAGTCTTTCGGTAAAATTTAAGTTGTAAAGTAGGCTACTTAAATCAATGCGACTAATTTTTTTTGTCGTAAAAAATTAAAGATATAGTTGCATCTATAAAAGTATACGCTTATAATTGTAATGTACAATGAGTTATAACTCTTATTTATAAACTTTAATACCCATGATTTTATGGCAAATCTCAATTTGAATCGTGTGTCTGCATTTATGACTGACGCCGATTTCGCAAATGCTGAGCAGCTCTTGAATGACTGCCAAATGCTTTTTCCTTTTCTCACTGAGCTTGATGAAGAAGAAATTCGTAAGCTTAACCACATTAGCGTAAACAATCATCGCTTTGTTGCAGAAACTATTTCTGTGGTCAACTACCTTGACCTTAGCATGCCTGCACACATCAACATGACTGAAATTTCAAATGACCTACGACTCTTTGATCAGCTTCAGCAGTTTATTGTGCGTATGGAGCAGTTTCTAAAGGCACTAAAAAACACGGCAGCCCTCTCGGGCAGCGAAGCCTATGTCAATAGCCTTTTTGTTTACAAGATTATTACTGCCTATGCAGAAGCTAGTGTACCTGGTGCAAAAACGGCTTATGACCGTCTCAGCGAACGCTTTAAGGGACAAAGATCTTCAAAGAAGCAAGAAACAGTAGAAAACTCTGACTCTTCATCTACAAACGATGATGATACGGTGGATAATGACAACCCAATTATTAGCCGTTAAGCTCATCATTATTTTGGCCTGCAGCTTAAAAGCTGCGGAAGTTGAAAACCTAAGCCCCTGCCTTCTATCTTGGAAGCGGGGGCTTTTTAGTTATATCCATCCTACAGGCCCGAAGGGCCGCAGGCCTAGCGATGCGGCGGGGTGGCCGTTAGGCCAGACCAAGGAGCCGAAGGCGACGCAGGGCCGAGCAGACCTGCGAGCCCCAAAGCGTAGCGCAGCAAGGCGAAGCCGCAGCTGAGGCCCCAAAAAAAGAAGATGAAGCTTCTTATATAGAGGGGCTTAATTAGTTTTAAAGAGCGCTTGGTGGATATAATTTTGTTCTTTGGGGGAGAGATTTTGCAGGCAGGGCCAATCCTTTTTGGCTAATTGGATAGCTTGGTAGGGCAGGAGTTGGTGCTGGGCGAGGCTATCTTTGAGGGCGAGGAGGAGGGGATCTTGTTGGCGCCATTTATAGAGTTGTTTTGGGCCATATTGGGAGACCACAAAAGCGAGAGTATGAGGCCAGAGTGAGTCATTTAATTCGCTTTTTTGCCAAAGATGTTTAAATTGAAGGAGGCGTCGGTCTGCTTGATGTTTGGGACCATTTTTTTCGGCTTCAAAAAGCTGAAGGAGCGCTTTGTTCGTATCAGTAGTTTTGGGCGCTTGGCAGGCCGAAAGGAAGCTGAAAAAGAAAAGGAAAAAAAGGGGGAGAGGCGGCAAACTCATGCTAAGATGCGTTAAATAAGTATAAATTAAACAAGCGAAAGAGATTGGGCGGATTCTACAAATTTATTGTAAATTTGTCGGCAAAGTGGTAGGAAAAGATGCCATTTAAAAAAAGCAACCTAAGTAATATATGAGTAACAGACCTTTACAACAGTTAATGATTCTTGCGGTCTTTTGTCTGTCTGCTGTAAGCATACCGCTTACGGTTTGGGGGCAAACAGTACAGCGATGTGTAACAGGAAATACGGTAACAGCTTCTGGAACGGCTAGTTCTGGGGCTGTTGTCTTTAGTTCTCCGGGAGATTTTGCGCCGGGTCAGCAGATTGCTGATGTGGAAGTAGAATTGACCTGGTCGGTAGTGCCCAATGCCTGCGGAAGTGGGGTAGGGGGAACAGTTGATTTGTCGGATATAGGTTTTGAGTTAGTTTCTCCTACGGGGACCGTGGTCCGTTTGGTACAGACGGCGGCACAGGGGGGAGCGACTTATAGTGGAACTACGGCGGTAAATAGCTTAGTGACGACCTTCGCCTTTGGTGGGGCGGTACAGGGGGCGACTCCTGCTGCGGGAACCTATGCGGCGGCCCAGCCTTTATCGGCATATTGGGGCGAGAACCCTGCGGGGAGTTGGAGCTTGAACGTCATTCATGATGGGGGCGGGAGTTCTCCGGTTTGTGTAGAGAACCTTTGTATTCAGCTTTCGGCTTGTACGCCGGGTAGTTTGGCGGCACTTTGTCAGGCTACGGCTTCGGTTGCTTTGGATGCTAGTGGAAACCACAGCTATGAATTTATAGATGTAGATAATGGATCGGATACGACTTGTTATTTGCAATCGGCGGTATTTTCTCCTGCTACGGCTAGTTGTGCTGATGTAGGGGCTGGGCCGGTTACGGTACAGATGACCCTAACGGACCGATTGGGCAATACTGATTTTTGTTTTACCGATGTAACGGTACAGGATGTTACGCCACCAACTATTGATGCCTGTACGGCTTATCCTGCAGTATGGGACACCATTTATTTGGACAATACGGGAGTGGGGGCCTATGATGCGGCTGCGGCCATTGTGGCTACAGATGCTTGTGGAGTGAGCAATGAATTGGTTTCTCAGCAGGTAAACTTTCCTTTTACCTTTGGGCCGGTTCGCAACTTTGATTGTTCGAACAAAGGGACCAATAATATTTTCTTTCAGGCGCCAGACCCTTCTGGAAACGTACAGACCTTTGGGCCGATTAACGGTTGCCGGGCCAGAGTTGTCGTTTTTGATACTATTGCGCCTACGGCTCTTTGCCAAGACACTACCGTCTACTTAGACAATACGGGTAATGCAACCATTGATGGTAGCTTTATCGATAATGGAAGTAATGATATTTGTACCCCTTCCAACCTATTGCAATATCAGGTGAATGGGGCAACAACAATAACCTATAATGCGAGCAATATTGCCGCCTCGCCTAACAATGTGACCTTGACAGTTGTAGAGGCACAGTCTGCGGCGCAGGGGGGAAGTAATATTGCTACTTGTTCGGCTTTGGTGACGGTTTTGGATACTACAGCGCCTACAGCTATTTGTAGAAACCTTACAGTAGATCTTGATCCTGCGGGTAATGCGACCTTATTGGCTGATAGCGTAGGTATTTTGAGTACGGATAACAGTGGTTCTCCTTTGAGCTTTAGTTATTCTGGGGGGGCAACTACAGTAAGTTATGATTGTAGTAACCTCGGGACCAATACAGTAACGATTATTGTAGCCGACCCTTCTGGTAACCTAGACTCTTGTACGGCTACGATTACGGTAAGAGATACCACTGCACCCACGGTCATTTGCCAGCCCGCTACCATTTATCTAGACAATAACGGACAGGCTAGCTTGAGTGCGACAGATGTAGACAATGGTAGCTCGGATGTTTGTGATCCTTCGCCCACTCTTTTGATCGATGGGCAGGCGAACTTGAGCTATAGCTGTACGCAACTGGGTAATGGAAATACAGTGACCTTAACCGTAGAAGATGCTTCGGGGAATATTGACTCTTGTCAATCTGTAGTGACTGTATTGGATACGGTCGCTCCTGTAGCGAACTGTCAGAACATCACGGTATATCTAGATGCTTCGGGTCAGGTCCTTGTCAATGCGGCAGATGTAAACAATACGGGAACGCCTTCATCGGATAACTGCGGTATTGTCAATGAATATATTAACAACCAGGCCAGTCTTACTTTTGATTGTTCGGCGGTAGGAGCGGTACAAACTGTATCTTATTTGGTAGAGGATGCCTCGGGGAACTTAGATTCTTGTCAGGCAGACATTACTGTTTTGGATACGGTAGCCCCTGCGGCAATTTGTCAGAACATTAGTGTGAGTCTGGACCCAGTGAGTGGCCAAGTTGTAGTGAATGCAGCAGATATAGACAATGGTAGCAGTGACAACTGTCCTGCCTTTGTTTTGCGCATTAACGGGCAGGCTGCGGTAACTTATGACTGTAGTCAATTGGGGAACAATACAGCTACCTTAGTGATAGAGGATGCTTCGGGTAACCTAGACTCTTGTCAGGCTATTGTAGAAGTATTGGACCAAACGGCTCCAGATATGCAATGTCAGGCGAGCATTAGTTTGCCTTTGGATGCTAGTGGTCAGGCCACGGTAGTGCCTGCAGACATAGACAATGGTAGCACTGACAACTGTACAGTATTGAACTTGACCGTCAATGGTCAGCCTTCTATTAACTTTGATTGTACGCAATTGAACAACAATACCGTTTGGTTGATCGGAACAGATGGCTCTTCTAATGTAGACTCTTGTTCTACGATTGTGAATGTACAGGATACGACTTCTCCAGTTGCGCAATGTTTGAACATTGATGCTTATTTGGATGCTACGGGTTTGGCTACTGTTGTACCTGCTGATGTAGATGACAACAGCACGGACAACTGTGCGATCATCAACTATACGGTAAATAATGGTGGGCAAGTCAACTTTAGCTGTGCGGACATTGGTGCGCAGACCGTCATTTTAGAGGTAACAGATGCCAATGCCAATGCGAATAGTTGTCCGGCTACAGTAACAGTAAGAGACACCTTTGCTCCTGATGCGGTTTGTCGGACTCGTCCTTTGAACGTTAGTCTCAACCCCTCTGGTCAGGTAGCTGTATTGGCAACGACCATAGATAGTGCAAGTACAGACAACTGTGGAACCACCAACTTGCAGCTCAATGGAGCAGGTCAAGTTACCTTTGATTGTGATGATTTAGGATCAAATACAGTCAACTTGGTGGTTAGTGATAATGCTGGCAATGCAGACTCTTGTACGGCAACGGTAGTCGTTAATGATAATCAGTTTCCCTTAGCGCTTTGTCAGGCCGACACGGCTATTCTAGATCAGAATGGGGAAGCCACCTTATACCCTATAGACATTATTGACCCTGCTAGTGGAGACAACTGTGCAATTGTAGATAGTACCATTAACAATGCGGCTAGTCAGTTGTATGACTGCAGCAGTTTGACTGTTTTGACGGGAACGCCAGTTTTGGCCACCTTAGAAATCACGGATGCTGCGGGTAATCCTTCTAGTTGTCAGTCTCAGATTACGGTATTGGATACTATTGCGCCCAATGCGATTTGTAGAAACATTAGGGTGGTCTTGAACGCTACAGGGCAGGCGGTAGTGAGTGGGACCGATATTGATGGCGGTTCTACAGACAACTGTGCGATTACGACTTACTTTATTGATGGGGCCAACTCAGTAACTTATGGTTGTGCTGATATTGGGACCAATAGTGCTCAATTGATTGTAGAAGATGCCTCTGGAAATAGAGATACTTGTACAGCTACGGTAACGGTAGAGGACAGTCAGTTGCCTACAGCGCTTTGTCAGAACATCACGGTATATTTGGATGTGAATGGTCAGGCTGTGGTGAATGCAGTAGATATTGATGGGGGGTCTTTAGACAACTGTAGTCCTATTACGCTACTCATCAACAACCAGCCAAGCTTTACCTATACTTGTGCTCAGGCGGGCTTGACTGTAAATGCTCAGCTATCGGTAGAAGATCCTTCTGGAAATGTTAGTTTCTGTACTGCGCAGGTGACGGTAAGAGATACTATTGCTCCACAGGCCAACTGTAATAGTCCGATTGATATTTTCTTGAACAGTAGTGGTACGGCTACCGTAACGGCTGCTCAGGTGAATGGTGGATCTACCGACAACTGTGGAGTAACGGCAGTGAGTCTATCGGGAAGCAACTCTCAGACCTTTGACTGTAGTCAGATTGGGGTAAATACAGTAACCTTGATTGTTCGTGATGCAGCGGGTAATATAGACAGTTGTGTAGCGACAATTAACGTTTCGGACCAATTGGCTCCTACTGCAGATTGCAGAAACATTTTGGCCTATTTGGATAATAATGGTCAAGTGGTGGTAAGCACCTCTGATGTAGACAATGGTAGTGATGACAACTGTGGTACTCCGACCTTGAGCTTCTTGAATGGTTTGGATACCGTTATTTATAGTTGTGCCTACCTGGGTAGTCCTAACCTCTTGTCTTTGGTGGCCACGGATTCTACTGGAAATGCGGATACTTGTCAGTCTTTGGTGACGGTATTGGATACCCTAGCGCCTGTTGCTCGATGCCAGAACATTAGTGTTCAGCTAGATGCTGTAACTGGACAAGTTACTGTTCAGGCCATTGATGTGGATGCTGGATCTACGGACAACTGTGGAACCTTAAGTTATCTAATCAATGGACAGAACAGCTTGAGTTATGACTGTAGCAGTTTGGGCCAAGATACGGTAACCCTTAGTGTAACAGATGGACAGGGCTTGAGCAGCAGCTGTCAGGCTGTTATTACGGTAGAGGACCTAACGCCTCCAACAATGCAGTGTCAAAACATCAATGCTTATTTGGATGTGAATGGTAGTGTGACCATTTTGCCTTCAGATATTGATAATGGAACAGCGGACAATTGTGGACTACTCAGTTTGACCATTAACCGTCAAGCTTCGGTGAGTGTGACTTGTGCAGTAGCTGGCCCCAATGTCTTTACGCTTTATGCTACAGATGTAAATGGCAATGAGGATTCTTGTCAGGCGGTCGTTACCATTATTGATACCATTGCCCCAACTGCTATTTGCCAGAACATAGATGTTTATCTAGACATCAATGGCGATGCTCGGGTATTGCCTTCAGATGTTGATAATGGATCTAATGACAACTGTACGATTGTTAACTATCTCATTAACGGCAGTTCTTTTGTGGACTATACTTGCTTAGAGATTGGTAGCAATACAGTAACCTTAGTCGTAGAAGATGCGGCTGGTCTACAGGATAGTTGTCAGGCTACGGTAACGGTACATGATACTCTTCCGCCCACAATGGTTTGTCGTACGCCGCTCTTCCGCAACTTGGATAACAACGGACAGTTGGTGATTCAGTACTTTGCCTTAGACAATGGTTCTAATGATGCCTGTGGTATTCAGAACTATGCGCTGTCTCAGGATACTTTTGACTGTAGTCATATTGGGGCCAATACGGTCACGCTTTATGCTACAGACTTTAATGGAAATACAGATTCTTGTAGTAGTACCTTGAATATTCAGGATGCTACAGCTCCTACAGCTTCTTGTCAGAACGTACAGCTGTTGTTGGATAGCAGCGGTACAGTAGTGCTTTATCCTCAACAATTGGATGATGGCTCTACCGATAACTGTGCAGTAGCCTATTTTGAGGTAAACAACCAAGACAGTTTGATCTTAGACTGTACTGCTATTGGAAGTCAGTTTGTGACCTTGACAGTTTATGACTCTTCTAATATTCAGGCAAGTTGTTTTGCCAACGTTACTGTTTTTGACTCTATGCCTCCGGTAGCTGTTTGTCAGTCTATTACGGTGCAGCTAGATGCAGCGGGTAATGTTACTGTAGGCGCTACCGATTTGGATGGCGGTTCTTTTGATAACTGCGGCATCAACTCTATTCTTTTTGATGATGGTACGGCTAACCGCAGTTTTGACTGTAGTCAGTTGGGGCCCAATACGGCTAATATTGTTGTGACGGATGCCAATGGTAATCGCGATACTTGTTCGGCCATTATTACTGTAGAGGATGTTACTGATCCTATTGCAAGCTGTCAGGCGGCTACCGTATATGTAGATGCCAATGGTTTGGCCCAGATTGACCCTGCTGTTATTGATGACAACAGTAGTGATGCCTGTGGTATTGATAGTATGTATGTGAGTCCCGCCCAGCTCAACTGTAGCAATATTGCTGCTCCAGTCAATGTTGTTTTGACGGTAATTGATGCTAGTGGCAACAGCAATAGCTGTACGGCTAACCTAGCGGTTCAGGATACTTTGCCCCCCACTATGATTTGCCAAAATGCTACTGTTTATGTAGACCAAAACGGCTTTGTCAATGTGCCCGCCTCTGTAATTGATGGGGGATCTATTGACGCTTGTGGTCCTGTTAGCTTGGCCATCAATGGAGCGAGTAACCAAATTTATACTTGTGATAGTTTGGGCGTACGCACGGCCATCCTAACGGCGACTGACATTTATGGCAATAGCGATACTTGTCAGGCACAATTGACGGTTTTGGATACGGTGGCCCCCGACGCTATTTGTCGTGCTCCATTTGAAGCCTTCCTAGATGGAAACAGTGGTTTGGCTACGGTCCAAGCTCCTCAGGCAGATAGCGCAAGTAGCGATAACTGTAGCTTAGATCCTTCTAGTTATTTGCTAAACGGTCAAACGGCGCTTACATTTGATTGTACCGATGCAGGAACAAACCAAAACGTAGTGCTTACTGTAACCGATAGCTCTGGAACCTCTAGTACTTGTTCTACCGAAATTATTGTTCGAGATACAACGGCTCCTGTGGCCAACTGTAGAGCAACACTTTCTGTTAACTTGGATGCCATTAACGGTTTGGCTACGGTCAATGCGAGCACACTCAATAACAACAGTACAGATGTTTGTGCACCACCGCTTAGCTACCTCATCAATGGACAGCCTTCTTATCAGTATAGCTGTTCTGAAATTGGAAACAATACGGCTACTTTGACGGTAACTGATCCTAGTGGTAACTTTAGTACTTGTACCACCCAAGTGACCGTAAATGATGTGACTAGCCCCAACGCACAGTGTAACTTCAATGTACAAGTGCAGCTAGATACAAGCGGACAGGTAGTGGTTCAGGGAATTGATTTGGATAATGGCTCTACCGATAACTGTGGAGTAACTACTTACCTGATCAACGGACAAGCTTCGCAAACTTTTGATTGCTCTAATATTGGAAATTCCTTGGTGACCCTAACGGTCCAGGATTCTAGTGGCAACCCCAGTAGCTGTTCTTCTGTGGTGAATGTCCAAGATACTATTGATCCCGTAGCGGTTTGTCCCACTACTCCCGTAGATGTCTACCTAGATTCTTCTGGAATTGTACAGGTGGCCGCAGCAACAATTGATAGCGCTAGCTATGATAACTGTGGGATCCAAACCTATTTGATTAACAACACTAGCGCACAAAGCTATACTTGCCAAAATATTGGCCTAAATGGCGCTACCCTAATTGTTAGAGACCCCTCTAACCAACAGGCGAGCTGTGCTGTAGATGTTAATGTACTCGATACGATTGCTCCTGTGGCGATTTGCCAAGACGTAACGGTCACGCTAAATGCAAATACAGGCCAAGGTACTGTAGATGCTACTAGCCTCGATAATGGTTCTACCGATAACTGTGGAATCAATAGCTATCAAATCAATGGACAAGCACAAGCTAGCTTTGATTGTAGTAATGCAGGCGTAAATGTAGTGACGCTTACGGTAACAGATAATCAAGGGACCACTAGCCAGTGTCTATCTAATGTGACGGTGGTAGATAATAGCCAACCCACCATTAGCTGTACAAACGGCAATGTTTATCTGGACCTCAACGGAGATGTTTCTGTTTTGCCTACAGATTTTGCTACTGGAAACGATGCTTGTGGTATCCTTTCTTGGACTATCGATAGCTTGCCACAACGACTATATGATTGTTCCGCCATTGGCCAAACTTTCCAAGATACTATTCGCGCTAGCGATCCTTCTGGAAATACTGCCAGCTGCTTGGCCCAAATTACCGTGCTCGATACAATTGTACCTCAAGCCAATTGCAGAAATATTACGGCCCAATTGGATAGCTTCGGCAATGTGAATATTGCTGCAGTACAGATTGACAATAACAGCAATGATAATTGCTCGATTACTACTTACTTGATCAATAACCAACCCTCTGTTAGCTTCAACTGCGCCGATACTGGCCAAAATATAGCTACCCTGACGGTGGTAGACCCCGCCGGAAACCGCGACTCTTGTCAAGCTACTATTACTGTAGAAGACAATATCGCTCCTGTGGTGATCTGCCAAAATATTACGGTTCAATTGAATGCAAACGGTACGGTAACGGTGCCCGCTACTAGCGTAGATAACGGCTCTTCCGATGCTTGCGGTCCTTTGAGCTATACGATTAACGGCCAAACGGCCATTACTTACAACTGTACCAATATTGGAAACAATCAGGTGCAGCTAGAAGTGACAGATGCAAATGGGAATGCCTCAACTTGTCAGGCTACTATTACGGTAGAAGATAATTTGGCCCCCACGGTTAGCTGCCAAGCCTTTACGCTTTATCTAGATAATGGCGGAAACGGAACGGTTCGCCCTGTCGATGTAATCGATATGAGCAGTAGCAGCGACAACTGTAGCATTTTCTCTTATACTGTAAATGGTTCTACTACTGGAGTGAACTATAGCTGTGCAGATGTTGGACAAGATACGGTTATGGTGATCGCTAACGACTTTAGCAGTAATGCTGATACTTGTTATGCTGCTGTGACTATTGTCGATACAACCGCTCCTGTGGTAAACTGTAACAATATTTTGGTTAACCTCACGGCTTCTGGTGTAGATACCCTAACGGCTCAACAGCTAGGCGTAAATACCAATGATGCCTGTGGTATTGATACCGTACTCATTAACCCGCAAGTGATTACTTGTGCCGATATTGGGGTGGTGCCAGTTACGGTAACAGCCATTGATGTGAATGGCGTGTCTAGTGTTTGTATCTCTGATGTGACCGTGGTCCTCGATGGTCCTCAGCCCACGAGCAATGACCCACTTTGTGAGGGCCAAACCCTAACGCTCTTTGCCAACCCGCCAGCTACTGGCTTTAACTACAATTACCAATGGACCGGGCCCAACGGCTTTAGCTCTACCTTAGCCAACCCGACTAGAAGTAATATGCAAGCCGCCGATGAAGGCTTCTATATCGTAACGATTAGCCCGCAAGGCGCTCCCGGTTGCTCTCCTACCGATAGTGTGTTTGTAGATATGAATGTAGTGCCACCTCCCGTTATTGCCGTAAATGCTCCGCTTTGTGCCACTGGTCAAGCCGTATTTACCCTAGATAATCCTGGCGATTATAGCGGGACGAACTTTGACTATCAGTGGTTCTTTAACGGAACTTCTATTGGTCCAAATGACGATACCCTAATCATTAACAACATCGATACAGTGAATTCTGGCGATTATACGATGATTATTACTGTAGATGGTTGCCGCGATACTTCTGCCGCCCCCTTGGCCGTAGTCGTTAATCCGCTTCCTCTACCCTTTACGCCTTTGGCAAGCACGCCTTGCCAAGATAGTACCCTAGATCTAGATGCTAATGCGGATCCCGCTTCTACTTATACCTATCAATGGACGGGCCCCAACGGCTTTAGCTCTACTTTAGGTACACCTAGTATTAGCCCCGCTGGCCTAGCCGCCGCAGGTAGCTATGTCGTTACAGTTACCGACCAAAATAGCTGTACCGCTACGGGCGCAGTTACCGCTAGCATTATTCCTACTCCACAAACGCCTAGCTTGTCTTTCAATGAGCCGCTTTGTTTGGATGATGTCCTAGAATTGACCGATAGCACGATTTATAACCCCACTGCGGTTTATAATTGGTTCTTGGCCGATAGCAGCAGTCAACAGACCTTTATGGGCCAGTTGGTGGTGGTCGATGCTCTTGAAGGGTTCTATAGCTTGTCGGTAACGGAAAATGGTTGTCCCTCTCGCCTAGATAGTATTGAGGTGCTCTATGAACCCGCTCCCGATGCCCTAGATGATGCCTTTACACTCAATTTCCGCGACTCAATCACGGGAATGGATGTGACGCTCAATGATGCCGTTCGACCAAATGCTAGCGTTCAGTTGGTGAATGCGCCACTCAACGGAATCGCCACAATCAATGCGAATAATACCTTTGATTATGTGCCCGATCGCCTCTATTTTGGTATCGATTCTTTCACTTATGAGGTTTGTGACGCCACTTGTCCCACCATCTGTGATACGGCCCTAGTGGTCCTCGATATCCAATATGAAGAGCGCTGCCTCATGCCGAATGGTCTTTCTCCAAACGGCGATGGAATCAATGACGAGATCTTTATCGTCTGCGATGAAGAGTATCCCAATATGCAAATCCGCATTTACTCTCGCTGGGGCAATATGGTCTATGAAGGCGAACCTACTGGCTTTAATGGCCAGTTCAACGGCGCCGACCTACCCGATGGTACTTATTTCTATGTCCTAGATTATGGAGATGGCACTGACCCCTCTACCGGATATATTATTATTCATCGATAGGCCTAGAGCCAACAGAAAAAAGACCGCTACGCTTTAGTAGTGGTCTTTTTTTATGCCCAAAAACAGGCTAATGATGGGGTTTTGGGGCCTCCCGCAGCAAGCTGCGGGCGCTACGTTTCAGGGCTCGCAGGTCTGCTCGGCCCTTCAGCGCTGCGCGCTTCGGTCTGGCCTTCGGCCACCCTTGCACATCGCTAGGCCGCCTAGGGGCGCCTAGGGCCAAGGCCCTAGGCTTCGCAGTTTCTGGACCTAAAACAGTTTTTTGCTCCTAAAGAAGAGGACCAAAATAATAGAAATAAGCACGGCAATACCCATTAAGGCCCAAAAGGCATTGGGGTGTTGCATCATGGGCAAACTGACGTTCATGCCATAAAAACTAGCCACTAAGGTGGGCACCATCAACACAATAGTAATGACGGTGAGCCGCTTCATGACTTCATTCAAATTATTAGAAATCATAGAGGCCAGGGCTTCCATGGTGCCCCCCAAAATATTGGAGTAAATATGGGCCATCTCCAAGGCTTGGCGGTTATCAATGAGGATATCCTCAAAGAGGTCTTCTTTTTCCTCATCGCCCCGAATGCCTAAAAAATTGGTCCGCTGGATCTTACTCATCAACTGATTGATGGTGGTGAGCTCGGTGACAAAATAAACCAAAGACTTTTCTAGATTGAGCAACTTTTTGAGGTCCCGATTCTTAGAAGATTCATAAACCTCTTGCTCTACTACATTTCTACGGACGTTAATATCTTTGAGGCAGCGCAAATAGGCATAGACGTTTTGTTCCAAAATTTGCAAAACAAATAAAGAAGGGTCTCTAGGATCAAAGTCCTTGACCTTTTGGCCCAAAAAGCTCTGCAAGACCGAGTTTTCATAAGAAGAAATAGTAATAAAATAGTCGGGGGTCCAGATAAGGCCCATGGGCACCGTAATATAAAGGGTGCGCTCTTCGGTGCTATGATCATTGAGCACCGGCGTATTTAAGATAATGAGCTTGGCCTCATCGCTAAACTCGAAACGGGTCCGTTCATCAATATCCAAAGGGTCGGTCAGATAATCGAGATCGAGCTCTAGCTCTTCGGCCAGGGCTTCTATGCTGGCAATATTGAAAGGAGGCGAAATATTGACCCAGCAGGGGGCCTGCATTTCGTTGAGTTCTTGCAATTTGCGGTCTTCTAGGCGGTAATAACGAATCATTTGGTCACATTTTTCAGAAGCTCCAAACTTACAATAAACTTTAGGCTCTAGCTTATTCTAGGCATACTTTTTAAGGAGCCTAAGCATATTTTTAAATGCTCGGAATAGTTTGTACTTTTAGCTAGTTGTTTTCTTGGCTTAGGCGGCGAAGCCGCCGCCAAGGCGCGCAGCGCCTCGGCTGAGGGATGGACAGCAGTGGCCGAAGGCCAGACCCAGCTTTTTTGAGCGTAGCGAAAAAAAGCGCAGGGCCGAGCGAATAGCGAGCTGCGACACAGCCCGACCCGAGCCGAAGGCGAGGGGCAGCCCCAAAAAAGAATCAAAAAAAATCAGTAAAAAAAAGATAGATGTCAAAAAGTTGGATGTTTTTGCTCCTACTGCTTGCGGGTAGTTTGAGCGCACAAAAAAAAATGAGTTTAGAAGTAGAGCTAGCCGCTGATTGTGAGCTAGAAAATTTGCAGCTTTTTCAGTGGACCGGCACGCAGGTGGAGCCTTTTAGTGCGATGGAACTGACGAGCTCGAAATCGGCAAAACGCTATAGTTATAGTGGGAGTTTGGAGGAAGGAAACTATTATTTGGGGACCTCGCTCAACCAGATGCGGCCGCTTTATTTGGGCAATGAAAAAAAGGTAATTTTGACGGGCGTTTGTGAGGACATTAACGCCTATGAAATAAAAAAATCGAAGACGAATCAGGCTTTTGTGGCCATGTTGGATAGTATTCGGGAGCAAAGTGCTAGTTTTTTTGCCCTAGTTTCGGCCTATAAGCAAAATGTAAATGAGCCCAAAGTGCTGGCGGATTTGGATAAAAAGCTGGAGGCTTTGGATTATCGCCGCAAGTCATATTTGCTGGCTTTGAAGAAGGAGCAGCCCGAATTGGCCAAAATTGTGGGCTTGTATACCTATTTGTCTTATCAGAATAACAAAAGTTCGGCGGAGCAAAGAGAGGGCGATTATTTGGCCCAAACTTATTTTCAGTTTACGGACCTTTCTGATGGGACCTTCAAGCGGATTCCCTTCTTTTATGAGGCGATTAAAAGCTATGCGACTAATGTGAGTCGGGTGGGCTTATCGGCGGAAGAAGTGCAAAATTATTTGGACAAAACTTTGGATGCGGTGGGGCAGGAGAGTCCTCATCATCAGTCGGCTTTGTTGGGCGTGGCCTTTGGCTTGTTGTCGGCTCAGCAAAAAGAATTATTTGTGCAATATGCCGAGCGTTATCAGAAAATTCATGGCGGAAAATCGGAAGTATTGGACAATTTTATTCAGCAGCAGATTATTCAGGTTCGTGGAGCCGCTCCTATTGGTGGTTTGGCGCCCGATTTTGAGGTAGCCACGCCAGAGGGCAAAATGCTCAAGCTATCGGATTTGCGTGGAAAAGTGCTGTTGGTTGATTTTTGGGCCAGTTGGTGTGGGCCTTGTCGCCGCGAGAACCCGAATGTGCGCAAAGTTTATGAAAAATATAAAGATCAGGGCTTTGAAATTTTGGGTGTTTCCTTGGATAACAATCGCGATCGTTGGCTCAAAGCCATTGAAAAAGACGGTTTAGACTGGTATCATGTTTCTGATTTGAAGGGCTGGAGCTCTGCACCGGCAAAACTATATGGCGTTCGGGGCATTCCCTTTACCCTTTTATTGGATGCCGAGGGCCGAGTATTGGCCAAAAATTTAAGAGGGCCAGCTTTGGAAGCCAAGTTGGCCGAACTTTTTGAAAAAAAATAGGATGTTTCAATTTTCAAATTTAATTCCGCTTCCTTTAGCCGAAAAAGATTTATCGAGCTCTGAAGTTTGGGGCTGTGATTGGGCCTTAGTCGAGGGCACCGCTTATTTTTTGGAGGCGCCATCGGGGCGAGGAAAAACCACATTTCAGCATTTGCTCTATGGTTTGCGTCAGGATTATAGCGGTCAAATTTCATGGAAAGGCCAAGATATTCGACAATTTTCTGCGGAAGATTGGGCGCTTTTGCGGCAAAAGGAATTGGCCATTATTTTTCAGGATTTGCGTTTGTTTCCCCAGCTCAGCATGGCGGAAAATTTAATCCTCAAGCAGGAATTGAATCCCGCCATGGATCTGGACCAACTCAAAGCTGCCGCCGAAGAACTGGACATGATGGAGCATTGGGATCGGCCCACGGGGCTTTTATCTTATGGGCAAAAGCAGCGGATTGCGATCATTCGGGCGCTCAGTCAGCCCTTTTCCCTTTTGTTGATGGACGAACCCTTTGCGCATTTGGACCAAGAAAATATTCGCCGGGCTTGCCAACTGATTCAGCGCCGTTGCGAGGAAGAAAAGGCCAGCTTTTTAATTGCCAGTTTGGGCGACGATTATTTTTTGAACTACGATAAAAGCATTCGCCTTTAGGGGCCAAGCGGCAGGAGAACAAAAGTTTTTCTGCCGCTTTTTTAAGCTAAGAAAATGAACTATTTAGATATAGAAAACTGGAATCGAAAAGAACTTTTTGATCATTTTCGAAAATTTCAGGACCCTAGTTTTGCGCTAACTGTAGAGATGGATTTGACAAAAATCTATGCTCGGAGCAAGGCCGAAAAGCAATCTGTTTTTTTATTGTATTTGCATGCTTGTCTGCGGGCCATCAACCAGATAGAGCCCTTAAAATATCGGATAGAAGGCGATCGGGTCCGAATTTACGAGCGCATAGATGTTTCAGCCACCATTGCTCGGCCCGATCACAGTTTTGGGTTTTCTTATGTGGAGTATACGGAGGATTTTGCGCTTTTTTCGGAGCGTTTTCGTTTAGAAAAAGAGCGGATATTTAATTCGCGCAATTTATTTCCGCCTCGCAGCAGTTTGGGCTGCATTTATTGTTCTGCTGTTCCTTGGGTGCATTTCAAGGCGCATAAAGAGCCCTTTTTTGGCGACAAAGACATGAGTGTTCCGCATTTATCTTTTGGTAAAATTTTGCTGCGGGACAAAAAAATGATCATGCCCTTGGCCATCAGCGTCAATCATGCTTTGCTCGATGGATATCATATTGGGCAATTTATAGAGCGCTTTCAATTATTTTTGGATCAGTAATTTTTGAGGCCTCCGCCTCGCTTCGCTCGTCGGCGCTACGTTTCGCAGCTCGCAGGTCTGCTCGGCCCTGCGCAAAAAAACAAGTTTTTTGCTGGGTCTGCGGCTTTGCCGCACTGCTTCACATCGCTAGGCCGCTCATCTGTCTTTTTTTCTCTACTCTTTTTCTTCGGCCCTTAATTTCCCCCTTTCAAATAGCGGCTTTCAATTAGCAATTGGGCTAAAAAACAATGAATTTTTTTGGCGCTAAAAAAATTACGCTGATCAAAACAAGAGAAAAAAATAACCGCCCCAAAAAAAGGAAACGGTTTTAGTTTAATTTTTCATGAGCCGATGGTTTCAACCTTCGGCTCATTTTTTTGGGCTGTAGAATGGCTAGCTTTTTTGCGGTGGGTTTTAACCCACTGGTCCAAAAAAACTTCAAAAAAACAACCGCCAAGAAAAATCCCCTCGTATGAGGGGATGATAATTTTTTTTCTTAGCCCAGGGCCTTGGCCCTGGGGTTGCTATGAAATTTATGAGGCAGAAATAATAGCAATTGTTTTTATCGCTGACTTTTTCTGCGGTGAAAAAACTAATGGATTCAAAACCATTAAGAAAAACAACAACCACCCAAGCACAACCGCCAAGAAAAATCCCCTCGGATGAGGGGATGACAATTTTTTCCTTAGCCTAGGGCCTTGGCCCTGGGGTTTCGATGAAATTTTTGGGGATATAAAAAATCCCCCTTTCAAATAGCGGCTTTCAATTAGCAATTGGGCCAAAAAACAATGAATTTTTTTGGGGCTAAAAAAATTGTGCGGATCAAAACAAGAGAAAAAAATAACCGTCCAAAAAAAAGGAAACGGTTTTAGTTTAATTTTTTATGAGCCGATGGTTTTAACCATCGGCTCATTTTTTTTGGATGTAGAACGGCATTCTTTTTTGCTGTGGGTTTTAACCCACTGCTCTAGAACTACTAAAGAAAAATAATCTGCTCCAACCGCCGAAGAAAAAAACCGCCCATGTTTAAAGCGGTGGAGGATTTTAATCCTCCCCGCACTATAGATGTAAAATAGCTTTGTTGTATGGCTGTAGGTTTCAACCTACAGGTCCAAAAAACCAAAACCAAAACTGCCGAAGAAAAACAATGGCCTGAAAAAACTAGATGAGCGGCTGAGGGATAGAAAGCAGTGGCCGCAGGCCAGACCCAGTTTTTTTGAGCGCAGCGAAAAAAAACGCAGGGCCGAGCAGACCTGCGAGCTGCGACATAGCCCGACCCAAGCGAAGCGCAGGGGCAGCCCCAAAAAAAATAGAAAAAAATAAAATATTCTAGATAGGCTGGACAGCGACTTCCTTTTTTGTGAAAAATAAGGGCAAAACTTGCTTTTTTTGGTTTGGAAAGTTAATTTGGGGGAACCTAAAGACAAAACAGATAAATCGTGCGAAAAAATATTTATACATAATATAATTGGGCTAGTCGAAGTATGTGCTTCGGCCAGCCCTTTTTTTGTAGCAAAAACTAAAAGCTTATGCACACAATAACTTTTGAATGCGAGACCATTACGCCCATGTTTATGGCTGGGGCCGATGGAAAAACGCCAGAGCTTCGAGCGCCAAGTATAAAAGGGGCGCTGCGGTTTTGGTGGCGCGCACTTAATGGGCATTTGGAGTTGGAGGAGTTGAAGAAGAGGGAGGGGGAGATTTTTGGGAATACAGAGCAGCGTAGTAAAGTGTTGTTAAGGGTGCGGGAGGTGAATGTGAAGTATTCTGACCGAATATTTAAAAATTCTTCTCCGGAAGTATCAATGGATGTAAAGTACATGGCTTATGGAGTTCAAGATAACTACTACATTGAAGAGGGAAGTCGGTTTAATATTATTGTATCATGTCGCAACAAAGAAATTTTAGAAAAAGAAATAAAGCCAGCCTTTAGCGCATTAGTAGCATTTGGAGGTTTGGGAGCAAAAGGCCGTAACGGTTTTGGTTCTATAAAAGCATCAAATGTAGATGATATCGATATAGTGTTAAGATATTCTGCATTTAAACAAGAAATACAGGCAACATATACCGCACTTTCATCAAAAGTAAAAGTTTTTGAAGGGGTTTACTCGGTATGCAGTTGGGAGGTAGGAATATCTGATTTGAAACTTATTTATGCAGATAATGGGAAGAAAAAAGTTGATGATGAGAAAAAAGTCTATGTAGCAGCTCCATATCCTAATGTGAAGACTCCAGAGAGGCACGCAAAGCTTTTTTTTATGAGTTTTTTTGAGGTAAAGGGTGAGATCTATTATAGGATTACATTTATTCCATATCAATATTTGAGTGGATACCCATTAGGTAATGAAGTGTCTTATGATAGTATCTTTAAGACTTGGACTCAGGTGATTTATGATGAAGAAAATGGAATGAATGATAATGTTTGTAATTCGTCTGATCAAGGTGATTTTTTACTAAAAAAAAGAGAACATAATGATAACTACTAAACACCTATTCATATTTACCATTGGCCCAGTGCAGTCTTTTATTTCTAAGGCAAGAAAAACTCAGGACCTGTATGTTGGGAGTAGAATGCTTTCTGACCTTATTGGTCAGGCGATGGAAAAGCTTAAAAGTTTAGAACCTAAGGTTGAATTTGTTTTTCCAAATAAGGAAGTAGAATCTAAACCTAATCGTTTTGTAGCAGAATTAAGTAGGGCTTCCACTATTGACTGGCAAAGTCATTTTGAAGAATTACAGAAGCATATTTTTGACTACTTAAAAAAAGATGTAACTGGAGGTATATCTTTCCCTGCTAGTTGGTTTGCTCAGATAGAAGATTATTTTACTTGCTATTATAGTAGCCTTCAATATACTGATGACAAAGAATTTATTGCTGCCTTGGGTGACTTAGAGCGTCAATTAGCGGAGCGAAAAAATATTAGAGATTTTGCTTTCTTTGAAGAACAGGGACGCAAATGCATGATCGACGGAGAATATAATGTGAAAATTTATCGCAAAAACGATAAGGAAGAGAAGGCGAGTGATGATGAAAAACTTCGCAAGAACAAATATCTTTTTGATGATGACATCACCATTTTAGGAGCTAATGAACAGAGGTGTGTAAACTACAGAGCTCTAAAAAAGGGAGAGGGCTTATCTGCTATATCTTTTTTGAAAAGACTTTATGCACAAAAAAAGGGTATGGCCTTATTTCCTTCTATTGCTGAAATTGCATTACGGCCAACTATAGAGTCGGTAATAAATGATGAAGCAAAATTGAAAGCGATAGAGTTAGCACTTTTAGACTGTAAGTATAAGCTTGGTATACCCTTAAAAAAAGAGCATTTAAACCAAGGCCGTAAGGATTATGATGCTTGGGATTTATACTATGAAGATAACTGGACCAAAAAGCATTTTGAAGAAAATGATCTGGATTTATCTGCATTAGATAAAGGCAATCTTGTCATTGAAAAACGTGATGAACTCCTTAAGCTTATTAAGGGAGACAAGGATAATCCAAGAAAATTAGCTAAATATTATGCAGTAGTATTTTTTGATGCTGATGACATGGGTAAAAAGCTTCAAGCTGCAGAAAGTAAAGAAGATTACCAGCGATTATCGAATCGCTTGGCAAATTTTGCTCAAAAAGCTAGGAAGATTACAGATGAGAATGCTTGGGGAAGAACTGTTTATGCTGGAGGAGACGATTTTGTTGGTTTTTTCAATTTGAACTATGTCTTTTCGCAGCTAAAACGATTGAGAGTAGAATTTGACCGCATTGTCAATAGAGGAGAGGGCATGGGCGAAAAGGAAACAAAAGAATACCAGCTCACTTTTTCTGCGGGATTGGCAGTAGGCCATTATAAAACACCTTTAGGAATTGTTTTGAATGCGGCCAGAGGAATGGAGCATAGAGCAAAAGCAGTTGAGGGAAAAAATGCGATTGCTATTGCTGTTCTAAAACGATCAGGAGAGATTCATGAAACGGTATGGCCTTGGTCTTTTGAAAATGATGGACAAGAATACTGGCCTATAGAATTTTTAGATGAGCTTACTTCTATCTATAAGGCGGAAGAATTGTCCAAACGGTTTAATCAAAAACTTGCAGAACAGTTCAGGTCTTTAGTTGGCACAAATGGGAAACTAAAAAATGAATTACAAGATGTGCTTAAGCGTAATTTGCAAAAGCGATGGGAGCGTCAACTAAATGTAAAGGAAGAAACGACTGAAGACAGGCTATCTAACTGGAAAGTACTTTATAAACTACATGAGGAAACACATGAAAAAACCTATGGAGGCTTTCAAAATTTCATGTCGTTTATTGACATCGCTGAATTTATTTCTAGAGAACTAAACCGCAAATAAATAAGAACTATGGATAAGATTTTTGAAGTGACAATCAATCCTTTAGATACCGTTTTCTTTAGGGATGCCAAACCGTTTACAATGGGAGATGACAGTTGGGGGAATGGACTTTTTCCACCAGCACCTTCTGTTTTATATGGAGCGATTCGTTCTGCTTATTTATATCAACATCCTCATATCTTAGAAGAAGAATTAGTCGATACAGATCAAGATCCTTCTAAGAGTATTGAGGTGATTGGGGTTAATTTGAACTATAAGACTAGAGACTTATTTCCACTTCCTTTAGATTTAGTTCAAAAATTAGATAGACTGAAGGAGGAGGAAAAAGAGGATAAAAAGAGGGGGGTACAATATGCAGAAGTATGTTTGTTGAATTTAGAAGGAGAAGAAGAGGGAGATGGATCACAACAAATTCTATCTAAGGGGTTAGGGCAAATAGATGTGTTAACAAAAAAAGATACTAAAGTTGAGTTGTTGTCCCTAGGACTTTTAGCAGAAAATGTATATGATAAATACTTGAAAGGGCCAGATGTTTTTAATAATGCTGTTAGAAAGGCATATACATTAGATCAGCTTTTTGTAGAGGAGCCTAAAATTGGAAATCAAAGTGCAAGAACGCTTTTAACAGACAATGATAGAGCCTTATACAGAGTTGGTTTTAAACGAATGAAAAAAGATCTGAGTTTTAATGTAAAGGTTCGTTCTCTTGCAGACTTATCAGTTTTAAACAAAAGTTTTATTCGGTTAGGGGGCGAAGGTAAATTGGCTAAACTAGCGGTAAAGGAAATTGAGCTAAAAAATAAGCCCATTAAGCTAGACACGGTATTTAAGTTAGTATTAACTAGTCCTACTTTTTTTGAAAAAGGTTGGTTTTCTCAAGAATTAGCAGATGCAGGTTTTGAGCTAATTACAGCAGTTGTTGGTAGCCCTGTAGCTATAGGTGGATTTGACTTAGCAAAAAAATGTCCCAAACCACTTAGAAAAGCAGTTCCCGCAGGTTCAGTCTATTATTATAGAGCAAGTTCAGAAGCTCAAATTAACAGTTTTTTTAACGGAAAATTTTCATTATGCAAAGTTGAAGCTGACCGAAAGCAGGGCTACGGTTTGTTTAAGCTAGCGAAAAAGTAATTGGATATGTTGCATATAATTAGCACGGTAGGAACTTCTATATACTCTAATTTTATATCGGATAAAAACACGAAGCCAATTGATGATTTGAAGTTGGATGATTTACGTGACAAAATAAAATCTAACCGAGAGTCAGAGGAAGAAGACATAGAGTATTGGCCACCAGAAGGTGTCTTTGAGAATTGGCTAAAAAAGTATAGAAAAAAAAAGGACTACTGGCTTAAAGCTAGTGAGACTGATGTCAATGTCGAAGCATCCGCAGAAATTCAGTCTATCATCAAAATCATTGAAGAGGCTAAGCTTGAAAAGGGGGCTAAAGTAAAGTTGTACTTTGTTGCAACAGATACCGCAGAAGGTTGTTCTGCGGCTCGTATTGTAGCCCATTTTTTTAGTTCAGGCATTTATAAAGAAGGTGCAGCGGCTAAAGAAGTAGAGATAGAAGTAGTTGGTTGTAAGTTGTTGGAAGAAAATCCAAAAACTACTGATGGAATAAAGGAAATAAGAAACTACCTGTCAGTTGACTATCAGTCTGAGGTAGATGATCAAGCTTTTGCTGTGGCTGGTTTACAGGTGAAAAACCTAAAAGAATTTCAAGAAAAAGGGCTTTATAACTTGCTAGAAGTTGTTGGCATTTTGAGTGAGCAAGCTTCATCCAAAAAAGACCAGCTAGTCCTAAATATTTCTGGGGGCTATAAAGCAATGATTCCAGTAATGACTGTTTTTGCACAGATTTTATCTGTTCCCATTAAGTATATCTATGAGGAAAGTGACGAACTCTTTACCCTAGAGCAGTTTCCGATTGATTATGATTGGGATTTGATTATGGAGTACTCTCATTTCATTAAAGAATTTAATGCATTAACGAAAGCTATACAGTTAAAAGAAGAGGACCAAATAAAAGAATGTACTGAAGAAGAGAAAAAAACAAAGGAAGTTATAAGTTTGAAGGAGATGAGGGTTAGGTCATCTGAAAAATTAAAAACAAGATTTATTGTTAGAGCAGTAGATGGTGAATATCAACTCACTTATTTAGGCAAATACTTGAAAAAGTATTTAAGCAATGATAAAGGATTTTATAAAGCAGATATTTTAGGAAAAATTGCAGAACATTTGATAGGGGCTTATTTTAATAAAAAAACTAAACCTGATAAAGAACATCAGTACACGATACTAAATCCAACTCCATTTTTTGAAGGGTACAATTTTTTATGGGATAAAGAAAAAGATATATTAAGTCTTTACAGTGATAAGGATAAAGAAGCCTTATCTACTACTGAAAAGAATGTTTGTAGATCTGTAAACGATGTAGATTTGGAGCTGATTAGGTGTACGGGTAATGAGGAGGCTGAGTGGTGTCTCTCAGAAATAAAAACTATTCAGGCCTTTCAAAATGCTCTGTCTAAAAAGAATCTTAATAAGACAAAGTCACAGTATAAAGCGAGGATTTTAACACAGATAGGGCTTTGGGAGGAAAAATTGAAGACTGCGAGCTTTAATTTACCTGTTAATGATAAAAAATGGGGTAGAGTAAGTTCTTTGGGTTTTAGGATTGTTTTTTTAGACTTTAAGTTTAAAGAATTTACTTTATATAGTTTTCCATTTGTGAAAAAAGGAGTTGATGAAAAAGCAAAGGAGATTGTCGAGTATTTGAGTACTGATGAACAAATTCAAAAAGAGTTGGAAAGATTAAATATTTCTTTATCTATTGATATTTGGATGTGTGTTTCTAAAGTGGAAAAGGGTAGTGATGGAAAACTTAAATGGGCTGAGGCTCTTCTAAATCCAGGAAAAGGGATTCAGTGGAAGTTAATACAAGAAAGTTTTGTGAAAAATCTAAAATAAAACAATAACACTATGTTTACAGAAAATAAAATTTTATTCCTACAGGCCAAAAGCCCTGTACATGCGGGATCAGGAAATGATTTAGGCTATATTGATTTACCCATTCAGCGAGAGAAGCATACGGGGTATCCAAAAGTGGAGGCTTCTTCTTTGAAGGGAGCTATGCGTGAGCGTCTAGAAAGTGTAGGTGAAAAAGTAGATAAGATAATGGGCTCTAAAAATAGTGGAGACCATGCTGCAGCACTGGCATTATCTGATGTTCGACTACTATTTTTTCCTGTGAAATCACTAAGGGGAACCTTTGCATGGGTAACTTGCCCTGCTGTTTTAGAGAGCTTTAAAGATGCTTTTGAACTTTGTGGTGGAACTAGCACTAATATAGCTTTTCCTCGTTTTGAGGATAAACAAAAGGTTTACTGTGGGGATGATTGTGAGCTTTTTGTAAAAAATACTAATCTAGTTTTGGAAGACTATAGCTATACGGCAGAAAAACGAACAGAGGTTACTGCTTTTGCTCAAAAGCTAGGAACTATTTTGTCTATCAAAAATTTAGCTCAAAAGCTATTGATTGTACCAGATGATGAGTTCAAAGATATTGTAGAACTACATACAGAAGTAATTACTCGTAATAAAATATCTGAGAAAGGAACAGCTGAAAACCTCTTTAATGAAGAGTTTTTGCCTGCAGAAAGTATTTTATACAATATGTGTTTTGCTCGAAAAGATTTTAAAGATAAAGAAAGTTCGGCAGTTCATATTATGAATGCGTTTGAGAAGTTCTTTTTAGAAGATGATGCTCCTCTGAAATATTTTCAGATTGGCGGAGATGCTAGCTTAGGGAAGGGAATTGTCAAAGCAACTATTTACTCAGCACAATAAATAAAAAGAACTATGTTAATAATGCGAAATACAGATCAGAAATTGGCTGCTTATGCCTTAGAATGTGTAAAAAACGTAGAGGGTAGAGAAGGAAAATATGCCAGCTATGTTAAGTCGTTTTCTATGATGATACATAATTCTGGTTTACGTGCAGCTATGGCTTTTGCTGCACAGAAGTCTAAAAAGTCTTCTACTGCTAGTAGTCCTTCTGGAGATGCTCCTGCTTGGGGGAATTTGTTTAAGGATGTAGCAAACTTTTGGAAGACTGAGAGTGAAATTCTAAAAAACAAATTTACCCTTATACACTTTATTGGTCCTGTATGGCAAAAAAAGGTAATAAACGTTTTAATCGAAATGGATAATGCTGAATATCGTCAAGCACAAAGAGAAGCCTTGAAATTACTGGCTTGGTTGAAGAATCTTTTACCTGAAGACGCTTAAAATAAATGACTTATGAGTATTTCATTCTTTAAAGACCGGCGTTTGCCAATAGCCCAAAATGGGCTGGAAGATAAGGTGACTGAATTAAATTTTTCTATACTGTATTATCACTATCCACATTGGGACAAAGAGGATGACTTTCAATTTTTTTGGGAAGAGGAAGAGGATAAAACCAGAAAAAATAAAAAACCCAAAAAAATAAAAACCCTTTGTGGACATACTATGAGGTCCAATACAGATCAGAATGCTTTTTTCCCTTCTGCTAAGCTAGAAGGCCTTGTAAAAGATCAAAAAGACGTAGTAGAGGGATTATTTCCTAATTCTAGTACTTGTTTTGATTTAGAGGTAGATGGGAGCATGGCTATTGGTCTGGGAATATCTTCTGTTTATGAAACAGGAATTTGTCTGCACCATACTTATGCAGTACCTTATATTCCTGCAACAGCCATAAAAGCAGTTTTTAGACGCTATTTGGAAGATGAAGGAAATGAATCTTTAGTGAGTAGTTGGTTGGGATTTTCTGACGAAGAGACAAAAAATGCTGCTAAGGGAAAAATTACTTTTTTCGATGCTTTTCCTTACAAAGTTAAACTAGCTCCAGATATAATTAACAGTCATTATCCTAAATGGTATAGTGATGGTAAAACTCCACCAGCAGATTGGCAAAGCCCTGTTCCCGTATTTTTTATGAGTCTAAAAGATGCAAAATTTCAGTTTGCTTTTGCTTTAAAAGAGGGTTCTAAAGAAGATTTAGAAGAAATAAAAACTAAACTCACCCAAGCCCTCCAAAACCACGGCCTAGGCGCCAAAACCGCAGTAGGCTACGGCTTTTTCAAATAACCCCTTTCAAATACCACGGCAGAAAAATCATCGAGATTTTTCTGCCGTTTTTTTTTGCTTACGCTTGCAATCCCCAAAAAATAAACTTAACTTTAGAAACAACAAAAAAATACGGCCCCATGATCAATCTCCAGCAAAAACTTCAAGATTATAAACTGAGCAAAAAAATGCTCAAGGTATTTTACGGCATTTCTTATCCCACCTTGCGCAAACGCCTAAGGGCGGCGGGCTTGGATGAATTTATTGGCCGCAGAAAATTTTTGTTTGGGGAGTTCCTTCTTATTTTTCGGGCGTTGGGCCAGCCCGAGCAAATTTATGCGGAGCTGCAAGAGCTGGCGCAAATTTATGAGCAACTCATTAGCTTGGGCTTATTGGCAGGGCAATCGCAAAAAGATTTGCCGAAGAAAGCAGCAAAAAAGGAGAACCCGCAGAGCAGTTCTTCAAATTTATCTTTGTTGCAAGCGCCTTTAAGGTTACTCAACCGCTTTATTGCCCTTTATTATCAGTTGCTTTTGCAAGGATGGGAGCTGATGCAAACCCAAAAAGCGCATCCCATAATTTTGGGACAGGCAGCCTAAGCTTTTACCGAAAATTATAGTAGGTTTGCAAAAAAATATGAAAATATATAAGGATATCGTCCAAATTAGAGAGGCACTACTTAATGGCAGTTTTTTTAATCCAGAGAAGACATTTGCCGATAGTCTAGAAGATATACATGAGGCCGAAGCAATAGTAGATCAGCTTGGAGATGCTGTAACGGAAGAGGGCTTGATCCTGCTACAAAAAGCTTTGCATTTAGATCCAAATAATCCAAAGGTTTATGCGAAGCTTGGAGAATATGAGGGGCAGGAGGAAATAGAAGTTTATTTTTGGAATAAGCTAGGCAGCACTAGATACGAAAGAGTCCTTAAAGAGTCTTTAGTGGTTAGAGGTCAAGACTTTTGGGAGAACGAACATGCCCGTTCTTATTTAAGGATAAAGGCCGAATATGCAGAGGATTTACTAAAGAGTGACTATATTGATGCAGCGATGTCAGAATATCAAACAATATTGGAACTTGACCCCAAAGATCATTTAAATCTAAAAGTTTTTTACGGAGTCCTCCTGTTGGAGTTTGAAGAGGATGAGGCTTTCGAGGAGTTGTTGCAGATGTATGAAGGACAAGAGGTAGAAGCAGGATTCTTGTTTAATCATGCCCTCTATTTGTTTAAAAAAGAAA
This sequence comes from Saprospira grandis, assembly GCF_027594745.1. NCBI lineage: Bacteria > Pseudomonadati > Bacteroidota > Saprospiria > Saprospirales > Saprospiraceae > Saprospira > Saprospira grandis. Next base: position 186,090 of record NZ_CP110854.1, on the reverse strand, counting down.
AAGGACGTAGCCCAAAAGCAAATAGTCTATTAGTAAAAGCCGATCAGTTAAATCCATTGATTACCATATATCTAATGAATGCTAAATTATCGCTTAGTTGGGAAGATATGCAAGCTAGAGGTATTTTTGCTCTGGATGAGGAAGCACAGTCTTATGTCAGTGCGGCAAGATATCTATGGAAGGATACAAAAGGAACCCAAAGATGGTTGCATAATCTTCACCGCAGAATAACAACAGGAAAGTAGTTTCCCCCTTTCAAATTTCATAAGCCGATGGTTTTAACCTTCGGCTCATTTTTTTAACACGAAATGCTTTTCTATTTCAAGACGCTTCATTTTTTAATGCGATTTTTTTGGGGCCTCCGCTTCGGCTTCGCCTTGCGGCGCTACGCTTTGGGGCTCGCTGTTACTTGCTTCGCTGCGTCGGCTCCCGTTGGTCGGGTCGCTCGGCCGTTATTCCCTTCGGTCATCGAACTGCGACTTTCAGCCTTGTTGTCGTTTTTTGAGCGTAGCGAAAAAAACTCGGTCTGGCCTGCGGCCACCCCGCCGCATCGCTAGGCCGCTTATCTGTATTTTTTCTCTAAACTTTTTTCTTCGGCCCTTAATTCGCCCTTTCAAATAGCGGCTTTCAATTAGTGATTGGGCTAAAAAACAATGAATTTTTTTGTACTGGAAAAAAACTAATCGTTCAAAAAAAGCCAAGAAAAAAAAGCGAACAAGGACTTTAGTCCGCTAGTTCGCTCAAGTCTACAACCCTGGGCTTCAGCCCAGGGCGGTAATAATAGCAATTGTTTTTATTGCTGACTTTTTTTGTGTGGAGTTTAAGTGTAGAATTGTTTTATGGCCATGGACTAAAGCCCATGCTTGCGAATCTATGCAAACTGGCGGGCTAAAGCCCTTGTTTGCTTGAAAATGGAAAAGATTTTTAGTTTATCTTTCATGGGCCGATGGTTTCAACCATCGGCTCATTTTTTTTGGAAGTAGAACGGCCTCCCTTTTTGCAGTGGGTTTTAAGCCACTGTTCCAAAACAACCAAGAAAAACAACAAGCACCCAAGCACAACCATCAAGTTTCTATGAAATTTTTGGGGATATAAAAATCCCCCTTTCAAATAGCGGCTTTCAAATAACGGTTGGGTTAAAAAACAAGGAAATTTTTCTGCGGTGAAAAAACTGCGGTGGTCTGTAGGTTGAAACCTACAGCCAGGCAACAAAAAGGCATTTCATTTTAAATGGAGGTTTAAAAACCTCCATAAAAAAACAGGGATGAAAATTTCTCTTTGGGAAAAGCTGGCCGAATGGCGATGAATGATTTTTTTCCACAATTTTTTTCTTAGCCTAGGACCTTGGCCCTGGGGTTTCGATGAGATTTTTTGGGAGAAATAATATCAATTGTTTTTTATCGCTGACTTTTTTCTTCGGTGAGAAAACTGCTCTGGTCTTTTCTCATCTGTTTTTCTCGATGTGCTAAGCCCCAACTAACCATCTGGTCCAAAACTTTTTTGAGCGCATGGCCCGAACTCGTGAGTTCATATTGAATCAATACAGGCGTTTGATCATAAACTTTACGAATCAAAATGCCATTGAGCTCCAACTCTTTAAGTTCTTTAGACAACATTCTAGGGCTAATTTGAGGCAACATCTCTTGAATGCCTGAAAATCGCTTGGCCTCAAAAAAAAGACAACTTACAATCGCCAGTTTCCATTTGCCCGTCACCGCATTCAAGCTGTCATTGAGGGCCAAAACATATTCTTTCGGACATTTAATGCCGTTAAAATAATTATTACTCATTTTAGCGTAGTTTTTTCTGTGATATACTCTAGTATAGCGCTATACAATAGTATAGTACTATATAAAGAGAAGTCAATTTACTGTAGATTTGTGAAAGAAAAAATTTTTGACCCACTAAAGAAGGTAAATATGATTTTAGTTAATGCTGCAACAGGCCAATTGGGCCAAGGAATTATTCGCGAACTTCTCAAAAGTGTTTCGGCCAAAGAAATTCGCGCTTATGTACGCAATGAAGAAAAAGCAAAATTCCTAAAGGATTTGGGCGTAGAACTTGCCCTTGGCGATTATGATAATAAAGCCGCCATTGCTCAAGCCATGCAGGGCATTGATACGCTTATGCTCATTTCTGGCGCAGATCCTCATCGTCTAGAGCAACACAAAAATTTTGTGGATGCAGCTAAGGAAGCAGGCGTGAAACGCGTACTTTATACTAGCATAAGCATGAAATCAGTTGAAGATGCAGCCCTAAAAGGAATGATGAGCGATCACTTTGAAACGGAAAAACATATTATGGCCGCCAATTTTGAGTCGGCTGCTAGTTTGCGCAATACGCTTTACTTAGATGTGCTCAAAGATTTCTTTTTGGGCCCTCAACCGCAGGGTATTTATCTGCCAATCAAATCGGGAGCCGTGCCTTTTGTTTTGCGTAGCGAATTGGCCCAAGTTGCGGCCAAACTACTTTTAGCCGATAAGCTAGAGAAAAAATATTATGAACTATATCATCCCGAAACCCTCAGCTTTGCAGAAATTGCTAAGCAGTTGGATGTCCCTTTTGTTTCGCTCACAGAGGCCGATTATTTGACGCAGCTCAATAAAATGGGCTTGCCCGAGCCAGTACAACAAATGTTGTTGGGTTTTTGCCAAGATATGCAAGCCGGCCAGTTCATTGTTGATCGTCCCAGCGATCTAAGCGCAATTTTGGGCAAAGCGCCTAGCAGCCATGCAGAAGGCCTAAAGGAATTGTTTGCTTAAACTAAAATAGAGCAAAAAATAGCTTACTGTTTCCAGAAAATTATTTTTTGGGGCCCGCGGCCAAACAAGGCATTGCCTAGTTTGGCCGCCGCTATGCTGCGGGGCTCACAGGGCCGAACAGACCTGCGAGCTGCGCCATAGCCCGACCCAAGCGAAGCGCAGGGGCAGCCCCCAAAAAAACCGTCAGAAAAATGAAAAAGTAGTATCTTCCCAAAAAAAGCGCTATGAAATGGATCTCTTTATTTTCTTTGCTTCTATTTTTATCGGCCTGCCAGCCTTTGTCTACAGAAAAAAGCTCGACAAAAAGTCCGATTTGGGAGGAGCAAACGGCCGCCCAGCAATTATTGACGCCCATCAAAGGAGAGGAGAAAAAAAGTTACCTTTCTGTTTATCCCGCCGTTTTTTCACTGCATGAGGGCCGCCAACATCAATTGACCGTGACTTTGAGTTTGCGCAACCGCTCGCCCAAAGATAGTTTGTATATTTCTCAGCTCGATTATTATAATGGGGAGGGCAAATTATTGCGAAATTATTTGGAGCAACCCATTTTTTTGCGCCCTTTGCAAACCCTTTCTTTAGTTTTGAACGAAAAAGACAAGGAAGGCGGAACGGGCGCCAGTTTTATCATCAACTGGGCGCAAGAAGCTGGACCAAGGCCCATTTTTGAAGCCATTATGATTTCTACTTCGGGCCAACAAGGGCTGTCTTTTCGGACCCAAGCCGAGCAAATTGATTAAAATAGAAGCGAAAAATAAAAAGAGCGCAAAAACAATTCGTTTTTGCGCTCTTTGCTCTAGAACAAGAAAAAAAATGGCTTAAACCAAATCACTCAACCAATCGAGCAGTTCTTTTTGCAAGCTCTGCGTTTTATCCTTGGCATACCAAAGCTGCATATCTTTTGCAAATTCTGCATAAGGCGGTTTTTCTTCCAAGGCTTTATAATCGCGGACTTTTTGCTGGGCTTCTGCCGGACGAGGACCCCAATGGCCCAAAACAGTTTGCGTATCAGCATCAATCAGCAAAACTTTGGGAATCCCAATGCCGCCATCCGTTTTATAATCTTCCATCAAATCCAAATGCTCATCTCGCCAAAGCGTTTTCATCTGCCAATTGGGCTGTGTTTCCACCAATTTATAGATGGGCGGCAAGTTTTGCGCGGCATCTCCGCACCAAGCCTCCGTGAGGACCAAAAAAAGCAAATTTTTCTGGCTGTTTTTCGCCAATTCAAGCAGTTCGGGCCAAAGTTTTGTCGTTTTTTCCAAACGCTTCATGCGCTGCAAATTCATTTTTGTAAAATGCAGATACATTTCAGAATGATTTTCGCCTGAGGTTTTACCTTGGGCCAAAGCGGCTTCAATCCAAGGCAAATAATCGGCATAGTCTTTTGCGGCAGCTATTTTTTTCGCCAAATCGTAAGACATCAGTCATTGTTTTAAAGGTCCAATAATCCTTCTGGAAGTTGCATGATAATTTGCTTTTGGGCTTCCAAAATTTCTACAATCAGATCCTCATGAAGGGGGATGAGCACCTCTTTTTCTTCAATATTTAATACGGCCATCTCTTGCTGAGGCAGCTCAATTAAGTCGATAATTTCGCCCAAATCGCCCAATTCCTCATCAAGGAGATGAAAACCGATCAAAAAGTCAAAAGCGAGGCCCGAAATCGGGGCGGCTCCTTCCAAAAGGTCTTTTTCTCTGAGGTAAAGCGTTTTTCGGCTCCATTGTTCAGCCTGATTGCGGTCATCAATGCCTTCTAGCTTGATAATCCAGGTTTTTCCGCTTTCCAATTCTTCTAAAAAAAACGGAATTTTTTGGCCCTGATGCTCAATAAAAACGGCTGCAGCAGCCTCTAAACTAGGGACATATCCCTCTTCTAGCCGCGCTTTTAGCGCGCCTTTAATATGGTGTGGTTTGAGCGTTTTGCCCAATTCTACAAATCCTGCTGACATCTTTAATTTTAAGGATATTTAACAACTGAGGTCTTTTTTTGGGGCTTCCCCTGCGGCCTTCGGCCTTGGGTCGGGCTCTGTCGTGGCTCGCAAGTCTGCTCGGCCCTTCGCAAAAAAACAAGTTTTTTGCTCGGTCTGGCCTTCGGCCACCACTATCCATCCCTAAGCCGTTTTGGCCCTTTGGGCCAATTGGGCCGAGCCCTTTTGTTTTATTCTTCTTCCGATAGAATTTGGGCGGCAGTTTTGCCAAATCGTCTTTGTCTAGACTGAAAATCGGCAATGGCGGCATAGAGTTCTTTCTCTCGGAAGTCGGGCCAAAAAACGGGCGTAAAATACAGTTCGGCATAAGCAATTTGCCAAAGCAAAAAGTTGCTAATGCGGCTTTCTCCGCTGGTTCTGATGAGTAATTCTGGATCGGGTAGGCCAGTGGTACTTAGGGCGTTGGCCACTACTTTTTCATCAATATCTTCTAGTTCGAGTTCGCCTTTTTTGCTTTGGGCGGCAATGCGTTTCACGGCCTCTACAATTTCCCATTTGGCGCTATAACTGAGGGCCAAAATAAGGGTCATTTGTTCATTATGGGCGGTAGCATCAATGGCCTCTTGCAGTTCGTCGCGGGTAGCTTGGGGCAAGCTCTCCAAATCGCCAATGGCCTGCAGCCGAATTTTATTTTTTTGCAAAGTAGGGAGCTCTCCCTTAATGGTTTGGACCAAAAGGGCCATCAGGGCGGCCACCTCTTCTTTGGGGCGGTTCCAGTTTTCGGTAGAAAAAGCATAAAGCGTTAAATACTCAATGCCCAATTTGGCCGCCGTTTCTGTAGTCGATCGAACGGCTTCTACGCCATTTTGATGGCCAAAAACACGGGCCTTTCCCTGTTTTTCGGCCCAACGGCCATTTCCATCCATAATAATAGCAATATGCTTGGGCAAACGGCTTTTGTCAATTTGGGCCAAGGCACTGGCCGCTTCTGGCGATGTTTTGTTGGTCATAACGGAAGTTTTTTGGCTTTTCTGCAACTTAACAACAGTTTAAACAATGATGCGGGCCTTTTTTGTTACTTTTGCCCCTTGCAAATTTAGCCTGCGCAAAAATAGGAAAAACTTTCTTTTTCTACGTGACTTACACCATCAAGCTTCCACAATTCGAGGGGCCCTTTAACCTCTTGCTCTTTTTTATCGAGCGCGATGAGCTCGATATTTACGATATCCCGATCTCTTCGATTACCAAAGACTTTTTGGCCTATACGCAAGAGCTCGAGCGGATGAATATTGACCTAGCCAGCGAGTTTATCTTGGTGGCCGCTAGCCTGATGCGCATTAAGGCCAAAATGCTTTTGCCCCGCAAAGAATTAAATGAAGAAGGAGAGGAGATTGATCCCCGCCAAGAATTGGTCGAACGTCTGCTCGCTTATAAAAGCTATAAAGAAATTTTTGCCCTCCTCCGAGCGCAAGAACTCAAAAGGCAAGAACAACAAGCTCGGGGAAACTTGGTTCTAGAACTACAAACCGTAGCCAACCAAGCCCTAGCCGATGCCGAACTAGAACACCTTAATCTTTTTCGCTTACTCAAAACTTATGAGCAACTTTTAGAAAAATTAGAAGAACGAGAAAATCGCCCTGTGCATAAAATCGTTCATTATCCCTACACCATTGAAGGGCAAAGACATTACCTCAAAAGGCAGTTGCAAAAACTAGAACGCGCCCGCTTTGAGGACCTCTTTTTGCCGCTCGATGGACAAATGCAGGCCATTTTTACCTTCTTGGCCTTACTCGAACTCCTCCAACAAGAAAAAATCAAGATCTTAAGCCTCTCCGAAGAATACAATGATTTTTGTATGCTTTGGGCCGAGGAGGATTAAGCTCATTTTATCATCGAACTCCCCAAAAGAGTTCATCTTAAAGTTTGCCAAGCATGTCTGTGCAACCTTCTTCTACAGAAGAATCATCTACACCCAAAGATAAACAAGATGAAGCCCTAAAATCAATCAGCCCCGGCCGTATCGCTATTGCCGTGGCTGCTGGCCTAATCGTTATCGTTTATCTTTTTATCCAAGATTTTAGCTTAGAGGATTTTCAGAAAATTTCATGGAACCCCAAAACGCTCTACTGGATCGCCGGCGCCTTTTTCTTTGTGCTGCTTCGCCATTTTGCCTATATGTTCCGCCTCTGAACAATTACGCAGGGCTTTTTTAGCTGGCGAAAATGCTTCGAAATGATTTTTGTCTGGGAGTTTAGCTCTGCCGTTACCCCTACCTCTGTGGGTGGCTCTGCAGTGGCCTTGGTGGCCCTCTCTCAAGAAAAAATTTCTCCCGGTAGAACCACCATGATTATCTTTTATACTATAGTATTAGATACCTTTTTCTACCTCTCTTCGCTCTTACTGCTCTTCTCTATTTTTGGTTTTCTGATCATTTTGCCCGGCACAACCAGCTTTTCTGAAATGATTAACCAGTATTTTGGAGCCGGCTTTTTTGGCGCCTATTTATTTATGTCTATTTATGGTAGCCTCTTTTTTTATGGGGTCTTTATCAATGCCAAAGCTGTGCACCGTGTACTCATGGCCATTACTAGCCTGCCCCTTTTGCGCCGCTTTAAAGAAGGAGCCGATAAAATGGGCCAAGATATGCAGCTGGCCTCTGGCGAACTCCGCCGCCAAAAATGGCAGTTCCACCTCAAGGCGTTTGGTGCCACCGCTGGCGCCTGGGCCTCCCGCTTTATGGTCCTCAATTGCCTGATTATGGCCTTTATCGCCAATTCTACCGACCCCGCCGTGCAAGCACATTATAATAGTGTACTGATCGACCAACAAGATTTCTCGCTCTTTGTCCAACAGGTATTTATTGTGGGCCGACAAATTGCGATGTATGTGATTATGGCTATCGTTCCCACTCCCGGCGGCGCCGGAGCCGCAGAGTCTTCTTTCGAAAACTTCCACTCCGATTACCTGCCCGCAGGAGGTACGCTCTTACTTGTCATGACCATTTTCTGGCGCTTCTTTACTTATTATCTTTACCTCTTTATCGGTATGATCGTGGTCCCTAACTGGATTCGCAAACTCATCAACCGAAATAAACAAGAGGCCGAAGCCGCTCAGCCCACAGAATAAGAACAGAAAAAAAGACCGCTCAAAAAGCGGTCTTTTTTTTTGAAAATAAAGGCTCCAAAAAATCTAACTTTCATGGAGATGCCTTAATTTTAAGCCCTTATGATGGAATATATACAGATTATACTCGACTTCTTTCAAGTCTACTATATCGACCGATTTAGTTGGTGGGTGCTGCTCATCCCCATAATTTCGGCGGTGGTGGGCTGGGGGACCAATAAATTGGCCCTCAAGATGACCTTTTATCCCCTAGAGTTTGTCGGCTGGAAAAGCAAAAGCGGCCAGCCAATTCTAGGCTGGCAGGGCATTATTCCATCCAAAGGCGTGAGTATGGCCGATACTTCCGTAGATATGATTACGGATAAACTCATTGATGTGGAAGAACAGTTCGACCGCATCAACCCCAGAGTCATTGCCAAAGAAATGGAGCCCCGCATGCTCGATCTTACCCGAGAGATTATCAATGAGGCCATGCGCGAAGAACTTCCGCTCTGGAAGTTGCTGCCCGAAAAACAAAAGGCCGCCGTTTTTGAACGAGCCGCCCGAGAAATTCCTAAGGTGACCGAGGAAATTATGCAGGAGGTAAAAGATAATATTACCGAAATCTTTAACCTCAAACAAATGACCATCAACCACCTGAGCAGCAATAAGGAATTGATGAACCGCATGTTCTTAGATGTAGGCGATAAGGAATTTCAGTTTATTGAATACTCGGGCCTCTATTTTGGCTTTTTGTTTGGCCTGGCCCAAATGTTAGTCTGGATTCCCTTTGGCGCTTGGTGGCAACTCCCCCTAGGCGGCTTGGTGGTCGGTTACCTGACCAATGTTTTGGCCCTCAATATGATTTTTAAACCCGCCAAAGCCTATAAACTTTTTGGCTGGAAAATTCAGGGCCTCTTTATCCTACGCCAAAAAGAAGTGGCCAAGGAATACGCCAATATTGTGGCCAACGAAATTATTACTATGCCCAATATTTTTCGGGCCATGTTTGAAGGCGATGCCTCTGACCGCCTGCTCCACATTATCGAGGAACATGTCAATGAGAGTTTTGACCATACCGCTGGCTTTTCTAGCGCCCTCATTCGCATCACTTCGGGCAGCGATAGCTATGACCGCATCAAGGAAATTGCCTGCCGCCGCCTAGTGGCCGAGGTGCCCGAACATATCCACCTGATTTTTGATTATGCCCAACAGGCCCTAGATATCGAGCATACGCTCAGCGATAAGATGAGCAGCCTCCCCCCAGAGGACTTTGTCGATTTTCTGCGACCCGTTTTCCAACAAGATGAATGGAAATTACTTTTAGTGGGCAGTATTTTAGGTATGATTGCCGGTTTTCTACAAATTCTGACCGTTTAATTTTTTTTGGGGCTGCCCCTGCGCTTCGCTTGGGTCGGGCTGTGCCAGGGCTCGCAGGTCTGCTCGGCCCTGCAGGCTTTTTCGCTTCGCTGCAAAAGCCTTTGGTCTGCGGCTTCGCCGCCCCCTTTTCCATCCCTCAGCCTGCGGGCCTTCGGCCCTGTAGGACGCAGAAATCCAACCCAGAAGGCCATTTTTTCGTCTTAGCAAAGAAGGACGCCCAAGCGGGCGCAGCCCGCCCGGCCTAGCGATGTGAAGCAGTGGCCCAAAGGGCCAGACCCAGGCGGCAAAGCCGCCGCAGGGCCGAGCGAGCAGCGAGCTGCGGAACGTAGCGCCCGCCCTAGGCGGGAGGCCCCAAAACAGCAGCATACAATTAGAGAACAAAACCCCCAGAACGCCATGCCAAAAGATGAGTTTGCAAAATTGACCGATGAGGAGTTAGTGGCCCATTGCATTAAGCATAAAAGGCGCTATCAAGAGGCCTTGTATCGTCGTTATGCCGATGATTTATATGCCGTGGCTTTGATTTATTGTAAATCGGACCAAGATGCGGCGGATGTATTGCAAGAGTCTTTTATTAAGATATTTAAGAACTTAGAACGCTTTAAGTTTCAGGCCGCCCTAAAATCTTGGATGCGTCGCATTTTGGTGAATACCGCTTTGGACCATTATCGGAAGCGCAAGCGGGAAAAGGCGCATTCAGAAAATTATCAGCAGCAGCAAGAGCTCAAAGTAGACGATATTTTGTCGAGAATCAATGCGGCAGAACTACTCGAACTATTGAACCAATTGCCCAAAAAGGCGGGCATGGTGCTTAAGTTGTATGCCATAGAAGGCTATGCGCATAAAGAAATTGCGGAACAGATGCAGATTTCGGAGGGCACCTCTAAGTCGCAGCTGAGTCGAGCCCGCAGCCTATTAAAAGAATTATTGGCCAAACTTCAGGGAGATGTTTAGAGAAGAAGAGAAGGACCTTTTGGGGCAGCGTTTGCGAGATTTACCCAAGGATTTGCAGGCTTCGGCCCCCGCTGGACTTTGGGATAATTTGGCCCAAGAACTAGATGATTTGGCCCTAGATGAGCAACTAAAAGATAAATTATCTACGCAAAAAGCAACAGCACCCGCTGGGCTTTGGTCGGCCATCTCTGCCGATTTACCCTTGGACCAGGATGCCCTTTTGGATGAGAAAATACGGCAGGCTTATGCAGAAAAAAAGACGCCTAAAGCCCCCGCACAGCTTTGGTCGGCCATTGACCAGCAGTTGGAATTGGAGGCCGTTTGGACCAAAATGCAGCAGCCTTTGGACCAACTGGCTTTTCGCTATCGGCTGCGACTATGGGGCCGCCGCTTGAGCTGGGCCGCCTTACTCTTATTGTTCTGCAAGGCTTGTGGACCAGAAATTACGGAAGGCTTTTGGCCCGAAAATAAGACGCCTTTGGTGCAAAAAACGAGCTATGAACAGCCTAAAAAAGAGCAAGGAAAAGCCCTTGGGCCAACTTCTTCGGCTGAGCAAAAAGAACGTCCTGCCGCGGCAGAAAAGAAAGCTGAAAATGCGGCGAGATTAGCACAAAAGGCAAAACCTCAAGCTGAAAATGAAGCTGGCCAAAATGGACCAAAAAGAAAGCGTGGAGCTGGACAATTGCCGCCTAGCTCGCCCTTACCCCCTGCTGGGAAAGTAGGAGAGGAGCAGCTCAAAAATAAGGCGAACACTTTGGCTACTGTAGAAAAAGAGGAGGCATTTGCTTTGGAGCAGGCTGGGCAAAAGTCGCTAGCTCCTGAAATCGAGCAATTGGATAAAGCGGCTACTCCTTTGCTAGAAGAAGCAGCATTGGCCAAGCCCCTATTGCTGCCCACTCTTTTGGCAGCGCCCATTGCTTTGGAAGAAAGCGCAGCGGAAGAAACTGGACCAAAAGCCCCCGTTTTACTACTAAAACGGCCTTATCGCAAGCATTACTTGGGGCTGCGGAGCAGCCTAGAGCAGCAACTCATCACCAATGATTTTCAGCAAAAGAAAGTAGAATATCAGCATTTGAGTTTGCTCTTGGCGGCAGAACAGCCCGAAAACCCCTATAGTTTGAGTCAGCCTAGTTTTAATTGGGCCTTAGACTATCGTTATGCGTTTAGCCGAAACCAGCAGCTACAGTTTAACTTTTGGTGGAGCAAAAATATGGTAAAAACTTATGATTATAGCTATGGCGGACGCATTGGCGAGCAGCGGCTCAGTCTAAACTACATGACCGTGGAGCTGGGCCTAGAACAGTCGCTTTATCGCCTTTGGGAGGACCGTCTACAGGGATTTGTAGTGCTTGGGGCCTATGGAGGAAAGCTCATGCAATTTAAAAGCAGCCGTAGTTTACAGTCTTCTGGTTATTTTCTTTTAGACTATAATGATTGGGAGTACGGTTTGTCATTTGCTTTGGGCCAGCGGCATAAGCTCAAAGGAAACTGGGAGTTGCAGTACGGTTTTCAAAGCCGGCTGGGCTTGGGCGCCTTATTGGAAGACCCCAAACAAGATCAGCGTGCTTATGCCCATGCTTGGGGCCTTTATTTGGGCCTAGGAAAAAAGTTTTAGTGCCGAAGGCAACCTTGGCCCCCCTTCTAGCGTCTAATTTTTGGATGTCCGATAGGATGACCACCTAACAATCATGAAAATGGGGATTTGCTGCTACAAATCCAAGACTGCAAAAGAAAACGACTAGCTGGCGAAACTGCTTGCTAGTCGTTCTTTTTTAATAGCTAGGGGGCAACTCTAAGCGCTTTTCAATTTTGCCCGCCTCACAGTAATAGAGCTCAAAGGCGAGTTTTGTTTTAGCTGGGCGGCGGTGGGTACTATAAATAACCGTACAATCTTGGCTGCTGGCATAGGCCTGCAAGAGCTTAAAGAAATTCTGGGCATCTATTTCGTTGAGCTCGGCAGTGGGTTCATCTAATAGGAGAACCTGTGGGTGATTGAGCAGGGCGCGAACCAAGCGGTAGAGCAAGCGCTGCAAAGGCGGCAATTGGCCCAAGGGATTAAATCTAAGGGCATCCAATTGGAAAAAATGCAGCAACTGGTCGATGCGGTGCTGTCTTTGGCTCTTACTGCTCCAATCCGTAGCCAAAAGCAATAAGTCGAGTTGTTCTTGCATTTTTTGCTGAGGCAAAAGAGGTTGTTGGAGCGACAAAAGGGCCACCCTTCTTCGGACTGCCGAGCGCTGCAAATCATCTAGATGGCTTAAATCAAAGTCTAAAATACGGCCCTCTCCCTTAGCTGCGGGCAACTGCCCATGCAAAAAAGCTAAAAGTACAGATTTTGCATTGCTCAGCGGTCCATATAAGATATTAAAGCTGCCCAAAGGAATTTGCCAATCTAGAGGCCCTAAGATTAACTGCTGGTTTTGTTCTAGTAAGAGGCCCCTTAACTCTATGGCATAGTCTTTTTTATTCCACATAAATTGAAAATCCTGTCTTTTTTGTATAATTTTGGATGCTATGCCCAATAAAATAAAAATTTTATTTATTTGACTGTTACTTTTATTGGCTAGGCTTGGTTTTTGTCAAGGCAAGCGAGTACTAGCTAGTTTTGCCTGTCACAAGCTATTGTTTTTTATCCGATAAAGATAGTTTTGCTTTTTTGCACAAACTACCATCGGGCATCCATCTCCAATATAGCATTCTCTTGTTATTTAAAAAGGTATTTTAACCCTGATGAAGCGAATATTTTACAAACTAATGATCGTTTTTTGTCTTTTCGCTAGCTCGGCATTACATGCCCAGGCCAGCAAAATTATTCATCAGAGTATGACTTTGGATGGGGCGCAGACAATCAATATCAATGTAGTAGGGGCCAAGGTAGAGGTCAAGCCCTCGCAGGGGCATCGGCTGATGATTGAAACCAAAATCGAAATTGCGGTCCCTAGTCCACGCCTATTAGATTTTATTGTGAACCAAGGGCGCTACAATTTGGTCAAAGAAATAGATTTGGCGACCAACGAGCTAACGGTTTCCTCTAAAAAGACAAATAATGTACTGATGGTAAAGGGCAAGGAGTGTATGGAAACCCTCTCTTATATCTTTTATGTGCCCGAAACCGTTAAATTTGCCAATAACAGCACCATTCAGGACCTTTCTACAGAATAAGTTTAAATAAGATTTGGGTATTTAAAATTGCTGCCTTACCTTTGTAGCCGCTTTTGAACTAAGAAAAATACCTACGTACTAATGCAGACTTCTAATTCTATGATTTACAGACTACTATTTGTTGTTTTTTGCTTTATTTCTTTTGCTCAGCTCAAGGCGCAAAGTCAGAAAAAGCTGTATCAGTCTTTTGCGGTACAAACGGCCACTACGGTAGCGCTTGAGTTAGGAGATTTTCCTGTAGAGGTTCGGGAAACAGAGGGGCCATCAATTTTTATTGAGGGCGAGCTTTCTGTTACAGAAATTGACGAGCAGTTGTTGAGCTTTTTGGTCCAAAAGGGCCGCTATAAACTAAAGGCAAATTATAATACATCTTGCCAAGAAATCAAGTTGGCTTGGGCCAAAGAATTGTCTACCCTAATGAAAGCGGGAGAAGTTTGCGAGGAGCAGATTAAGTTTGTGCTTTATTTGCCCAAAGGCCTAAAAATTAACGATAGCCAAACTATTTCGGCTAGTCGCTAGATGAAAAGACTGCAATCATCCAAGAAGGAGCGCTATTCCCTAAATTGAGGGCATAGCCTTTTTTTTGGTCCAAAATAAAAGCCCGCTAGAATTCTTTTCTAGCGGGCTTTTTCTGGCCTAGCGATGTGCAGCAGTGCGGCGTAGCCGCAGACCTAGGCCGTCAGGCCGCAGGGCCGAGCAGACCTGCGAGCTGCGAAACGTAGCGCCGACGAGCGCAGCGAGGCGGAGGCCCCAAAAGAAAAAACTAAAACACTCTATTTTTCTTCTTTTCCAGATCAATCAGGCCAAACTGAAGACCCAGGCCCAAATGCGCTCGGAACTCCGTGAGCGAATAATCATCGGGGACTTTTCCGCCTCTTTGTTCGGCTACAATAGCCTGAGCGCCAGCCGATAAATGTAAATATTTGCTGATGTAAAAATTGACACCAGTTTGGAACTGAATGGCTGGCGAAACTTGAAAATCGCCATATTGGGCATAGACAAAACCGGGTTTTTCGTAGGTGGTTTGGCTAATGTGCAGGCCCGCTTGCAGGCCAATATAGGGGTCCCAGATGGGTTTATTGACAAAATGCCAGAAGCCGCCCAGATAAATGCCCGTATTTTGCTTAAGGATACTGGCTTGGCTGGGGCTAGACAAAAGCATAGAAAAATCGGCCCTTAGCGCCACTTTTTTCTCTGGAAAATAGGCCAAACTGCCTTGCAAATAGTGGTTATAAATAATTTGGTTGGGCATAAAGCCAGAGGCAAAAGCGAGGTTCAGTTTGAGAAGGCCCTCGGTAGATGCAAAGGGCGCATCTTTCTCATAATCCTCCAATTGATCGTATTGCGCAAAGCTGGTTTGCCCCAAAAAGAGCAGGGCCAGCGCAAAAAATATTCGGTTTACCATAGGTCTGCAATTTTGTAGTTAAGGCTAAGGCTAAAGAGGAAGCGCTGCTCTACTTTTTCGCTAGGCTGGCTGAGGAGCAAGAGGCGGCCATTATTATTTTGCCAGCTCAATTCCTCGCCAAACTCCAGCATATATTGGGTCGAAAAGCTGAGGTCAAATTTGGGCGTTAGGTTGAGGTGGGTCCCCAAACCCAAGGCTATAGCGGGGTTCCAGCGATCTACCTGATTGCTAGGATTGGCATTGGCCTCTAGGGCGCCATAATTCATACTGCCGCCCAGAGAGATGAATGGGCGCCAGCTTTCCTCAAAATCTTCATTGCCTGGAAAGGGGTAAAAAAGGGCATTGGCCGAGATAAAAATATCTGTTCGGAAGGCCTGTTCGCCAAAATCGGCTTGCATATAATGCAGGGCCCATTCGGTATTGATGCGGTTATGCAGTTGCAGGCGAAAATTTGCGCCTACGCCAATTGGCGCTTGATAATCCTCTTGATGCAGTAGGCTAGCGGTTTGTCCCGCCACGCCCAAACTCAATAAACCAGCTGCCGAATTATCAAAACTCGCCTTGCTGTCTCGCTCATCGGGCCATTGGGCCCAGGCGGTTTGCCCCAGAGCTAGAAGCAGGGCCAAAGAAAGTATAAAAGATCGCATGTTCTAAGTAGTTTGCCCTAAGTTAGGTCTATTTTGCCCTTTAGCAAAGAATTTTTAACAGTTCAGTAAGATGATTTTTTGGGGCTGCCCCTGCGGCCTTCGGCCTTGGGTCGGGCCATTGCGCAGCTCGCAGGTCTGCTCGGCCCTGCGTCGCCTTTGGCTCCTTGGTCTGCCGCCTTCGGCGGCCCTGCTCCAGCCCCTCAGCCGGGCGGGGCGGCCCCAGCTTATTCTTTTATTATAGGGCTTGGGGCTAAAGCCAGGGGCAAAGTTGGCAAATTGGGTTAAAAACTGTAGTTTAGAAGGAGCAAACATAAAAAATAGCGCCGAGGATGTATAAGAAAAAATTCAACAAGATACAACAAGAAGAAGAGGAGGAAGAGCAGCTTAGTCCGGTCAATGAGGAAAGTCAAAAAGGTCTAATGGAAGAAGATGAGCTGCTTTCTGTCAATCGGGCCATGGCTCAATTGGAGCGGCAGCTTTTGCCTAGTCCCAAGGAAGAGGAGAAAAGCGAAGAGATGAGCGAAACGCCCGAGCAAGTTGTTGCCGAAGAGGAAGAAGAGTTCTTGGCAGAAGAAGAGCAGCTTGAAGGGCCAGAGGAGGAAGAGGAGCCCTTAGAAATAGAATTGGAGGAAGAAGAAGAGCTAGAAACAGAGGAGGATTTGGCCGAAGAATTAGCCGAAGCTGCCGAGGAGCAGGAAGAAGACCCCTTGCATTTAACGGAAGCCTTGGAAGAGGAGCAGGAAAGTCGAAAAACCACGGCCAAAGGCCGCCTAGCCCCCGTCCCTGAAGAGGGCCGAGACCCTAGTATGGATGAAGACCCCTTGGAGGCCGAAGATTTGGGCTTGCCAGAAGATAGTATTTTGGTCGATCGGCGTTTGCGCAAGGAAGAACTACAACTACAAATGAACGCCCAAAGCAAAGACTTTTTGGGCTCTAATATGCATCGCACAAGAGATTTTGCGGCCATTTTTGCCAAGGGAAAAAGCTCAAAAGAAGACCCAAAACTCGATTTGGCCTATGAAATTGACCAAAATCTAGAGTATCGCAAAGAGTTGGTGGCCCAACAGCTATTGCGCAACTTCCATTCGGCAGATAGCAAAGAGTCTTATCATGCGGGCCTCATCTTCAAAGAATTGGGCCTAACCGACAAAGATGATGAAGACTTTGCCGATGATGTATCTGCTGACTCTGCAGCCCATGAAAATGAAGAATTTATTGAGCAAATTCGGAAGCGCTTGCCGAATTTGTAGTGTTCTCTTTTTATTGATTGGGACTTTAGGAAATTAAGTTGAAACTTAGAAATAGCAACTATGTTGAGTAGGCCGCGGATTGTACTAACAACCTTTGTAGCTTGGGGGATTAGCAGTTTAATGTATGCCTTATGCTTTTGCCGAGAAAGCAATTTTGAGTTAGAATGGCAGGCCGTTTTGTACTACTTTTTGGTATTTGGCGTAGTGGCCGCCCTCTTTGCTTATATTCCAATAGTCGCTATTTTATTATTATGGCAGCGCAAATTGACTGTTCTCTCAATAAATGGGATAATTCTATTGTTTTCAGTAGTGGCAGCAGCTGGAATTTCCTATTTTTTTATGGGAAAAGACCTTTTTGAGGCTATTGAGCTCTTAGGGTATTATTTATTGCCAGCACTATTTTTAGTGAATTTGGCTTTAGGATATCAGCATGCGGTTACTAAATGCTTACTATTATTGTTAATGCCGATATTGATAGTCGCTTGTAAAACAACGGAGTGTATATATAGTGATAGTGGCGGATTTACCATAATGAAGGTTGATTCCAATACGGTTTTTATCGAAAAAAGGTACCCTATTGGAGGATTGGTTATACTCCCCTTCTTTCTGGAAAAAGAAAAGGGAGATAGCTTGATTTTTAAATCAATTGATGAGCTAAGTAATATTACATACCTAAAGCGGGTTGATAGAGAAAAAAGCAGAGAAGTAAATTTTACTATTTTAGACTTAGAGTTTAAAGACACTTTTTTGGTTAATCATTTGTTTATTAACGACAAGCTGTATCAGACGAATAGAGAGGGAGTCTTTAATATTTTAATCGATTCATTACCAGCAAGTACTCAAGACTCTTTTGTAGTTAAATTTAACCTTCTTGGAGAGTTTAAGGTTGATTTAGATTTTGATTCAAGGTTTAGTTATGTTATATATGCACACAATAATATGTATGTGAATAAATGGACCGATAAAGTTTCTTTTTTTAAGAATAAGTTTTACATAGATGGATGTCAAGTGAAAGGCAGATCCTGTAGTTCTAAAAATAAGATATTGCAGAACTAAAATTAACCTTCTTCTAAGCTGCTCCATGATGAGTTTTCTAGCTTAGATGCCCCAAAGGGCTTGACCTTTTTTATGCTTAATTTGCAATTAGCTGATTTTTATTGATTTGGGTTTATTTGGTGAGGGAGGCTAGAGGAATTATATAACTATTGTTTTTTAGTTAATAAATTTTTAAGAACTATGGAAAATGTAACTGTAGAAGACTTACGAGATGTAGAATTTCACGATGCTACTTTTTCAAATTTTACGATTGATTTTAGGAATAAATGGATCGAAGTTGAAGTAGAGTCTTGCTGTGATAGACCAAAATTAGTCATTCAGTTTTCTAAAGTTAAAAATATTAGTGTAGATGATGAAATTGAGGAATGGGATGACTGTCAGATTGGTGATGTTGATTTCAAACCTATTCCTTCGACTGAAAGGATAGAAGTGACCATTACTCTTATTATGGTGCCTCGTTGTGCCTGTCCTGAATTAAAATTTTCATTTTCAGACTTAAAAGTTCGGTTTACTCATGGAGTAAAGACATTAGATGAGCTAAATCAAATTTGGAGTGAAGATTAGTCGTTTTTCGCTATAGTTTTTTGTAGCAAGCACTAACTAGTAGAAAAATAGCTTATTGGGATAACTTTTTGGGGCCTCCGCTGCGGCTTCGCCTTGCAGCGGTTACTCCCTTCGGTCGTCGAAGACGCTCTAAAGGGCTTGTTGATTTGTAATTAGTTGATTTTCATAGACTTGGGTTTGTTTGGTAAGGCCTTGGGAATATGAAAGTTACCAAGTCTAGAGAAAATAAAACTAAAAAATAATATGTTGAGAATAGCTGTTTGGGTTGTTATTGTGTCTTTGATGTTTTCTTGTGATCCTTTAGATAAAGTAAATGGAAGGCTAGAAAATATTAAGTTATGCCATGATTTTAGGAAGTGGACGAAAGGGGAGTGTAATTTAGTTTACATTGAGTTTAATCTTGAAATAGAAAATTTATCTTCAGAAGAAGTGAGTATAGAGCTCCCATTTGGTAAAGAAAAATGCATAGATAATTCTCCATCTATAAAGAGCATGGCTCTTTACGTTGAAGACACATCTTATTTTTTAATTTCTCCAACTTGGGAAAGAACGACAAAGATTATAAAGCCTTATTCTAAAGACAGTCTTTCTGTAATTTTTATGGAAGAAATCATGCTGCCCTCAAGTTCGTTAGAGGGACTATCAGATTATTATTCTACGTACTTCAGTAAGAAATCTAGAATAGATTTACAACTGAATATAGGTCAGGTAAAAAAGACTATGTCTATAGAGATAGACGAAAATCCAATTTTTGAATATTGGATATTAAAGGATAAGGGAGATTGGACATGGGAGTGGGAATCGATTCAAAGAGATCATCCTGATTTTGACTATTCTCCATTTAGACCACCTGAAATAAAGTAAATAGGTATTTATCAGTATTAGTAGCCGAATCTATCAGCCCTATCTATATTGATGTGTAGCAGGGGCCTCCCGCCTTCGGCGGGCGGTTACTCCCTTCGGTCGTTGAAGATGCTCTAAAGGGTTTGTCAATTTGTAATTAGTTGAGGCCTTGTTGCATAAATAAAACCCTTCAAATCAGTTAATTACAAAAAACCTTGCGAATTAGGCATAAAAAAAGGGACAAGCCCCGTAGATTTAAGTTTTTTCGATGAACAATAAAACCTCGAGCTGTCCCATGACAAATGTAGAAAAAACCTTACAGAATTACGCCCTAATCAACAGATTTTATACTGCCCAAGGAGAGTTTCTTTTTAATGCTTGGTTTCCGCCTTTGGCAAGCAAAAACCTTATAGCTAAGCCTTCAAAACGCGGCAGACCTAAAACCATTTCCGATGAATTTATTCGCTATTTATTCCGATTAAAAGTGCTTTTTTCCTTTGGATATCGACAATTAGAAGGTATTCTAAAATGCGTTATTTCCGAATATAATTTGGATGTCAAGCCGATATCTTACAGCCAAATATGCCGCAGAGTGAAAAAACTAAAGCTGAAGCTTAAGCCTAAAAAAACGGATAAAGAAAGGTCGGTAGCGATAGATAGTACAGGGCTAAAAACCAAAGGACAGGGAGAATGGTTAAGAAAAAAACACCTAGAAAAACAGCGCTCTAGCTGAATTAAAGTGCATTTAGCAGTGGATGATAAAACAGGAGAAATCTTATCCGTAGAGATTACCACAGAGCGAAAAACCGATGCCTCTCAACTCCTCAAAATGATAAAAAAATTGAAGCCATTTAATATTAAGCAAGTTTATGCAGATGGCGCCTATGACCAAACAAAATGTCGAGAAGCAATTTGTGATGCTGGGGCGGTTCCATTGATTCCCCCACGTAAAAATGCTCGCCTAAAAAAAGGAAAAAATGGAGAGCTAGTCGATAGTTATCGCAATGATGATATTTTATATATCTGGGAGTTAGGAGCGGCTGCTTGGAAACAAGATTTAGGCTATCATCGTCGAAATTTAAGCGAAACGGCAATGATGCGACTCAAGCACTTTTTCTCTGAACGGCTCTCTTCGATCAGCTTCAAAATGCAGAAACAAGAAGTGCTGATGCGTATTCAAATTTTAAATGAGCTTAATGCCGTCAAGCTAGAAGTTACTGCTAATCAGTAAGTTACGATTTATGCGACAAGGCCGTAAAAAGTAAAAGCTAAACGATTTGATTTTGAAAAGTTTAATGATGAGTCTAAATAAGTGTTTGTTATTGTTATTTATTTTTACTTGTTGTAAGTTTGATCTTGCTAGTGACCGCTCTGAATTAGAAATGATAACAACTAAAAAACAACTTGTAAATATTCTTTGTAAAGAATTTGAGAAAGAGGGATTTAATGTGCATAAGAGATCAATTATAGATAGTCTCAGTGATATAGGGGAGGTGAAAACCACTCAAGTTTTTTTTGAGATAGGCGAATTAAAGGAGAGAAAGCCTATTGATGGACGAGATTACTTTAGAATTGACCTAAATGTTTTTAATAACCAAGTTTTAGCAGATTCTTTTAAGAAAAGCTTTAAAAGGTATAAAAACTATAAAATTGATACAAATGTTGTCGTTTCATTTGATAGAGGGTGCTGTATGGGAATTAACGAGTTAAAGTTAGTAGAAGAAAAGATTAACTTGATATTCGAGAGTACATCATTTCCCTTAAGATAAAGTGGTATTGTGTTCGTCCGTATTAGTAGCATTAACCATCTTCACGCCAGTAGCTCTACCTATATTGATGTGTAGTTGGGGCCTCCCGCCTTCGGCGGGCGCTACGTTTCGGCAGCTCGCTGCTCGCTCGGCCCTGCGCAAAAAACAAGTTTTTGCTGGGTCTGCGGCTTTGCCGCACTGCCTACCATCGCTAGGCCAGTCGCTTCGCTCCTTCTAGATGCAGGAAATTAGCCTTTCTAGTTATGGGCCGATGGTTTTAACCTTCGGCTCATTTTTATTGTGTTTAGCATAGCCTCCTTTGTTGCTGTGGGTTTCAACCCACAGGTATGTATATATCCATCCTACAGGCGGCTTTGCCGCCTGCTGTTCATCGCCTAGGGACAAGCCCCCAGGCTAATAAATGGAGTCAGCCCTAAAGGGCCTTAAGTTGTTGTTTACGGCTTTGCTCATCTGTTTTTGCAGAGAAGGGCCATATCCAAAGGCCCTCTTTAGAGGGCTGTCTAAAAAAGCTAGCCTAGGGGCTTGTCCCTAGGCGGTAAAAAGGGGCGCAAACAAGATTTTAATATTAGTCCCTCAACTTTTTCTGTGTAGAGAGGGAAGGGGAAAGTAAAGAAAAAGCCTTTTAATAGCTGGGCGGTTTTGGGCCCATGGGCTGAAGCCCATGGTTGCGGGTCTATGCAAACTGGCGGACTAAAGTCCTTGTTGTCGTTCGGCAGCTCGCTGCTCGCTCGGCCCTGCGCGGGCTTCGCCCGCTGGGTCTGGCCTACGGCCACCCCTGCACATCGGTTACTCCCGTTGGTCGTCGAAGACGCCCTAAAGGGCTTGTTGTGGCCGCTCAGCTGTCTTTTTTCTTTGGGCGGTTTTCTTCGGCGGTTGGGCAGTTTGGTCCCATGGGCTGAAGCCCATGGTTGTAGACTATGCAAACTGGCGGGCTAAAGCCCTTGTTTGCTATAAATGATAAAGCTGTTTATTACAACTCATTATGGGCCGATGGTTTCAACCATCGGCTCATTTTATTGCGCTTAGTATTGGCCTCTTTTGTTGCTGTGGGTTTCAACCCACTGGGATATACATCCATCCTACAGGCGGCGAAGCCGCCGCAAAGGAGCGAAGCGACTTGGCCTAGGGGTCTGAAAGGGGGCCGCGCAGCGGCAGACCAAGGGCGAAGCCCGCAGGGCCGAGCAGACCTGCGAGCCCTGCAAGGGCCCGGCCGCCAAAGGCGGCAGGCCCCAAAAAAAGAACATCCCCAAAAAACTAACGAATCAAAGATAGATTGCCTTTGAGGACCTGCCAGGGATCTTCCTCGCTTTGGCCCAAACAACGATAGCGCAAATAATAACCATAGACATCTGGGGGCAATTCTTGGTTCCGAAAACGGCCATCCCAGGCCTCATCCTGTGATTGGCTGCGGAAAACCTGCTCCCCCCAACGATCAAAAACCAAAAGCTCAAACTCCTGAACGACATTGGAACGCAAGCGAAATACATCATTATGCCCATCGCCATTCGGACTAAAACTATTGGGCAAAAAGACATAGGGCGGTCCACAAATATAGCTTTTGGTATAGACCCAAATGCTGTCCGTAGTCTGGCAACCCATGGCATCTTGGGCCGAAACAATATACAACTGCGCACTATCTGGCCGAGCCAAAGGATCGGCAATATCATCAGCGGATAAACTGGGCTGGGGCTGCCATTGGTAGCTATAATCGCCTTGGCCCAGGACCGTCAACTGGCTTTCTTGGCCCAAAAATACAGTATCTGGACTAGCTTGTAGCTGAATGCTCGGCAGTTGTCCCGATACCCGCACCCAAGCCGATAAGCTATCCGTACAAGCATAGGCATTTGTGAGCAAAACCTGATATTGCTGGTCTTGGCTAGGCGACATTTGGACCCTAGCCGTTCCTTGTCCAGCCAATAATAAACTATCTGGCGACCAATAATAGCTCAGACTTTGCTGCTGCAAATCGAGGACCTCCAGCTGAGCTGGGGCATTGGGACAAGCCAAGGCGGTATCTACTAGCTGCGCCCTAATTCCTCTTTGGTAGAGCCAAAAACTATCCATTTGCGGGCAGCCAAATTCCGTTAGCGTTTGTGCATAAAGCAAGAGGCTATCGGCAAAAAGGCTATCTTGATAAAGAGAATCTTGGCCCAAGATAAGAGAGAAATCAGCCTGGCTACTCCAGCTAAACTGCTGGCCCAAATCAGAGCGGGCGACTAGGCTAAAGGCAGGCGCACATAAATCCTCTTCTCCCAAAAGCTGTAAATCGGGAAGGGGGCGATGGCCCAAAACAACTTCGCCACTATCTACACAAGTTCCCATAGTTTGCCCCGCCAACAAAATAGGCGATTGGGCCAAAAACTGATAGTTTCCGGCTAGGAAAGTCCTAGGATTGGGCAAGCTAGGATCATTTAAAGCGGCTGCAGGCGACCAACTATAGCTCCAAGCCGTATCGGCCAGCGGATAAAGCTCCGCAACTTCTCCAGAACAGACCCAAATGCTATCTAAGGTGGACTGTTGCAGCAAAGAAAAATGAATAGGCGCCTGATCCTCTGCTGTACAATTGCCTGGCCCCTGCAGACGAACTTGCAAGAGATAAGTTCCGCTGCTGTCATAACTGATCTGCCCCGAGTCCAAACTACTCAATTGTCCATTGCCAAAATCCCATTGCCAAACTAGGGGAGATAGCAAGTTGCTATCTGCAGATTGGGCCGAATAAGATAGACTCAGGTTCTCTCCACAACTATCTAGCAATAACGCCCATTGCAAATCCAAAGGGCGGTTTAATACCGCCAAATCAACACTATCTATTGCCTTACAGCCCAGAC
The DNA here is from genome assembly GCF_027594745.1 of Saprospira grandis. Taxonomy (NCBI): domain Bacteria; kingdom Pseudomonadati; phylum Bacteroidota; class Saprospiria; order Saprospirales; family Saprospiraceae; genus Saprospira; species Saprospira grandis. The sequence continues at coordinate 162,441 of NZ_CP110854.1, read as the reverse complement.
TATTTTGTGCCCGAAGATAAAACCTACGTCCCTGATGTAAATTGATGTTCAAGGGATTAGACTGGCCCAAAATCAATAGGAAATTTGGATCTAAGGCCCAATCATAACGGCTGCTGCTGTCATTGCTATAGGCCCAAAGCGAAACATTATTGCGACAAATGATTTGATTCTCAATAAGATTTAATTGCAAGCTGTCGGCAAAAATATAGAGGCTGTCCGTATACTGGCAGCCCGTCGAGGGGTCGCTAATCAATACGGTATACAACTGATTGCCCGCAGGCGTATAATAAGGACTTGGGCTATTTGGATTGGATAAACCCAAAGCAGGACTCCATTGATAATTTAGCTGTTGGTTAGCATTGGGCTGCAAAACAAAGCCTGAGGTATCTCCGCAAAGTCCTAGGCTATCGGGCAGGGCTAAGCCCAAGGCCCGAACGGCCAAACTATCTACAAATATTCCCCCACAGCCATTTTCTAAGGTCAGCTCTAGCTGGAAAATATGCGTACTATCGGCTGGACCATAAACAAAACTAGGGTTGGGTCCGCTAGCCGTTTGCCCTGGCCCAAATCGCCAGTTCCAACTGACTATACTTGCCTGACTAGTATCTGTCGTTAAGTCCTGAAACTGCACTGCTACGGAATCTGTGGGGCAAGGCGGATAGCTCGCCTGCGCCTGTACCTGAATGGGGGCCGTTTGATAATGCAATTGGGCCGTATCATAAACCGCACAGCCAAACTGGTCCTGCCCCCGAACATAAAAAGTCAAATTGGAGGGGTTACTGCCATAGTTGAGCGTAAAACTCGAACTATTGGCCACCAAAATAGAGCTGAAGTCGGGCGTTAAAGACCAATCTATATCCGATACATTATAACTGGCATTGGCCGAAAGTGTAAACTGACTAATGCAAAAGCTAGTATCCTCCACCACCGAAATGCTCAAAGGGGCGCCCTGCGATACTGTCACCGTTTCTGTTCGACTACAAGTGTCCCAGCTGTTGTAAGCCGTGATCTGGACCTGATAGCTATAAGGAAAACTTGGTGGTTGGGCGATGGGGTTGGCACTATTGGGGTTAGATAAGCCAATGGCGGGGCTCCAACTATAGCTTAGGCCCGTTGCATCGCCTCCGGGGTTTAGGGCCAGAGAATCTTCATTAAAACAAAGCGTCCGGCTATTGGCCCCAGCTAAAGCGGGAATATTAAGGTCCAAAATTTCGGAATAGCTGCCGGTGCAACCATTGGCTAAAGTAATGTCTAAACGGACCAAGACCGGCCCCGAGCGATTGAAGCTGAAAAGAGGATGCTGCTGATTAGATTGTTGTCCGTTGGAGGTTGTCCATTGCCAACTGACAATCTCCGCCAAAGAGCTATCACTCAAATCTGTAAACTGCAATTGCAAGGGGAAGTTGCAGCCCAAACTAGACCAAGAAAATTCCGTATTTGGACTGCTATTGATCTGCTGAACAACCGCAAAATCCGTCGCCTGACAACCATAAACATCTGTCGCTTGTACATAATAGGCCCATGGGCTGCTAGGCGGACTAAAACTAATCGGATTGCCCTGCCCCAAGACCGTGAAAAAACTAGGATCCGAGGACCAAATGTAATTTACAGCCGTTGGACTCTCCGCATTTAGGCTAACGCTATTCCCACAATATTGCTGGTCCTCCAAATTGACGGTAACCGCAGGCGGAAAGCCTAGAAAAACGCTATCTACTGCGGTACAACCATTGGCTGCCGTGATAGTTACCCTATAAGTGGTCGGACCGCTAGGGCTAGCTGTAGGAGAGGGGCTGCTGGCATCTGATAAACTGCCCGCAGGGCTCCAACTATAGCTTAAACTGCTATCTCCTCCCGCATTTAAAACCACCGAACTCTCTCCCTGACAAATTCCTACCGTATCTGGCCCAAACAAAATAGGCAATTGGATCTGTTGAAGCGTATCCTGAACAAAGCCCTGGCAGCCCTGCTCAGAAGTGACCCTCAGTTGCACGACATAACTGCCCGATTGCGTATAATTGACCGCAGGATGTTGCTGATTAGACTGCTGTCCATTGCCAAAATCCCAATCCCAAGCCACTATAGGCCCCTGACTACTGTCTACCGTCTCATCAGTAAATTGTATTTGCATAGGCGGCCCACAATTCGTCATATTATAACTAAAGGCGGCCTGCAAAGGAATATCTTGGCCCTGTAAAATGATGCTATCGACGAGGGTACAGCCCCAGGCGTCTTTGGCCCGAATATAAACGGGAAAGGCAGGCCCAGGCGGGGGCATGATAATCTGAGCGGGATTACTAGTGGATTGTAAGGGCAAAAAGTTTGGCGAATAAGACCAACTAATGTCTGCTGGCACCGAAGTTTGTACCCCCAAGCTAAGTGTATCGGCACAACTAGCCGTATCACTGACCGCCAACAATTGAATGGGCGGCGGAATAATTACCCAAACCGTTTTTATTAACTGACAACTATCGCCAGTGCTGCTATTGGCCGTTACCGTGACCTGATAACTGCTGCTGCTTGTGGGCCGTACCCAAGGACTAGCCGCCTGAGGATCGGAAAAAGCAGCCGCTGGTCCCCATTGATATTGTAAGTTGGGGTCTCCTCCCTGATTTAATTGTATGCTGTCTTGCCCCGGACAAAGCGGAATGCTGTCCGCCATATTGAGTTGGGCCAATTGAATGTCTATGGTGTCGTATAGGCTGCGCTCGCAACCATTTAGCGCCCTTAAGTTCAGGCTAATGGGGTAGCTACCCGATTGCGTATAAACGGTAGAGGCAAAAGGCGTTTGGGCCGTGTCTCCATTGCCAAAATCCCAGAGCCATTGCCCAATAGCCGAAATACTATCGATGCTAAGGTCGGCCACTTGCAGCTCGATGCTGTCACTACAAGGCCCCAAAACAAAATCCGCATCCAAAGCAATAGATTCATACTGCAAATAGATTTCTTGCTGGGCCGTATCGGCACAACTGCTGCCCGGGTCGGCTATTAAAGTGACGGTATAACGGCCCGTATCGGGGTAGATAAATACTGGATCATCTAAACTGGAGCTGCTCTGCAAACTGTCGCCAAAATACCACTGAAAACCAGAACCCAAACTCTGGCTGTTGTTCTGAAATTGGACCAATAAATCATTATCGCACTGAATTTCTGGCGCAAAAAAGGCCGAACTGACTAACTCCCCACAAATGCCCACCGCATACTGAAAGTCCCGCCGCATGGTCGATATTAACTGCCCATTTCGATATTCTTCTACTGCCACACCTACCACAAATACCCCCAAAATGCTCGGCGTTCCCTGCAATAAACCCGTCTGCGGATCTATCCGAAGAGAATCTTGGCCGCCCATCATGTTGGTCTCAGAAAAAGCGCCCAGCCAATTGACGGGCGTATAGGGCGGATTATAAGGCGGCTGCGGCATGGGATTGAGCGGAGCCGCCCCATCCAAAGGCGTAGACAAACGATATACTAAGGAGTCGCCATCCGCATCTGTGGCCGAATGATCAAAGCGCAGGGGCTTGTTGGCACAGATGTAAACTGGGGGCCAATCTCGAAATTCTGGACTGCTATTGCAGCCCTGCAAGGCCGCCTCCGTAATCAAACAATAGTAAGTGGCCCCCGTATTCAAAGGACTGACAATGTTCACAATGTCTTGGTTCCGACAACAACGCTGATAGACCAATTGATAGCCCCCAGCACGAAAGGGAAGCTGCACCGTATCTCGATAATAGGTCGTATGAATGCAAACATTGGGCGGCACGACCAAGCAAGGATCCTGTAGTTCTGGACTCAAAGTATCATTACTAATTGGCCGCGTCCGCAGGTCAAAAAGAAGCTGGTCATTATCATCAAATACCCCAATAGATGCGGGGTTGTCAAACCAAGGTACGCCCGTATCACAATCCCGAAATACCCGAAGATTGATCTCATAAAGCTCATTGCCCAAACAACGATAAGATAATTCGCCCCCAACAATATGCGTGGCCTTCAGGCTGGCCAATGTCAAGAACAAAAGAAAGAGAATGCTGTAGAGTTTTTTCATTTCTTGCTGTTTTTTTGGGGCTGCCCCTTCCGCTGGGTTGAAACCCAGCGCAAAGCGGTATCGCTTTGCGAAGCTATACAAAATGAGGGTTAAAACCCTCATGAATTATCGCTCGGGTCGGGCTGTTTCGCAGCTCGCTATTCGCTCGGCCCTTCGCCGCTTTCAGCGGCTCGGTCTGGCCCTGCGGGCCACTGCTGTCCATCCCTCAGCCGAGGCGCTTCGCGCCTGCAAAACCGGAAATAAGGACCAATGGCCGCCCTCTAAAATATACTTTATTTAGGCTTTTCCCTAAGGATGAGGGGCTAAGCTCGCTTTGCCTGAGCTCAATACGCTAAATAGAGGGCCCTTAGATGAAGCTGGGGGCTATTTTGGCTCCTCGCTGGGCCGCCCAAACTTGAATAGCTCCCTAAAGATGCCTATCTTATGGCCCTAAGATAACGAATCATTATGCAGACAGAAGAGATTGACTTAAATGCCGACTTTCAGGCTTGTTTGGAGGATATAGAGGCAGGGACTCCCGCCATGTTTATTACGGGAAAAGCAGGAACGGGAAAATCTACCCTGCTCCGAGAGTTTGTCCGAAGAACCCAGAAAAAAGTAGTGGTGCTGGCGCCTACCGGCATTGCCGCCCTTAATATTGGGGGACAAACGATTCATTCTTTTTTTGGCTTTCCGGCCCGCCCCTTACAAAGGAGCGAAATTAAGCCCAGAAAAAACCACCGCTTATATAAAGCCATTGATACGATTATTATTGATGAGATTTCTATGGTCCGTGCCGATATGATGGACCAAATAGATTTCTTTATGCGGATTAACGGAAGAGACCGCTACCTTCCCTTTGGGGGGGCTCAGATTATTATGTTTGGCGACCTCTTTCAGTTGCCGCCCGTGATTAGTAGCCCAGAAGTAAGACAACAGCTGCAAGAGCGCTATGAAAGTCCCTACTTCTTTTCGGCCGAGGTCTTTTTCCAGATGGACATCATCATGGCCGAACTCCGAGAGGTGTACCGACAGGCCGACCGCCGATTTATTGGCCTTTTGGATGCTGTTCGTCAAAGTACTATGGATTATGATGAATTTATGGAGCTGAATGAGCGGCATATTCCCGACTTTCCGGAGCAATCAGATTTTTATATTACCCTAGCGGCCAGAAATGCCCGAGTAGATGAGGTCAATCGGGCGAGGTTGCGGGTTTTGCAAGGGGAGGAGTACAGCTATATTGCGGAGGTTTCTGGGCAGATGAATGTACAACCGGCCCCCTCGCCGCTACGGTTAAAGTTGGGCGCGCAGGTGGTCTTTTTAAAGAACGACCCCAAAAGGCGCTATGCCAACGGGACCATTGGCAAGGTGGTTTATCTAGATTTTGATGAAATACAGGTGCAGGTCTATGGTCCTTTTGGCGACCTACAAACGATCAAGGTAGAAAAATTTGAGTGGGAGATGATGACCCATGAGCTCAATGATGCTGGCGAGATTGAGACCAAGGTTAGCGGAAGCTTTACCCAATATCCGTTGCGTTTGGCTTGGGCCATGACCATTCATAAGAGCCAGGGCAAAACCTTTGATCGAGTATTATTGGATATGCCCAAGGGGGCTTTTGAGTTTGGGCAAACCTATGTGGCCTTGAGTCGCTGCCGTACTTTAGAGGGCTTAGTGCTCAAGCACCCCTTAAAGCCCCAAGATATTCGGGTAGACCCCAGGGTAGTCGAATTTTACCAACAACATTTTTAGGTCCAAATTTGCGGATAGCAGGCGGCGAAGCCGCCGCAAAGGCCCAAAGGGCCGCAGGCTGAGGGATGGACAGCAGTGGCCCGCAGGGCCAGACCGAGCCAGCTTGCTGGCGAAGGGCCGAGCGAATAGCGAGCTGCGAAACAGCCCGACCCGCCCGCAGGGCGGGGCAGCCCCAAAACAGCAGTCAGAAGGGTCTGGATTTTATTTTTATAAAAGGGAAAAACGGCTGAATTGGAATTTTTTTTGATGAATAAGCGATGATATAAATAATATGATTTACCCATAGCTCCCCAAAGGGCCAAAACTCTAGCCTATGCGACCGCTTCCCCTGCTTTTACTTTTTATGCTCCTGCAATTTCCGCTTTGGAGCCAAATGATGATTTCTACTTCTTTGCGCGAAGACCTGCGATATAGCGAAGAAACTGGCGAATGGAAACTGATGTCTTCGGATGAGGAAGAGCTTACTTTTTTTGAATTTAATGCGGAGATGAGCATGTTTAAGCATACTACTCCTAGCATTAGTTCGGCTTATTTGATCAAGGAGGCCCGGCAGGATGAGGAGAATGAAATCTTTGAATTTTCGGTGGTTTCCGATGTGGGCAACCACTATGAAATGGTTTTGGACCCCAATGCCGATGAGGTTCGTTTTTATAAGGATTATGAGGGCATAAAAATTATGGTTCGCCACAAAATCAAGCGAATTTGGTTTGAGAATGAGGAGGCAGAAGAGGCCCCAGCGATAGAGGAAAATGTGTCGCCCAAACGGAATAAAGCGCCCAGTTATGGGGAGGAAAAAGGGACCAAAAGAAGTTAAGAAAACAATATATTGCTCCGGCAGTTTCGCTAAAGAAACTGCCGGTTTTTTTGTTTAAAGTCATCTATAAGAAAGGCGGCTTAGTCTAGATTAGGCCCTAAAAGCGGTAAGATTGTAGATATTTGTGTATAAACATCAAATTTATGCAAAAAGAAGACTGCGGTTTTGACTTTTCTCCGAGCTGGCGCAAATTTATTTTTCATTTTCTGCCCTGGCTTATCTTGTTGATTTCCCCGATTTTATGGATTGATTGGACGCATACGCATATCCCTTGGCAAAAGTTTTTGTTCAAGCACACATTAAACCTAGGGTTTAATGTAGTCGTCTTTTACCTGAACTTCTATGTTTGGGTGCCTCAGTTACTCATCAAGCGAAAGCATCGGGCCTTTTTGGGGCGCAATTTGGCTTTTTTGCTGCCGATGTTATTCTTTTTATACTTTGTCTATAGCCAAATAATAAGTGGATATATGTTGGTCAATGAAGGACATTTACATAAGCCGCCTATATTTTTGTTGCTATTTGGTGATAGCCTGGCTTTTTCTTTAAGTGTAGGCGTAGCTAGTGCCATTCGGGTAACGCAGCGCTTGCAAAGTGAGAAAGACCGATATCAGGAAATGGAGAACGAGCATTTAAAGTCGGAGTTGCTTTATTTGAAATATCAATTGCAGCCTCATTTCTTTTTCAACACCTTAAATAACATCTATGCGCTAATTGATTTGGCGCCTAAAATGGCCCAAGAAAATGTGCTTCGTCTTAGCCGCTTGATGCGCTACGTCTTATATCATTCTGATGAAATGGTGGTTCCTTTAGCCGATGAAATACAGTTTTTGCAAAACTATGTCGAGCTAATGCGCCTGCGTTATGCGGAGCATGTACAAATAGAGATGGAATTTCCGAAGGAAGAGGGTTTGCAAGTACCTCCACTCTTGCTCATTCCGCTTTTGGAAAATGCCTTTAAGCATGGGGTCGATGCTCGGCAGCCTTCTTTTATCCAGTTGTCTTTGCGGCTAGATGAAGAATGGCTCTGCTTTGAGGTAAAAAACTCCTTATTTCCCAAAACTGAAACGGATAAAAGTGGTTCGGGTATAGGTTTAGAAAACCTCTGCAAGCGCCTAGAGCTCTTTTATCCAGAAAAAAACTATCAATTTGAGCAAGGGGCCCAATCCAATTACTTCTTGGCCCGGCTTTGCCTTCCAAAATAATCCACTTATGCAAACCTATTCTGTCCTTGTGGCCGACGATGAGCCTTTGGCGCTTTCCTTAGTAGAAAAATACGTTAAGCAAATTCCCTTTTTGCAGCTGATTGGCAGCCATAATAATGCCTTATCCGTACTAGAGCAACTAGAAGAAGAGTGGGTAGACATACTCATTCTCGATATTCAGATGCCCAATCTTTCGGGCATGCAGTTGGCCCAACAACTGGCTGGGCAGGGGCATAAAATTATATTCACTACAGCTTTTGAACAGTATGCCATTCAGGGCTATAAGGTCAATGCTGTCGATTATCTGCTCAAGCCCTTTGCCTTTGAAGAGCTGCTCTCGGCAGCCCAAAAGGCCAAGCAGCAACTGCAGGCGGTTACGGTAGTGCAGGAAGATTACCTCATTCTCAAGTCCGATTATAAACTGCAACAAATTGCCCTAGATGATATACTCTATATCGAGGGCCTAAAAGATTATGTGCGCATTCATCGCAAATCTACTGATAAAAGTTTGCTTAGCCTACTGAGCATGAAGAGCTTGCAGGCCCGCTTGCCTCGGCATCGCTTTATGCGGGTGCATCGCTCCTATATTGTCAATTTAGACAAGATATCGACCATTGAAAGGGGGCAGTTGATTTTTGGCAAACAGCATATTCCCGTTTCAGACAAATACAAAGAGGCCTTTCAAGATTTTATTGATCGCCGATCGGTCTAATTGATCGCTTGGGCCTTAGTCCAAGCTACAGCATCATTTTATCTAGTTCACTAATCCTGTACAATGAAATATTATTTATCTCTGGCCGTTTTGATGCTCCTCAGTTGGAGCCTTTCGGCCCAAAACCAAAGCCAGCTCAATGGGCGCATTTTTGATGCGCAAACTCAAGAGCCGTTGATTGGGGCCAATGTTGTTTTGCAGTCGACCAAAGACAGTACAAAGCAATTTGGCACAAGTACCGACTTAGAGGGCGGCTTTCAATTGGCCCTGCCTCAGGGCCCCTACCAGCTCAAAATTTCCTTTTTGGGCTATGAAACCTATGAGAAACCCTTGCTTTTAGACAAAGCCGCCATTGATTTGGATCCGATCTTGCTCAAAGTTTCGGCCCTAGAGGAAGGGGTGGTAGATGTGGTCGGTAAAACGCCTCCCGCAGTGCTCAAAGGCGATACGGTAGAGTTTAACTCTAAGGCCTTTAAAACCAACCCCAATGCTTCTGCCGAGGATTTGGTGGAAAAAATGCCGGGTATCGAAATTGAAAACGGAACCGTAAAGGCCCAAGGCGAAACCGTGCAGCAGGTGGTCATTGATGGCAAACCTTTTTTTGGCCAAGATGCCAAAACTACTCTAAAAAACTTGCCTGCCGATATGGTGGATAAGGTCCAAGTGTATGACCAAAAGAGCCGCCAAGCCCAATTTTCTGGCTTTGAAGATGGCGAAGAAAGCAAAACGATCAACATTATTTCTAAGCCAGCTTATCGCTCGGGGACTTTTGGTCGCTTTTATGCAGGTATAGGCCATGATGATGGCCAAGAAGCCGACGACGATTGGCGCTATCGCCTAGGTGGGGTCTACAACCGCTTTAATGGCAATGAACGCATCTCGATTTTGGGCCAACTCAATAATATCAATGAGCAAAACTTTAGCTCTGAAGATTTGGCCGGAGTGGCTGCTTCGGGTGGAGGAGGTCGCCGCCGCTGGCGCGGCGGCAACCTCGGCAACTTCTTGGTCGATGATAATGGCGGAATCAATGAGACCTATGCCGGGGGAATTAACTACAGCAACGAATGGAACAAAAAATGGAAACTAAACGGAAGCTACTTTTTTAATCAAACCAATAATATCGGCTTCGATTCTACTTTCCGTAGCTTTATTTCGGAAGAAGAGGCGGGGCAGTATTATCTACAGTCACAAAACCAAAATAGTACGAATGTAAACCATCGGGCGACCTTTCGACTAGAGTATGAAATCAATGAGCGCAACCAAATTGAAATTGAGCCCAATTTGAGTCTGCAAATCAATCAGGGCCAGCAAATGAGCCAGTCCGAAACCTATAATATTGAGCAAACACTCAACCAAAGCCAAAGCCTCTTTAATAGTGAGCTGACGGCCTACAATTTTCGCAACCGCATGCTCTATCGCCACCGCCTAAAAAAGAAGGGCAGAACCTTTTCGGTTCGTCTTCAGCAAGAGTTTAGTGGCCAAAATGGCAACAATCAGTTACAGTCCGAAAATAATTATTATAGCCTCAACCAAATTGATTCTATTGACCAATCTTCGGATTTGGACCAATACGAACGCAGCTACTCGGCCCGCCTAGAATATAGCGAACCGCTGAGCAAACAAATGCAACTACAGTTCCGCTACGATCCCTCGATTAGTTATAATGAGGCCGATCAGTTTACCTATGATTTTGATGGCCAAGATTATAATTTGCTCGATACCTTTTTGTCTAATGAGGCCGATAGCCGCTATGAGCGCCATCGTGCTTCTTTGGGCCTGCGCTACAACAAAAAAGGCTTCCGATTTTATGTCCGCGCCTCTGCACAATGGGCCCAGTTGTCGGCTACGCAGGTCTATCCGCAAAGCTTTGAAAATAGCTACAATTTCTTCAATATCTTGCCTTTTGCCGTCATGCGCTACAAGATTTCGAAGACCAAAAATTTACGCATTTTTTATCGAGCCGGAACCGATGAGCCTTCTATTGGCCAATTGCAGGAGGTGGTCGACAATAGCAACCCCATCCAGTTATCTATCGGTAATGCGCAGCTTGGCCAAGAAACCAATCACCGCATTCATTTTCATTATGCTAGCCCCAATCCAAGCAAAAATACCATGTTTTTTGTCGGTTTTGGCGCCCGCTACAATAAGGATTATTTGGGCCAAAGTACCTTTATCGCTTATCAGGATACTAGCTTTTTGGGCGTAGATTTGGCTCAGGGAACGCAGCTCACGCAAGATGTCAATTTGGACCGCCAATATCAGCTCGATCTCTTTGCCGATTATAGCTTTCCACTCAATTTTATTAAGTCGAATTTTGGGATTAAATTTGGCGGCTCTTTCTCCGAAACCCCCAGCCTGATTAACAATCAGCTCAATTATTCTCGACAGCCTTCTGGCCGTTTGGGCTTTAAGCTAAGCTCGAATATTAGCGAGAAAATTGACTTTACCTTGAGTACGGACGGAAGCCTCAATTATTCGATCAATAGCCTGAATAGCAGCTCGAATAACCGCTACTATAACCAAAATACTCGCCTGCGGGCCTATTGGAACCCCTGGAAGTCGCTGGTCCTTCGCACAGACCTTAGCCACCAACATTATGCGGGCCTTTCCGATGGCTTTAATACCGACTTTTTGCTCTGGAATGCCAGTCTTTCGACTCTACTTTTCAAGAGCCAACGCGGAGAAATTGGCCTTTATGTCTACGATATTTTGGGCCAAAATACTAGCCTCAGCCGAAACTTTACGGCCAGCTATATCGAGGACCAAATTGGGCAGGTGTTGGAGCGCTATTTTATGCTTCGCTTTAGCTACCGCTTTGTACCCAAAAAGGGAAGCCTAGTCGATGAGAAAAAATCTAAGGAAATGATGGAGCATTATCAGCGCCATCGTCGTCATCATCGTTAGGATTTGGGGCTGCCCACTCGCTTCGCTCGGGTCGGGCCATTGCGCAGCTCGCAGGTCTGCTCGGCCCTTCGTCGCTGCGCTCCTTGGTCTGCCGCCTTCGGCGGCCCTGCTACAGCCCCTCAGCCTGCGGGCCTATCGGCCCTGTCCGCCGCAAAATGGACCAAAAAAAGGCCTCGGCTGCTTCTGCAGCTGGGGCCTTTTGCTTTTCTGGGCAAAAAACTGTTATTTAAGAGATATCTTAGTATATTCGGATTCAAAATATCCCCAGTATAAGCTATGGAACCTATACTCAACTTAAATTTTATGCATCCGCAATACGGCACACTCATGAATGCCGAGGTGGATCTTAGTTTCTCTGCTGCCGAAATGATTGAGCAGCTGGAACTTAGTGGCTTCCTTCCCCGAGGGGGCAGCTACCAACTGGCTTTTGGCGAGCAGCTTTTGCAGGCCGAACAGCAGTTGCAGCAACTTAGTGATTTGTATGAGGGCAGCATCTTGCGCATTGAGCAAGAAGGGCCAGCGGTCAAGCATTTTATTTATATACAAGATCCTTTGGGCCAAACTTATGCCCCCCTAGCCTTTGATGAGGAGCAATTGCCCCAGCAGGCGCTGCAGCAACTAGTCGATCAAGGCTTTTTGAGCGACTTGCCCGGAGACCTAAACCTTTACTTTAAGGGCGAGGCCTTGTTTTTGGACCAAAGTTTTGGGGCGCAGGGCTTGGCCGCTGGGGCCTACCTTCAGCTGCGCTCCGTTTCGCAAGCTTCTATAGAGGAAGAGCTAGAAAACTTGCAAAAGCGCCTGCAAGAATTAGAAGCACAGCAAAATCAAAAATTAGATTTGATTATTGAGCAATTGCCGCCGCCTTCGGCTATTCCGATAGACCCCAACTATGCGGTTCGGCCAACGGCAGAGCCCTATCAAAGTATAGATAGTTTGTTGTATGCGCTGCGAATAGAAGAGGGCTTGCCCGTACTAGAAAAAGTGCGAATTTGGAGCCCTATTTTGCTGAGTATTTATATTGTTTTGGCTGCTGCGGCTGTGGTGGGTCTTTTCTTTCTTATTCTATCATTCATTTAATCCCCTATACTTATGAACTGGGACGAATTTGTCGAGCAGTTGCCTTTTTATGCCCTGAGTTTTGCGGGCTTATTGGCCTTGGTGGCGGTAAGTTGGTTTTGGGCGCGTAGTCGCTTTATGGGCGAGTTGGCCAAATACCAAACTGAAATTGCCAAATTGCAATTGGGCCGCAACGACCAACTTTTTGCTTTGGAGGATGCCTGCAAGGCAAAAAACGAGCGTATTCGCTTGATCTTGAAGGACCTCAAGCAGCAGTTGAGAGAAAAAAACGGGGAAATGGTTCGGGCGCGCCGCAACGAGCTGAGCAATGTCTTTGTGCTGGATTATTGTCCGGCTATGCAGGCCTACTGCCGTTTGGCCCAAGAAATGTTTGAGTTGGACCGAGAGAAGCGCCAACAATTTATCGAAAACCATTTGAATCCCTTTTTGCAATTGGCAGGCGATCTGCTGCAGGTCCTCAACCAAAAGAAACTGACGGATATGGCGGGGCCGGGCACCTTGCCTATTCGCTATCAGTATATGGATTTTGACTTTGCCTTTGACTTTTTGCGGGCGCAGATTCGCTTTCAAGATTTTGACCTCAAGCAGGCGCGCAAGGCCCATTTGGAGCGCTTGGGCTTTGAGCGGGCCGTAAAAATCCACAACTAATGAAGAATACTGCATTTTGGCTGGGCTTATTGCTCGGGATTTTATTGAGTTTTTTGGCCTCCTCCATATTTTTCTACTACTACATATATCAGGAAATAGAGGGGTTAAAAACAGAGACCCGTACAGAATTTAAGAGCTTTAAATCATTTTGGGAAAGCGAATTGAAGGAAGAAGTATTGGATGCTAAGTCGGCGGTTTGGAAGCTAGCCGAAGAGAAATGGAAAGCTTATCGGGCCGAGCAATTGGCCAAGGACAGTTTGGTCCAGGAAAACTAGTATTGGAGGCGGCGGAGCCGCCTACAAAGGCCCGCAGGGCCGTCGGCTGAGGGATGGACAGCGGTGGCCCGAAGGGCCAGACCCAGCCGCCGAAGGCGGCGCAGGGCCGAGCGAACAGCGAGCTGCGAAACAGCCCGACCCGACCGAAGGGAGGGGCAGCCCCAAATAAAAAGAACAGTAGAAAACTTCTCCCCCTTAAGTTTGTTTTAAAGAATGGCTTTTCTCATTTTGCGATGAAAGCTGTACTTTTGTTATCCGCAAGATTTGCGGACAGATTACTTTAACCAAAATTTCTCTTTAGAAGATGAAAAGATTTGCAGCCCAATTTCTCAGCTTTGCATTCATTGGCTTGATGGCATTTACCTTTATGCAGTGTGGCGGTGGTGTTTCTGCCGCCGAGGTGGAAGCGACCAAAACCGATGTTGCTGTTCAGAATAACAACACAGTAGGACCTACTGGAACGCAACCCGCTCAATCCATCCAGGCTCAACAGTCTGGCAACCCACAGGAAGCTGTAGACCCCGCTTTGGCCACAAGCATGAAATTTGCCGAGGATGCCTTTGATTTTGGCACCATTAAGCAAGGCGAAAAAGTGACACATACTTTTAAGTTTACTAATGATGGCGACAAGCCTTTGACCATTACCAATGCCAAAGGATCTTGTGGTTGTACTGTGCCTCAGTACCCTAAAGAGCCTATTGCTCCAGGTGAATCTGGCGAAATTGAAGTAGAGTTTAACTCTGCAGGCAAAAAAGGTGCACAAACTAAATTTGTGACACTAACCGCCAACACGAATCCTGCTCAAACTCGTTTGACCATCAAGGCCGATGTAGTAACGACAGAAACAAAATAAGCGATTAAAGCGCTAAAAGAAAAGGAGTTGCAGCCAGCGGGCTACAACTCCTTTTTCTATTTTTGGAGCGCTAAATACTAGGCTTCACTTTCCTTATAGGCTAGGGCAGCGCGGATAAAATCGATAAAAATTGGGTGGGGATTTTCTACTCGACTTTTATATTCGGGATGAAATTGAACGGCCAAAAACCAGGGGTGATTTTTGAGTTCTACGGCCTCTACGAGTCCTGTTTCTGGGTTGCGACCAGAGGCGATCAGGCCGGCCTCCTCAAAGGCTTGCAGATAATTATTATTGAACTCATAGCGGTGGCGATGGCGTTCAGAAATCTCTTTTTGGCCATAGATTTGGGCCATTTTGCTGCCTTCTTGGAGCTGGCAGGGGTAGGCGCCTAGGCGCATACTGCCGCCCAAATTCTCAATGCGTTCTTGTTCCTCCATTAGGGAAATCACGGGCTCGGGCGTTTGGGCCTGCATTTCGGTAGAATTGGCTTGTTGGAGGCCCAAAACATGACGGGCAAACTCAATCACGGCGCATTGCATGCCCAGACAGATACCCAGAAAAGGGATATTATTTTCTCTTAGATAGCGAATGGCCGTAATTTTTCCCTCTACCCCTCTTTCGCCAAAACCTGGGGCCACCAGCACGGCAGATAGTCCCTTGAGTTCTTGGGCCACCGTACTTTCATTGATATGGGCCGAGTGAATATGGCGAATATGTACCTTACATTCATTGCTCACGCCGGCATGAATAAAGGCCTCATGAATCGATTTATAGGCATCTTGGAGCTCGATATATTTGCCCACCAGCCCAATTTCAATTTCATGCATAGGGTTTTTGAGTTGGCCCAAAAAGCGCTTCCAGCGATCTAGTTTGGGCTCATGTCGGTCTAGCAAGCGAAGCTTTGTCAGAATATTGCTGTCCAGTTTTTCCTTGAGCATCAGCATGGGCACATCATAAATACTTTTGGCATCCCGGGCCTCAATCACCGAGGGGGCATCGAGATTACAAAAGAGGGCCAATTTCCGTTTGATTTCCATACTGAGCGGATGCTCGGTTCGGCAGACCAGAATGTCGGGTTGGATACCTGAGCCGAGTAATTCTTTGACCGAATGTTGGGTGGGTTTTGTTTTCAGTTCGCCGGCTGCACGAAGGTAAGGGACCAAAGTGAGGTGGACCGTCAGGCAGTTTTCTCGACCGAGTTCCCAGCGCATTTGCCGCATTGCTTCCACATAGGGCAGAGACTCAATATCGCCCACCGTGCCACCAATTTCGACCAAGACAATATCGTAATTACCCTGATTGGCCAGGGCCATGATATTGCGTTTAATTTCGTTCGTAATATGGGGGACCACCTGCACCGTTTTGCCCAGGTAATCGCCGGCTCTTTCTCGGTTAATCACGCTTTGGTAAATTCTACCCGTGGTCACATTATTGGCCTGCGAGCTATTTTGGTTGAGGAAGCGTTCATAATGGCCAAGATCGAGGTCCGTTTCGGCCCCATCTTCGGTCACATAGCATTCGCCATGTTCGTAGGGGTTCAGGGTGCCGGGGTCCACATTGATATAGGGGTCTAGCTTCAGGACGGTCACTGAAAAGCCCCTGGCTTGCAGGAGTTTACCCACGGAGGCGGCAATAATTCCTTTGCCCAAAGAGGAGCTCACTCCACCTGTAACAAAGATATACTTGGTCATAATATTTTTCATATCGTACGGATTTAGATAAGCGGTAATGGGGGCAAAAATACGGTTTTTTTGCTGGCTCTTTGGCTTATAAAATCAAATTACTGTTAAGGAGTGGGGGAGGGGCCTCCGCTGCGGCCTACGGCCTTGCGGCGCTACGTTTCGGGGCTCGCAGGTCTGCTCGGCCCTTCAGGCTTCACTTCGTTTCGCCTTCGGTCTGGCCTTCGGCCACCCCTGCACATCGCTAGGCCGTTTGGCCTTCGGCCTGCGGCGGCTTTGCCGCCTGTAGGCTGCGGAAAAAGGGGCCAAAATTAAATTAGGAAGTATAGGAGATAAGTTTTATATTGTGAGCAGGAAATGTCTTTAGATAGTGGGAAAATCCAAATCTTAAAACTTTCTTAAAATGAAAAAAGAGCGTTTGGGAGCTTTGTGGTATATCTTAGAGTTTTATAGCTCTGATGTCGGTTATAGCTTTCTTATGGATTTTTAAATTATATGATGTATTATCTATACTAAACCCATTGCAGGCGAAGCAGCATTGAAACCGATATGCTGGTTGAGATACTGGATGACACTATTATACTAAACCCATTGCAGGCGAAGCAGCATTGAAACCCCATAGAGTCTTTGTTAGTGGCTCCTACAAATTTAATACTAAACCCATTGCAGGCGAAGCAGCATTGAAACTATTCTAAAGTTCGCCGAACTTGATAGCGGGCCTTATACTAAACCCATTGCAGGCGAAGCAGCATTGAAACTTGCTTGAGCAAATTGTCACAACACAAACAGTAGATACTAAACCCATTGCAGGCGAAGCAGCATTGAAACTCTCAATTCAACCAGCTCATCAAATCCTAAAATCCTATACTAAACCCATTGCAGGCGAAGCAGCATTGAAACTTTGAATTTAACTCGTATTTTTTTATCATAAAGTTATACTAAACCCATTGCAGGCGAAGCAGCATTGAAACGAGAGGTTTCGGTTTCTTTACAATACCCAAAAGAATACTAAACCCATTGCAGGCGAAGCAGCATTGAAACCCCTTTATTTAAACCCCCCACCAAACAATTCCAATACTAAACCCATTGCAGGCGAAGCAGCATTGAAACTTTGCTAGGATAAATTTCAAAACCTCTCTCATTAATACTAAACCCATTGCAGGCGAAGCAGCATTGAAACCCCAATCTGGGTAGTAGTCAGTAAAAATAGAAATATATACTAAACCCATTGCAGGCGAAGCAGCATTGAAACACTCCTTTGTCTTGGCTAATAAGTTTTAACCATATACTAAACCCATTGCAGGCGAAGCAGCATTGAAACATAATTAATACCCAATGATGCAGCATTGGGTTCGTATACTAAACCCATTGCAGGCGAAGCAGCATTGAAACCCTTAGAAATCCCTGCACTAGGGTTCTTGCTTGACAGATACTAAACCCATTGCAGGCGAAGCAGCATTGAAACTGTTTGCTAGAAATGTGCCGGGCCGAAACCCTTTATACTAAACCCATTGCAGGCGAAGCAGCATTGAAACTACTGAAGCTGCTAAGGACAGCGCAACCCAAATAGATACTAAACCCATTGCAGGCGAAGCAGCATTGAAACTTCCTGGTTGGCTGCAATGAAGTCTGCTGCCGTATACTAAACCCATTGCAGGCGAAGCAGCATTGAAACCGAAGGCTGTTTTAATCTGCTGCAAGACCCCTAGAATACTAAACCCATTGCAGGCGAAGCAGCATTGAAACTTTAAGGGTTTAGCCGAATTCCCTACCATAAATAAATACTAAACCCATTGCAGGCGAAGCAGCATTGAAACAGTCTGACCGTGTTCTACTTCAAGAAGCAAACGTATACTAAACCCATTGCAGGCGAAGCAGCATTGAAACACTCTTAGAAGAGTTGAAGCGTTTCGCTTTTAGATACTAAACCCATTGCAGGCGAAGCAGCATTGAAACTCCGTTAATTTTAATAATGACGTGCCTTTCGAGGTATACTAAACCCATTGCAGGCGAAGCAGCATTGAAACTCTGGGCCCATTCCGATCATTCGGCCAAATTTATACTAAACCCATTGCAGGCGAAGCAGCATTGAAACTCTTTCTAAAGGGATAAACAAAATCTTGTAGTCAGATACTAAACCCATTGCAGGCGAAGCAGCATTGAAACATAAATATTACGATATATTTATCGATGCAGAAATAGATACTAAACCCATTGCAGGCGAAGCAGCATTGAAACTGGGCCATCATTTGGGCTTAGAAAAATTTCTAAAATACTAAACCCATTGCAGGCGAAGCAGCATTGAAACCCGTTTTCCGTTTTTACTATTCGGTTAATACTCAATACTAAACCCATTGCAGGCGAAGCAGCATTGAAACAGCTTTACAAAGCCAATTGCTAGCCCATGGGTTTATACTAAACCCATTGCAGGCGAAGCAGCATTGAAACAGCTTTACAAAGCCAATTGCTAGCCCATGGGTTTATACTAAACCCATTGCAGGCGAAGCAGCATTGAAACTTTTGGATTACTTTCCAAGTACCGTACTCTTTGGATACTAAACCCATTGCAGGCGAAGCAGCATTGAAACAATCTCGTCGTCTTGCTTTGGCTAAGGCCAAGGCGATACTAAACCCATTGCAGGCGAAGCAGCATTGAAACTTGTATAAATTAGACGGCGGACGTCTCCGCTATTATACTAAACCCATTGCAGGCGAAGCAGCATTGAAACGCCTCGCCTGTAATTGCTGCAGAATCGCCTGCAGATACTAAACCCATTGCAGGCGAAGCAGCATTGAAACACTACCGTACTTGACAGGACATAGCTTTGAATGTGTATACTAAACCCATTGCAGGCGAAGCAGCATTGAAACAAATTAGGACCTCCTAACGGAATCGAACCGTTAATACTAAACCCATTGCAGGCGAAGCAGCATTGAAACTACTAAATACATCGTGGACATGTATCTGCGTACCAATACTAAACCCATTGCAGGCGAAGCAGCATTGAAACATTCTTTCGAAGAATGTAAACTTGAACTTCTCATAAATACTAAACCCATTGCAGGCGAAGCAGCATTGAAACAACTGCTTGGCTTTGCTTTGGATTTTAACGTACATACTAAACCCATTGCAGGCGAAGCAGCATTGAAACAACTTATCTATTGCGGTATACTCGCAATTCCAAAATACTAAACCCATTGCAGGCGAAGCAGCATTGAAACCTTTAAAATAGTAAAAGATATACATTTTTTAAATATACTAAACCCATTGCAGGCGAAGCAGCATTGAAACCCGCACTTGATAGCGGGCCTTTTAAATACTCTGAATACTAAACCCATTGCAGGCGAAGCAGCATTGAAACTTTCATATTGAAAGCCACTTTGAACTCAGAGGGCAATACTAAACCCATTGCAGGCGAAGCAGCATTGAAACAGTATTAACGAGTTAAACAACTATATCATGATTAATACTAAACCCATTGCAGGCGAAGCAGCATTGAAACTACTCTAAAGAGCTAGAGTGGCAAGCTTTGCGGCAATACTAAACCCATTGCAGGCGAAGCAGCATTGAAACTGCGCAGGCTAGCAGCCTTAATGAGGCGCAGGTGGAATACTAAACCCATTGCAGGCGAAGCAGCATTGAAACAGAAAGCCAAGATTGGAGTAGACGATTATAAGCTATACTAAACCCATTGCAGGCGAAGCAGCATTGAAACGCCTACCACCGTTTTCTAAACGATGCTGCAATGAATATACTAAACCCATTGCAGGCGAAGCAGCATTGAAACTACCATAGTACTCATCTAAGTAGTCTATGTCTAAATACTAAACCCATTGCAGGCGAAGCAGCATTGAAACGGTGGTCAAAGCTAAAGTCAAAAATTTTGACTCGTATACTAAACCCATTGCAGGCGAAGCAGCATTGAAACTCTCTAATGCCTACTGCATCGATG
Source organism: Saprospira grandis (assembly GCF_027594745.1). Lineage (NCBI taxonomy): Bacteria > Pseudomonadati > Bacteroidota > Saprospiria > Saprospirales > Saprospiraceae > Saprospira > Saprospira grandis. The sequence goes on along the minus strand of NZ_CP110854.1, from coordinate 142,554 downwards.
CCGATGTGGTAGGCATACTAAACCCATTGCAGGCGAAGCAGCATTGAAACAGTACCACGACTTTGCAATACAGCTTTTGAAGCTAATACTAAACCCATTGCAGGCGAAGCAGCATTGAAACAGGACTGTACGACGAGAACGAACCTAATGAATTCATACTAAACCCATTGCAGGCGAAGCAGCATTGAAACTAGCTCTTAATTATTGAAGGCGGGCAAATCTTAAATACTAAACCCATTGCAGGCGAAGCAGCATTGAAACTTTTTTAGCTATTCCAGAAGTCCAAGAAGCTATTCGATACTAAACCCATTGCAGGCGAAGCAGCATTGAAACTACACTAAAGTAGATTTAGCTACATTCAAGACAAATACTAAACCCATTGCAGGCGAAGCAGCATTGAAACTGAATTAAGAAACTCCATAATAGACTGTCTAATCCAATACTAAACCCATTGCAGGCGAAGCAGCATTGAAACTCTAACAGCTCTTCGTAAATTCTTTGATGGGGAGATACTAAACCCATTGCAGGCGAAGCAGCATTGAAACTATTATGAATAATCTACAAGCAGTATCTATGGAAATACTAAACCCATTGCAGGCGAAGCAGCATTGAAACTATATTTTTAAGGGAGGAGAATCTTCCTTTGTTAATACTAAACCCATTGCAGGCGAAGCAGCATTGAAACAAAGGGTCAAAGGTTGCCAGCTTTCACGCTGAAAATACTAAACCCATTGCAGGCGAAGCAGCATTGAAACTGCAGGCACTAGCCTAAGAGTTGTGGAAGACCCTCGGGCGAATACTAAACCCATTGCAGGCGAAGCAGCATTGAAACTTTGGTATGTTCCTTAAGTTTCATAGGCTGCTTGATTATACTAAACCCATTGCAGGCGAAGCAGCATTGAAACTAGTGCGAAGTCAAAACCGATCATCGACCAGTTTCTATACTAAACCCATTGCAGGCGAAGCAGCATTGAAACAGACATTTCTACTTTTTGGAAGCATATTGAAAAGATACTAAACCCATTGCAGGCGAAGCAGCATTGAAACATTCAACGGTCAAACGGCTACGCTCTTGGTTACAGATACTAAACCCATTGCAGGCGAAGCAGCATTGAAACCTATAAATCCTATCATTGATTGGATTATGGAGAATATACTAAACCCATTGCAGGCGAAGCAGCATTGAAACCCCTAGTCTATTTATATACAATACAATAGAATACTATACTAAACCCATTGCAGGCGAAGCAGCATTGAAACCTGGTGGTTCACTCCTTTTTTGATTCGGTTGATTTTATACTAAACCCATTGCAGGCGAAGCAGCATTGAAACAATACTCTTCCTCATTGCTCCCAACGCAGATGGCAATACTAAACCCATTGCAGGCGAAGCAGCATTGAAACACTTTACAGCCTGTAGCTCTCTTTCCGAGGGCATGGTATACTAAACCCATTGCAGGCGAAGCAGCATTGAAACCAGCCAACTCCAACTGGGGAGCGGCTGAAGGAAATACTAAACCCATTGCAGGCGAAGCAGCATTGAAACCTGATGGTGGTGTTGCTGGGGAAGTAGCAGAGTTGGATACTAAACCCATTGCAGGCGAAGCAGCATTGAAACTAAACCGTTGTGGTGTCTTAACAAGATTAACGGCACTATACTAAACCCATTGCAGGCGAAGCAGCATTGAAACTGATGACCATCATGGAACATATTTTAAAAAGTATAATACTAAACCCATTGCAGGCGAAGCAGCATTGAAACATCCAAACATTCCATATAACTCACTACAGATTCCAAATACTAAACCCATTGCAGGCGAAGCAGCATTGAAACAGGAGTTCCTGAAGATCGGGATGCAGCTCGGGCAAATACTAAACCCATTGCAGGCGAAGCAGCATTGAAACATCGTCTACTAGCTTATCATACTGGTGTACCAAATACTAAACCCATTGCAGGCGAAGCAGCATTGAAACTCTCTGGTAATGCCACTGATGGTGGTGTTGCTGGGGATACTAAACCCATTGCAGGCGAAGCAGCATTGAAACTGCCTTGGCTACCCAGTAATCATGGCGGGCTTGGGCATACTAAACCCATTGCAGGCGAAGCAGCATTGAAACACCTTTCGCTTGGTGCATTTGTTTCAATACAACAGTAATACTAAACCCATTGCAGGCGAAGCAGCATTGAAACGTTTAGTGCTTCTTCAAGCACTTGGTACTCTTCTATACTAAACCCATTGCAGGCGAAGCAGCATTGAAACTATGGCAACTCTATCTATGCTCTTGCGAGAGCGTATTATACTAAACCCATTGCAGGCGAAGCAGCATTGAAACGTCTCATGGACTCATTTCAAAATGAACACTACTCTATACTAAACCCATTGCAGGCGAAGCAGCATTGAAACTCATTGATTTTTTACCTTTAATTGTCCATACTTTCATACTAAACCCATTGCAGGCGAAGCAGCATTGAAACATTCCTGCAATAGAGATTGGGGATCAACCTCCTCATACTAAACCCATTGCAGGCGAAGCAGCATTGAAACTGTTAGTCTAGCGCTAGAACACGGAATGTCTCCAGATACTAAACCCATTGCAGGCGAAGCAGCATTGAAACTCATAATAGCCGAACTGAGCGGCCAAAGATGCGATTATACTAAACCCATTGCAGGCGAAGCAGCATTGAAACAGCGGCTGAATTGTCTGGCGTTCCTTTGGCGTCTTATACTAAACCCATTGCAGGCGAAGCAGCATTGAAACTGTAATTATACAGGATATATAACAAAATTAAATAAGATATACTAAACCCATTGCAGGCGAAGCAGCATTGAAACCAGATTATACTATTATTTCCCCTAATCCCCTTATCTATACTAAACCCATTGCAGGCGAAGCAGCATTGAAACCCGTTTATCAGCGGCCAAACACAAGGGATTTTACGATACTAAACCCATTGCAGGCGAAGCAGCATTGAAACGCTCTGATAGATTAAACCCTCTACCTGCAGTCATATACTAAACCCATTGCAGGCGAAGCAGCATTGAAACCCCTAAGTATCTCAACCAGTATTATCCGATCAAGGAATACTAAACCCATTGCAGGCGAAGCAGCATTGAAACCATATATAGGGTTAGAGGATTTTCCTCTAGCCCATACTAAACCCATTGCAGGCGAAGCAGCATTGAAACAATGCAGCCTCAGCACGATCTGCAGCCAAGTCGATATACTAAACCCATTGCAGGCGAAGCAGCATTGAAACCCATTTCCATGATATATGCTTCTAAAAGTTCACATACTAAACCCATTGCAGGCGAAGCAGCATTGAAACCTTCGCGGTGAGTCTGGATAAGGCGGTGGACAATGATACTAAACCCATTGCAGGCGAAGCAGCATTGAAACCTGTGGGCGAAATGCCCATTGTAAATTACCACTATACTAAACCCATTGCAGGCGAAGCAGCATTGAAACACCTCCCCTGCGTCACAGGGAGGATTACCCCCAAATACTAAACCCATTGCAGGCGAAGCAGCATTGAAACCGTGCTTGCTTCGCCTGTTTCAATACAATGATGCTATACTAAACCCATTGCAGGCGAAGCAGCATTGAAACAGTTGTGCAGGCCCTTTCTATTGATTCACAGGCGGATACTAAACCCATTGCAGGCGAAGCAGCATTGAAACTTAACCCAAATGCGAGGTTGTCCCTCAAATTCACCTGAATACTAAACCCATTGCAGGCGAAGCAGCATTGAAACATTTTGTAATCTGCATCTGCAAAATACTCTCTATAATACTAAACCCATTGCAGGCGAAGCAGCATTGAAACAGTTGGGAATCCTAAACGTTGTTTTACACCTTTTGGAATACTAAACCCATTGCAGGCGAAGCAGCATTGAAACAGCTTCTACACATTCGAAATATCCTTCCTTATGGAATACTAAACCCATTGCAGGCGAAGCAGCATTGAAACAATAAGGAGTTTCCTCCTCACCTTCCTCTTTTTATACTAAACCCATTGCAGGCGAAGCAGCATTGAAACAGCCTCTAATGAGACTGTTGTTTTAGTTTTACTTTTATACTAAACCCATTGCAGGCGAAGCAGCATTGAAACTGGCCTAAGCCGTTCATCCTAAACGGCTGGAAAATACTAAACCCATTGCAGGCGAAGCAGCATTGAAACGGGTTTCGATCGTCTTGTAGAAGTTCGCCCACTGCATACTAAACCCATTGCAGGCGAAGCAGCATTGAAACCTGGCCGTGCCATTGCGGCTTTCGAGGCCTTGAGATACTAAACCCATTGCAGGCGAAGCAGCATTGAAACCCCAATAGATTGGGGTATTCGCGGAATTGTACAAAATACTAAACCCATTGCAGGCGAAGCAGCATTGAAACATTAATAGCAATGAGGTAGACGGACTTAGCAGGCATACTAAACCCATTGCAGGCGAAGCAGCATTGAAACAGCCCGAAACGTTGAAGACGGCAATGATGCCGTTTTATACTAAACCCATTGCAGGCGAAGCAGCATTGAAACAGCTGCATTACCTGAAGAAATGCGTAAGTCTATTGAATACTAAACCCATTGCAGGCGAAGCAGCATTGAAACGTTTAATTTAATTTCTAAGGCTCGGATCGTGCCTTATACTAAACCCATTGCAGGCGAAGCAGCATTGAAACTCCATTTCGAACATTAAGCCCCTCTCATCGAGCTATACTAAACCCATTGCAGGCGAAGCAGCATTGAAACTGTTTTACGGTTGTGGCCGCTTCGGTCTCCATAATACTAAACCCATTGCAGGCGAAGCAGCATTGAAACATCGGAAATAACAAGCTAAGTTAGTAATGGGGTCACGATACTAAACCCATTGCAGGCGAAGCAGCATTGAAACAATCCGATCAAAAAGCTAAGCGGGACAAAAGGCGAATACTAAACCCATTGCAGGCGAAGCAGCATTGAAACATTAATAAGATTATTCATAATTTTACTAATGTTATACTAAACCCATTGCAGGCGAAGCAGCATTGAAACGTTGGAGGTTCAAATCAAATGCAATCTACAATTACATACTAAACCCATTGCAGGCGAAGCAGCATTGAAACTTTTGTAGATTTCAAAATCTACGTTAAAGAATAAGTTTATACTAAACCCATTGCAGGCGAAGCAGCATTGAAACTTTTGTAGATTTCAAAATCTACGTTAAAGAATAAGTTTATACTAAACCCATTGCAGGCGAAGCAGCATTGAAACTTTCCCTCATTTCTTAATTTTTGGTTGAGTCTTTATACTAAACCCATTGCAGGCGAAGCAGCATTGAAACAGAGACCTTAACCCAATTTGCGCTCCCCTTATTTGATACTAAACCCATTGCAGGCGAAGCAGCATTGAAACTTTTCTTGTATTTCCCGTTTAGGAGTTTTTCCTTTTTATACTAAACCCATTGCAGGCGAAGCAGCATTGAAACTTTTTCGTCTTTGATTACATTAAATTCGCACATAATATACTAAACCCATTGCAGGCGAAGCAGCATTGAAACAATGAGTTTTGAAAAATTTCTAGATATATATCTATACTAAACCCATTGCAGGCGAAGCAGCATTGAAACTGTTAATAGTAGAAATCCCATTTAGGGGATATATACTAAACCCATTGCAGGCGAAGCAGCATTGAAACTTGAACCCCCTACTTTAATCACTTCCCCCTCTAAGATACTAAACCCATTGCAGGCGAAGCAGCATTGAAACTCTAATCCTTTTGACCAGAGCCATCTCGGCCTCTAATACTAAACCCATTGCAGGCGAAGCAGCATTGAAACTCCCCGTGAATGAACACGGAGTAGAAGGAGGTCTTTATACTAAACCCATTGCAGGCGAAGCAGCATTGAAACAGAGAGCGATAAATACTTATTATTATGAGTAATATTAATACTAAACCCATTGCAGGCAAAGCAGCATTGAAACAAATATTAAGAGTTAACAATGGTCTCTTGGTTGGATACTAAACCCATTGCAGGCGAAGCAGCATTGAAACCTCTATATTAGAGAGGTAAGGTGCCAGTATTTCTATTATACTAAACCCATTGCAGGCGAAGCAGCATTGAAACAGGATAGTTGTCAAGTATTATATTGCTTGACCCAAATACTAAACCCATTGCAGGCGAAGCAGCATTGAAACTATTCAAGCTCCTTAACATTTAGGCTTTGGCCTATACTAAACCCATTGCAGGCGAAGCAGCATTGAAACTGAAGTTGAGTAACATACATTAAATTTAATTTCTTAAAATACTAAACCCATTGCAGGCGAAGCAGCATTGAAACACCTCACTAATTCGGACGGTAAAATTTCCGCCGAATACTAAACCCATTGCAGGCGAAGCAGCATTGAAACAAATAGCCCCTTTGGAATATTCCGATTGCATTAGTCTATACTAAACCCATTGCAGGCGAAGCAGCATTGAAACATATGATGATTTATATATTGAAAAGGAATTTGATACATACTAAACCCATTGCAGGCGAAGCAGCATTGAAACTCCAGCACCTCCGCTGTGAAGGAGTATTGTATGGATACTAAACCCATTGCAGGCGAAGCAGCATTGAAACAACTACTAGCGTAGTCTCTTTGATGTTCTCCCCACTATACTAAACCCATTGCAGGCGAAGCAGCATTGAAACAGTCTTTCCGCCTAAGCTAACGCTTTTGGTGCAAAATACTAAACCCATTGCAGGCGAAGCAGCATTGAAACTCGTTACAGCTTTTTTGAATGGTCTCGTTGGGTATTTATACTAAACCCATTGCAGGCGAAGCAGCATTGAAACGTTTACAGCCAATCTTGCTATAGCCCTTCCTTTAGATACTAAACCCATTGCAGGCGAAGCAGCATTGAAACCACTGCTTGTTCTCCAGAGCCTCTAAAGGCTGGTAATACTAAACCCATTGCAGGCGAAGCAGCATTGAAACTTTACAGCCAATCTTGCTATAGCCCTTCCTTTAGAATACTAAACCCATTGCAGGCGAAGCAGCATTGAAACATTGCGGATGTAGTTTGCTACACCCACAACTTTAACAATACTAAACCCATTGCAGGCGAAGCAGCATTGAAACCTCCAAGTCTTTGGCCATAATAATGGCCTTATCGAATACTAAACCCATTGCAGGCGAAGCAGCATTGAAACTCCCCCACCAGATCCTCCACCACGGAGGACCTTGAATACTAAACCCATTGCAGGCGAAGCAGCATTGAAACAACCCCTCCCGTTGCAGCATACGAGCCAAACAAATACTAAACCCATTGCAGGCGAAGCAGCATTGAAACATTACAGAAGCCGTTGAATTTGAAAAAGACTTTGTGAATACTAAACCCATTGCAGGCGAAGCAGCATTGAAACCGTGACCTTCCTCTTTTAGCACTACTTTTAGTGCTATACTAAACCCATTGCAGGCGAAGCAGCATTGAAACAGCAGTCTTTCCAGCTGTATTGCTTCGAAAGCAAAGATACTAAACCCATTGCAGGCGAAGCAGCATTGAAACTCAGGAGACAGGTGTGACATTAAATCGTCTGTAAGTATACTAAACCCATTGCAGGCGAAGCAGCATTGAAACTTCGGGCTTTGCGCCTTTTTATTCGCTTGCCCTTTATACTAAACCCATTGCAGGCGAAGCAGCATTGAAACTTTCCCATCTTATTAAACCCTGTGCTATTAAGTGATACTAAACCCATTGCAGGCGAAGCAGCATTGAAACAACTGCGTTTGGTGGTACCAGTCGCCCTGATATTTATACTAAACCCATTGCAGGCGAAGCAGCATTGAAACTAAATGGATCTAAGAAATAAGTCAATAGGTCCATTTATACTAAACCCATTGCAGGCGAAGCAGCATTGAAACTACCATTATATTTGCAAGTTCCGGCTTTATAGCAAAATACTAAACCCATTGCAGGCGAAGCAGCATTGAAACAGGAAGATGGAATACTCTTCCTCCTTGCTCCTAAATACTAAACCCATTGCAGGCGAAGCAGCATTGAAACATTTTCTGAAAATAGGGATTACCTTGGGCTCTTTTAATACTAAACCCATTGCAGGCGAAGCAGCATTGAAACACTTGTTCCATAATATCAGCAGAGCAGCCGATGCATACTAAACCCATTGCAGGCGAAGCAGCATTGAAACCTTGGTGGTGTGAAATCAAACTGCACCTTTCTTCCTATACTAAACCCATTGCAGGCGAAGCAGCATTGAAACAGCTTAAGAGAGGCTCTAAGGATTCTTAAGAATACTTATACTAAACCCATTGCAGGCGAAGCAGCATTGAAACTTCTGTTCCCAAGCTAGTCAAACTCGGTTCTACAATACTAAACCCATTGCAGGCGAAGCAGCATTGAAACTAAGGAGTCTGATGTTTTCACTCGGAAGACAAATATACTAAACCCATTGCAGGCGAAGCAGCATTGAAACGTCTGTGTTAAATCTGAAAAACAATCATCAAATTCTATACTAAACCCATTGCAGGCGAAGCAGCATTGAAACTTTCTTACCACGCTTCTGCTTATAAGCGTGGTATTTATACTAAACCCATTGCAGGCGAAGCAGCATTGAAACCTGATGACAGCGATGTCTATGGCTCTGGTGACTATATACTAAACCCATTGCAGGCGAAGCAGCATTGAAACCTCATTGGTTGTACCAAGAGAGTTGAGAATTTGAATACTAAACCCATTGCAGGCGAAGCAGCATTGAAACTTTTTCTACCACCATCTCCAACTTCTCCTTCAAAATACTAAACCCATTGCAGGCGAAGCAGCATTGAAACTTTGGCTGGCATTAGCCAGTCGATTGGCGTGCGGAATACTAAACCCATTGCAGGCGAAGCAGCATTGAAACTTTCACCCCTTTTTCTACCATAAATGCAGATATTATACTAAACCCATTGCAGGCGAAGCAGCATTGAAACAAATGGCATGGTGGTGGAATGTTGTATTATAAAGAATACTAAACCCATTGCAGGCGAAGCAGCATTGAAACTTTTGAATTGTTTTAGGCTTACCACTACAAATTAAAATACTAAACCCATTGCAGGCGAAGCAGCATTGAAACCAATTCCAAGCGTGGAAAGGAAGTCAGAGATTGCTTCTATACTAAACCCATTGCAGGCGAAGCAGCATTGAAACCGACTTACCTCCTCCGCCTCTTCCTCCTTGAACATACTAAACCCATTGCAGGCGAAGCAGCATTGAAACTTTGTAGAATGACTCCAGATGAATGGAGTCCTGCCATACTAAACCCATTGCAGGCGAAGCAGCATTGAAACTTCCACGACGTATTTAGTCTGGCAGCTAAGAACGGCAATACTAAACCCATTGCAGGCGAAGCAGCATTGAAACTTCAGCCTCCCCCTCAGCATCATCTGAGGGAGCTGCATATACTAAACCCATTGCAGGCGAAGCAGCATTGAAACTTTTGTATTGCGAATAAATAAAGAAGCCGACTCCATACTAAACCCATTGCAGGCGAAGCAGCATTGAAACACGTCGAGCCCGTCGAGGTCGTTCCTACAGGTTTCGAATACTAAACCCATTGCAGGCGAAGCAGCATTGAAACTGACAAATGGGATGTCCGAGCCCGTAGCTTAGCTAGATACTAAACCCATTGCAGGCGAAGCAGCATTGAAACTTCTCAGCTGCCTTAGACAGCTTCAAGGGTTTAATATACTAAACCCATTGCAGGCGAAGCAGCATTGAAACAATGAGAGCTTTACTGAGGAAGGAAAAACCATACATACTAAACCCATTGCAGGCGAAGCAGCATTGAAACAAGCCCAAATTTTTTAATAATTTTCTCAGCCTCCTCTATACTAAACCCATTGCAGGCAAAGCAGCATTGAAACCGAATGGTACTACGAAAACACGGATGACCGTGAATACTAAACCCATTGCAGGCAAAGCAGCATTGAAACTTCCTTTATTGAGACTCAACGTCTCATGGACTCATATACTAAACCCATTGCAGGCGAAGCAGCAGTCAATAATCGCCCAGGGACCAGCCCCTAGGCTAATCCAATGGAGTGAGCCCTAAAGGGCCTCAAATTATGACCTACTGCTTTGCTCCATTGTTATTGCAGGGGAGGGCCATATCCAAAGGCCCTCTTTAGAGGGCTGTCTGAAAAAAGCTAGCCTAGGGGCTTGTCCCTAAGCAGCGGAGCAGGAGGCCGTATGGAGATAGCTTTTATTAGTCCCTCAACTTTTTCTTGGGATTTTTGAAGGAAGGGAGAGAGAGGAATGAGAATAAGCCTTTTACTGATAAAACTTTATATTAGAATGTGTTATGGGCTGATGGTTTTAAAACTATCGGCTCATTTTATTGCGCTTAGTCTGTTCTCCTTTGTTGCTGTGGGTTTCAACCCAGAGGTTCAAAAAAACAACCGCCAAACAATAAGCGCTGAAAAAAATCCCCTCGAATGAGGGGATGACGATTTTTTAGCTAGCCTAGGGCTTTGGCCCTAGGGTTCCTATGAAATTTATGGGGGAGAAAAAAACAAAATCAAACTACCGAAGAAAAAATAACTCTTGTTCAAAGCGGTAGAGGATTTTAATCCTCTCCGCACTATAGATGTAGAATGGGGTTGTTGTATGGCTGCTGGTTTCAACCTGCAGCCACAGCTAGCAGGCGGCGAAGCCGCCGCAAAGGAGCGAAGCGACTTGGCCTAGGGGCCTGAAAGGGTGCCGCGCAGCGGCAGACCCAGCCAGCTTGCTGGCGCAGGGCCGAGCAGACCTGCGAGCCCTGCAAGGGCCCGGCCGCCAAAGGCGGCAGGCCCCAGAAAAAGAAAAATAAAATATAGATCTAACTGTTTGGTAATCAGTTGTAAAGGAGGGTTTAAATAGCTTGTTTTTCAAACCGAATTTAACTAATTTTAGAGCTAAATAGCTATTTGTTTTGTGGCAGAAATGCAGTTTTAATTAAATTTTTTAAAAAAATCGGAAAATAAAGTTCACAAAATGGACTTAAGTGACATTAAAGAATAGATCGGCATTTTAGTAGATGATGAACTTTAATAAAATGCTTTAACAGCTATGCCAAGAGTGGAGGCGCAAGTTGAAAATGGTTTTAATTGGAGGGCGTAGTTTTCCCAAAAGATTTTTTCCCAAACCCATGCTCTAGCATGGGGCAAAAAGACAGCATGAAAAAAAATGAGACCTTATTAACCGAGCTATTTGAGCTGGATGAGCTGAGGGCTTGTCAGGAATTGGCCGAAAAATTAATGGCTGAAGGCGCAAAAAGCTCGGCGCCATATTATTATTGGGTGAAGGTGGAATTAGAAAAAGAATCACCTAACTATTTGAATGCCAAGCGTTATTTGCAGTTGGGCCAAAAGCGTTCTGCCGAAAAAGGGCCGCTATATTTTTTGTTTGGCCAATTGATGGAAGAAGAGGGCCGCTATGATTTGGCGCTTCATTATTATGAGCAGGGGCGAGGCGATGAACAGGCCGATTTGGCCCAAGCCAAGTTGCTTTTTTTGTTGGAAGAAGATCTGCCCAAGGCCAAAATTTTACTCGAGAATTTGGCGATCCCCACCGCAGAAAGCTGCTATTTTTTAGCCGCCATTGCCTTGGAAGAAGGCGAATATTTGCAGGGAATTTCCCTCTTATCGCCGATTTGTAACACCGAGTTTGAGGAAGACTGTTTTGAGCTGCTCTGCCGCTTGTATATTGCTTTTGGAGAGGGCGAAAAAGCGCTTCCCTATTTAAAAACCTTGACCGAAAAGGCGGCAGATCCGATCGGCTATATGTCGGAATATGCGCAGCTTTTGCAGGACCTAAAACAAGATTTGGCGGCGGCCCAGGCTTGGTGCAGCTACCACAACAGTTTGCAGCAACCCCAAATGAGCCAGGACCGCATTTTTCTGGAGAAGGCCCAAGATTTTTATGCTTTGGGTTTGCATGAGGGGGCACTCTTTTTTTGCGAGCAGGCCAATCGCCATCAGTTGAGCGTGGAAGGCCTGCGGATGCAGACAAAATTGTATAAAGTGACTGGCGCTCTGGACAAGGTGGAGGATTGTCTGCAGGAGATGGCGCAATTTTATCCGGGAATGGATATCGCGGCTTTTAGCAGCAGTATGGAAAAAAATAATCCAGAGAATGACTTGCCTAAATAAGTAAAATAAATCTAACCAAACTAAACAACCTAATTTTTAACAAAAACACAATTACTATGAAAAATTACACTGAAAATCCTGATCCAGATCAGGACACCCCACCCAATCCCCCTGCGCAATAAGCGGGCGGAAGAGGAGAAGAAGCTTGGCTTTTTCTCCTTTTTTTTGGGGCCTCCGCAGCAAAGCTGCGGCGGTTACTCCCTTCGGTCGTCGAACTGCGAACTAAAGTTCTTGTTGTCGTTCGGCAGCTCGCTGTTACTTGCTTCGCTGCGTCGGCTCCCGTTGGTCGGGTCGCTCGGCCCTGCGCAAAAAACAAGTTTTTGCTGGGTCTGCGGCTTTGCCGCACTGCCTACCATCGCTAGGCCGCTCAACTGTCTTTTTTCTTTTGGCTTTCTTCTTCGGCGGCTGGGCAGTTTTGGGCCCATGGGCTGAAGCCCATGGTTGTGGGTCTATGCAAACTGGCGGGCTAAAGCCCTTGTTTGCTATAAATGATATGGGCCGATGGTTTTAACCATCGGCTCATTTTTATTGAGCTTAGTCTGCTCTCCTTTGTTGCTGTAGGTTTCAACCTACAGGTATATATATATCCATCCTACAGGCGGCGAAGCCGCCGCAAAGGAGCGAAGCGACTTGGCCTAGGGGCCTGAAAGGGTGCCGCGCAGCGGCAGACCCAGCCAGCTTGCTGGCGCAGGGCCGAGCAGACCTGCGAGCCCTGACACAGCCCGGCCGCCGCAGGCGGCAGGCCCCAAAAAAATAGGATAGCATGTTCCACCAAAACCCTTAAAAGCAACATCTGAATAGATATAAGTTTAAGGTTGATCTAAGGCTAATAGAGGAATCAAAAAAACAATTGGTTGATGAGAGTTTTATTTTGTTTGGGGCTGTTAGTCTGCTGTTTTTCTTGTAGTTTCTGGGCGGAAGTTGTCCCTAGAGGTTGTGCAAATATTTTTATCCTTTGCGAGGAGGACAGTTTATTCTTGTATAAGCCATGGACTGCTGAGCAGCATACTAAAACTAAGGATAGCATGTTGATTGAATATAAAGTTAAGGACTGCAGAGGAATAGTCTCCTTTAAAAAAACGGATCTGAGGGAGAACAAAATTTACTATGGGACTTTTCGTAGGCAGCGAGTGGCTTATGAAATGTTTCCCTATGTAGATGAATACAATCAGGACAAATTTTCAGAAGAGCGTGTTGTTTATCTTTGTAGAGATGGAGTATGGAAGCAGCTAAAAAAAGACGGTAGAGTGATAAAGATAGAACGATATAATAAGGGACAGCTAATGGAGGAGAAAGCGTATTAGCTATATTTGATGAGGTAAAAAAAGATAATGAAATATTTGTGCATCAGTATAGCAGCGGAAGGCCGAGCAGCAGAAGGATTCAAAAAAATAGTAGACTTAATGGAGTGCTATAGGCTTCGTAACTTTTTAGTCCAGAAGCATTAAGCATAAAAGGTATAGACTGAAATATTTAGATCAAAAGTAACTTAATGATGAAATTTGGTTTCTGTTTATTCTTGCCATTGATTCTCCTCTTGGCTTGCGTGGCTGAAGTTTCTGAAAAGTCGGAGGAGAAGCTAGAGCAGGAAAATTCAATTAGGCAGTTGAAGCAGCTCAAGAGGCTAGAGGGCTATTATCGGATGAGTTGTAAGATGCTGCTGCATTTGGGCCTGCAAGGAGTAGACTGTGATACATTTAGTAACCTAAATGAACAAAATTATTGGGTGCTAAATGTCATCAATAGCGAATATAGTCCTCATCATTCTTATAAACTGTTGGCCCAATTTAGAAAGGACACGTTTTTTTATACGAAAATAGAGTATGATCTTTACAGAGCCTGCTTTAGTGGACTTCAATTAGCCGGTAGGGATTATGATAGTCTCTATTCTTGGGCCTCTGATGAGTACGAAGGCGCTAAAGATTACTTCATCGTTTATAGTGTAAAAGATAGTTTTTTTATTCCCCCCGATCATTTTAAACGCTTTATGAATGCTCAGTTTTGGGAGTTAGCATCCGTTCAAGAGGAACCTCTAAGGCAGCCATTTTGGGAAATTATTGGTATCGATAAAAACAATAAAAAGCATCTTCATACTATCTATGCTGGAGCTGAATTAGCTAGTTGTGTTGAAATCATCATCAAGGAATCTAGCCTTCCCTTTGATTAGTAAAATGGACATATCTTTGGGGCAAAAAATGCGGAGCGGGTATTTATTATGTCTATCTTTAGTGCCTATTTTTTTTAAATAAAAAACAAAATGAGCTTACATCAACTTCTTTCGTACATCGAGCAACGACCTAGTATGTTTATAGATCCAGTGTCTCTAGACTCTTTATACAATTGTATAAGAGGTTTCTTGATGGAAAAAGATTTTTCGGATAAAGTATGCGAAGATGATCCTGCCTTTGATTTATTTCATCACTGGGTAATTACGAAGTTAGGGCCTGATATAAACCTAGCATATAATTGGCACAAGATCTTAAAACAAAAGTTTCATAATGAAGAACAGCGGTTGAAGGTCTTTTTTGATTTATATAACTCCTTCTCAAAAATAAAAGGAGTGAGCTACTCTTTAGGTGTAGTTGGCAATCATGGAGAGCCCAAAGTCATTGATTACCGGGAAGACAATATTGGCTTAATCCTTATCTATGAAAGAAGATATCATTTTGATGACTTAGAGAGTATGCAAGATTATGTAAAAAATAACTCTTACTTTGATTTTGAGTTCGATTTTCAAAAACTACTGCAGAGCTAAGCTCTAAAGGTCCAAATAGATCGCCCTAACCTTTAGGTTAGATAAAAAAGTTATAAAAGTAGGCAGCAAAATTGACATTTAACTATGAAGGCAGAACCTAAGCTGATCGTATGGGCAATATTTTTTTGCTTTCAAATTTGTGTTTGTCAGGGGCAGAACTGGGAGCCTCCTAAGGGGAATAAGTTTTTTTCTAAAGTAGAAAACATAAAAACTGGGGCTCTTCTTACGGGCTTGAGAAATGATACACTTTTTGTGTTGTTTTATGATAGACTGTTAAAGGTGGAGTTCTATTCGGCTATTGCGGATTTAAGCTGCGATAGTTGTACCTTTTTTGAGGAAACGTATAATTTTAGATCGAATTCTGGAAATCTTGATTCAAAACTACAGTCTACACTTGAAAATAATGGAGATACGCTATTTGTTATAGAGCAAAAAACACATCATAGACATCAATTCCTATCTGAGGATCGCCGCTACGAAGATTTGTGTGTGTTGAAGCGGTATGTTTTTTACTCTAAAAAAAAGGGGATTTACAGAATAGATTATGCCGCTAAAAAGAATGCTGCTGATTGCGCCAAACTAGGGTGGCAGTATATTGAAGGTGATTTTATCTATACATTTGGTCTCAAGTAACTTGAAATTTTGGGGCCTCCCGCCTTCGGCGGGCGCTACGTTTCGGGGCTCGCTGTTCGCTCGGCCCTGCGCGGGCTGAGCCCGCTTGGTCTGGCCTTCGGCCACCCCTGCACATCGCTAGGCCGTTTGGCCTTCGGCCATGGCGGCTTTGCCGCCTGCAATTCATCGTCTAGGGACAAGCCCCAAGCTGTAGAAGAAGATTCTAAATAGCTCTTGTTAGTCCCACAACTTTTTCTTATTTCTTTTGAGGGAAGGGGAAGGTAGAATAAGCCCTTTTAGGAACTAGTTGGTTTTGGGCCCATGGGCTAAAGCCCTAGTTTGCTGTTTATTAGAACTCATTATGGGCCGATGGTTGAAACCATCGGTCCATTTTCATTGCGCTTAGTCTGGCCTCCTTTGTAGCAGTGGGTTTTAACCCACTGGTCTTCTTATTATATAGTCGCTTAGGGGCTTGTTTCTAGGCAGCGGAGCAGATAGTATTGAGATAGCTTTTATTAGTCCCTCAACTTTTTCTTGAGAGTTTTGAAGGAAGGGAGAGAGGGGAGGAAAAAGCCTTTTAACGGCTGGGCAGTTTTGCGACCATGGGCTGAAGCCCATGGTTGTAGGACTATGCAAACTGGCGGGCTAAAGCCCTTGTTTGCTATAAAAATGGAAAAGGTTCGCTCCTCAAAAACAACAACCGTCCAACCACAACGGCGAAGAAAAATCCCCTCGAAGGAGGGGATGACGATTTTTTGCTTAGCCTAGGGCCTTGGCCCTAGGGTTCCTATGAAATTTATGGGGGAGAAAAAAACAAAATCAAACTACCGAAGAAAAAAATAACCCTTGTTCAAAGCGGTAGAGGATTTTAATCCTCTCCGCACTATAGATATAGAATAGGGTTGTTGTATGGCTGCTGGTTTCAACCTGCAGCCACAGCTAGCAGGCGGCGAAGCCGCCGCAAAGGAGCGAAGCGACTTGGCCTAGGGATGGACAGCAGTGGCCGTTAGGCCAGACCGAGGCGCTGAAAGCGCCGAAGGGCCGAGCGAACAGCGAGCTGCGAAACAGCCCGGCCGCCGCAGGCGGCAGGCCCCCAAAAAAGAAACAGCAGTAGAAAGGTGATGTTAGAAATTAGCGCCAAAAGGGACCACTTGAGCATCTGTTGAAATATGAAGTATTTTTTATTTGTAATTGTCCTTTTATTGGCGGCTTGTCATAGCCAAAAGCCTTTGCCAGGGCAATACGTAGAGACTGGCTCAAATCCAGTGGTTAGCATATCAATTGATGAAAAAGATAGTTTTTCTTATGAATTTAAAGGCGGTTTGAGTCATTATGAAGTTAAAGGTAAACTGCTCAAAGTAAAAGGAGGGTATCGCTTTGACTATGAGGCAAAAGTTCCCATTTTGATAAGGCAAGAACCCGCTTCAGCGAACGATAGTTTGAGCTTGACTGTCGTGGGGGCTGCTGCAGAACTCTTTGGATTAAATGCCTTTGATATTAGGAATGAAAAAGGAGTTTTTTATGCTAAGGCCGTTAATGAGACAACAATAAATGAGCTTGATTTTGCTCATCTGAGTCATCGTTTAACCTTTGCTAAAGATAGTGTACCTCTGCAGTTAATCATTAGTTTTCGCTCTTGGGAAGCGCCAATCATCATTAGGCGAGAAGACTGGAAAGAGCAAGATGTAGTACTGGAGCTTTATGAGGGACCTATTATTCGGCTCCGTTTACTAAAAGTAAGTCGATCAGCGAAAAGGATGAGGATAGAATGGAGTATAAATAATACTCCAGCTCATAAATCAGAGTTGGAAATTAGGCCGAGTTATTGAGTATTTTCAAGGGCCCGGCCGCCAAAGGCGGCAGGCCCCAAAAAATTATTTTCGCAATTCGAGAAGTTCCCGAAAAGAAAGTTGGCCAATCAAAAAGGCGCTGAAAAGAGAAGCCGCGCCCGCCAACAAAATCTTGAACCAAAAAATAAGGGGCAAAAATTGACTGCCGTAAAAAATGCCGAAACTCAATGCACTGCCCAAAATGAAGCGGAAAAATAAGGCCAAAGAGAAGTAGGAACGCAAGGCTGGGAAATAGCGAAAACTCAATAACATCTCCGTAATGGCAATGAAAAACTGCGTGATTAGGGTGGCCACAGCCGCTCCCAAAGCCCCATAAGTTGGAATCCAGAGCAGATTGAGGCCAAAATTGAGGACTACCCCAAAGGCAAAAAAGATATTCATCCCCTTGAGACGAGCCGCTGCCGTGAGAAAAGGACCAAAAATATAGATGAGTCCAGCAGCATTGGCCGAAAACAACAAAATCTGAAGCAAAAGAGGGGTCTGGGCATGGCTACTTTCATAAAGGGCCGGGGCGAGCTCCTCGGCATAAAAGAAGAGGGCAATGCTGAGCGAGACAGATAAAAAACTCATCCAGCGGAAAGCCGTGGCCATCAATTGGCCCAAATCTTTGAGCTGCAAAGGCCGCAGCAAACGAGAAAACATAGGCAACAACAAACCCGCAAATAAATAGGCAATCATGTTAAAGGCATCGAGCAAACGATAGGCAAAAGCATATTGGTCGGCCTCCAGTTTTCCCTCCTCCGCAGGTAGCAAACGCTCAATCATCACGGCATCCATACGGCTGTATAAGGTCATCAGCAAAATGACAAAGGCATAAGGCAAGGCCTGCTTGAGCAAAATGTACATCCGCCTAGGCGAAATGCGCCACCCCAAAGGACCCTCTACTTTTTGGGCCAAAAAAAGCGCGCAAATCAAAAAACTGAGGGCATAACCCAGAGATTGCGCCTGCACAAACTGAACAATATCAAAGGGCCCAAAAGGTTCGGCCCAAAGTAAGACGTAAAGCAAAATAATGAGCAGCAATTTATCCAAGGCCGATAGCAAACTGTCGAGCCGATAAAAGGCCATGGCCGATAAATTGGAACGCAAAAATAAAATGCCACTCAATAAAAACTGATTGAGGAGGATATAGGGCAATATCCGCCAAGCCGCCTCTCCATAACCCATCAGAAAAGCAGCCCCAAAGGCCAAGGCAAAATAACCCAAGCCCAAAACCGCCTTGAGACTGAGCAGCATCGGCAAATAGGCAGCGCGCAAATTTTCTTGCTGCGAAATAAACCGACTATTAAATTGTAGCAAACCCAAATCGGCTAGGAGCTGAAAAATAAAGGCAAAATTGAACAAACTAAAGTACAAGCCATACTCCCCATCATCCAAACGGTTTTGGACCTGTAGGTCGATCCCAAAAATATAAAATGGCTTTATCAGCAGGTTGATGCCCACCAATAAAGCCAAATTTAATAGAAATGTTTTCTTCATTAGGTCGAACTTAGAAGCCAAACATTCCACCCAAATCCCCCATGCCTGGAGGCAAGATGTCTTTGAGCATGTTCTGCGTCTCGGCCGCTTCTTTTTCTGCTGCCGCCGCCAAAACTCGGTTCATGGCCGTAAGCAACAAGTCTTCTAGCTCTTCATGATCGTCCAAAGAAAGCTCGGGGTCAATTTTGATGTCCAAAATCTGACGAGCTGCATTGGCCCGGATCTGAATGGCTCCGCCGCCAGCCTGAGCGCTGACCTCAATTTGCGTGAGGCGCTGACGCATTTTCTCTTGTTGTTCCTGAATATTTCCAAACATAGTAGTCGCTAATTTTTTGCGAAGATAAGGATTCAAGCTTATTTTTCTACATCATCTTCCAAAATGTAATCGCCCAACCAAGCTTTACGAATCTTAAGCTGCTCGGCGCTTACTTCTTCAAGCAAATTGAGGGCATGCTCCTGTGGTACTTTTACTTTTTTCAGTTTTCCCTTCAAAAGGACTTCCTCAATGGCTAAAGGATCTACCTTTTTGCCCTTTTTGATTCTGCGGTTGCGCTTGCGCATTTTGCGTTTGCTCAATGTTTCTTCTCGCAAAACAAGGACCTCCAATTCATAGCCTTCTTTGGCTTTGCTGGCATAGCTGGTCAATACCTGCTGCGCATTCAAGGGCGTCAATTCTTCGCCATCCCATTTTTTGAGCATATCGCCTTCTTTCAAGCCGAGCTCTTTGCCAAAGTCATCAATGAATTTTTCATTGGCCACCATCAAAAGCCCTTGCTCCGGATTGAAGCCAATGCCTCCGTTGGGATTGAAACCCAAAAGCGAAAGCTCGGTCCGAAATCCCTGATCACTGTACTCAATCCCCGCCTCTTTCATCAGCTCTACATAGGGCAAAGGCTCGGTGCCAGCCACATGCTTGAGCATAAATTCTTTGATTTCTGGAAAACCTGTAACGGCCACCATCTCATCAAATAGTTCGGCATCCTTGAAGGGTTTTTGAATGCCGTATTTTTTGGCCAAATCTTGCATCATTTCCTGAATGCCATAAGCGCCCTTAGATAAAATACGGAGCTTCAAATCAATGCACATCCCAATCAATGCGCCCTGCATATAGACGTTGGGGTATTGGTCCTTGTTTTCATCCAAACAAGTTTTTGACATCTCCGTAAAAGGCAAATCCTTTTTGAAGTAGTCCGCCGTAGCCATTTTGGTCGACATCTCGTTCAAGAAGTGCTCGGCAGAAACTAAACGCTGCTTAACTTGCACATGCTGGGCCGAGTATTCGGTTACGCCCTCATACAACCAAAGGTGCTCCGACATTTCGGGCTCAATGTAGTTGAAGTAGTGAATTTCTTCCGAATGAATCGATAAAGGCGTAACAATATGAAAGAATTCATGGGCCGCTACATCTCGTACCGTTTGGGCAATATCACCAGATTCGCCCTCAAACAAACAGTAAAAAGAAGAGTAAGAGTGCTCTAGTGCTCCAGCAGAACCCGACAAAAAGCTTTGACCGCCTTCATTCAAGAAAATCAAAAACGCATAGTGGTCCACAGGCAGTTTGCCGCCCAAATAGGCCCGCTGAGATTCCAAAATAGGCTGGATTTCCTGCACCAAATCCTTAGATTTTACCATGCCCGTAGGCGAGTAGGTCTGAATCAAAACATCGGCATCGCCCACCTTAATAATGGCCGTATCGGCCTCGGCATACATAATGGGCGCATCCACCAATTTATGATAATCGGCTACCCGAAAAACATCGGTGTCCTCATCGCCAGCCACTCTTTCCATAGAGGTGCCGCCAAATAAGTTTTTCGGACGGTCAATTTCAATGGTAAAGGGACGACGCTCTTGGTCGTCAAAAAAGCCAAAAATACCGTGGTTATTGAAAACGAAAACTTCATTTTCTGCATCAATATTGGTCCCCGCAGGCTCAAAAACAACATTTTCCTGCTCCGTATCCCAACTGTCTTCCACCTGATACTCAATTCGAGCCAGTTTTGCGCCCTCAGCAATGACCCAACTGTTGTCGTCCGGATGCTGCACTGCCAACTCTTTTCCATTGGCATCCAAGGCCTTAAAGTTAGACACAAAGCGGCCAAAATCATAAATGCTATAGGTGCCAGGCACCATTTTGGGCAAATAAAAACGCAGTTCTCCCTGGGCATTAAAATCCTTGGGCTCCAAACTCACGGTCAATTTATCGTCCTTGACCGCATTCAAATCTACCTTATAATGGTAGCTTAAAGAAGGCGCTTGGGCCTGGGCTTGCCAGGCAAGGCCACAAAAACCAAGGGCTAAAAGTAATTTTTTCATAGTATAAAGGGTTTAATGATTTTTATATTTTGGGGCCTCCTGCCTGCGGCAGGCGCTACGTTTCGCAGCTCGCAGGTCTGCTCGGCCCTGCGGCCTGACGGCCTTGGTCTGCGGCTTCGCCGCACTGCTGCACATCGCTAGGCCAAAGACGGCCCCGCTAGCCAAAGCAGCTTTCCTAACTCATAATACTTCAAAAGAAAAAGCTAGACGCCTTTTTTCGATTAAGTAAATTATTTTCTAGATAGAGTAGGCCCCCCGCTTTTCGTCGAAAAAATGGCCCAACCTACTTTTTTTGGATAAACTGCCCGCAATAACTGAATTTTTTTTCAGAGTCTTCTATTTTTGGATGAACTCAATCGGGAGCTCTTTCCCCATTCTTATCATATAATTATATCGTATGCGCTTATTACCCTTTTTAATGGCTGCTTTTATGACGCTCCCGCTTTGGGGGCAGCAGCTGCAACAAAACATTTACTTTGTTCAGTTGGCCACCTATGCCAATCCCGACTACAAAGATTTTTCTAAGGTGCACAGCCAAGGCTACCTCTTTGCCGAAATGCAACCCACGGGCCTTTATCAGGTGCTTATGGGAACCTATAGCAATTATAATGCAGCCAAAAAGAAACTGGATGCCGTAAAAGCTAGAGGCTATAAAGATGCCTTCATCCAAAGGAGAGCCATTTTGGAGCAAGATGCCGTTTTTATTGTGCAAATGGCCACCTTGGACCAAAACGAAGATGTCTATTGGCCCGATTGGGAACGCCTAACGCCCCAACTCAGTCTACAGCTTTCGGCCAAAAAATTACGGATTGCCGCCGGCCCTTACTACAGCCAAGCCGAAGCCGATGCGGCCCTCAAAACCATTCAGGCCAAAGGCGGCCGCCAAGATATGATTGTGCGCAGAGTAAGCGAAAAAGCTTTGCACCCGCTCAGCAATTTTGAGCGCCAAAAGTCAAAGAGTTATGGTAAAAAAACAGCGGTTCGCCCTACGGTAAAAAGCTTGCAGTTGGCCCTTAACCAAACTGGCGATTATCAGGAAAAAATTGATGGCCAATGGGGCCCCAATACCGAAAAATCGCTTTTGGCTTTTATGCAAAAAGATAGAACGGTCCAAAAATACCAACTCCTTAGCCAAGATAATTTCTTTAAGGAAGAGGTAGAAAAGTATAGCCTGCAATATTACCTCAATCTAATTGACCAAGATCCCGTACAAGCCGAAGCGGGCCTCAAGCAGTTTAAGCACCCCTTGGCCAAGGTGTACCGCGCCTATATGTACCGCAATGGCGATCTAGTGATCAAAAATGCCGATGCGACCATCAACCAACTGATGCAGGCCGCTATTGGGCAGGTCTTTGTCAATTATCGTCAGAAAACCCGCTACGATTTTAGCCAGCAATATGCTTATGGCGATATTCGCCAGCTGATTCAGCATTTGCGGGCCATTCATGAGGCCGTAAAAGATGAGCCCGATGTACCCTGCTGGTTTTTCCGCCGCCACCCCCAACTAGCCGCCGAGGCTTTTGCCCCTTATTGGAACAATGAGCGAGATGATTACCAAATTTCTAGCGATTGCGGCAGCTTTTTGAGCCTGCCCTCTATGCAACTGCTTTTGGCCATGACCGAAGATTTGTCGGGCGGTAAAAAAAGCCAAGATTTGGCCCAACTCAATTTGCTTTATGCTTTTCCCAGAGGATTAGAATATGATCAAATGAAATCCCTAGAGGCTTGGAACAATGGCGTTTGGCAGCAACTAAATAGCTGGAAACAAGGCGCTCCGCTACAGGCCAATAACTACAAAAGCCTAAAAGTAGCTTATTATAATAGCCTTAGAGAACTAGAAGACTACTTCATCCAAAAAGGATTTAGCAATCGGGATGCTAGAGGCTTGGGCTTGCAGACTTTGCAATTTGCCATTGGCTGCCAACTAGATGCCGCCTGCAAGGGCTAGGCTTTTGGTCCTAGAGGGCCGAAGGCCCGACGGCTGAGGGATGGAAAGTGGTGCGGCGCAGCCGCAGACCTAGCAAAATGAGCGTAGCGAAATTTTGCGCAGGGCCGAGCAGACCTGCGAGCCACGACACAGCCCGACCCGAGCCGATAGGCGAGGGGCAGCCCCCAAAAATAAATATTATCTTAAAAGTCGGCAGCAAAAACTGTCGGCTTTTTTTGGGCATAAAATTGGCCCTAATGAACTGCTTAAACAGCTAAATTATGCGTAAACTACTCTATATCTTGCCCTTTTTGGGCCTTAGTTTTTGGGCTCAGGGACAGCAAGATAGTCTGATTCGAGAAGGAGAATATTTTGGAACCACCAGCTTTAATGGCGAAATTATTCCCATTCTGATTATTGATGGAGATACCCTGCCCACGATTAGCGGCATTGATGTGCAAGTGAGCCGAAAACGAAATTTTGAAAACCGAGAAGAGCGTCGACGCTATCATCAGTGGCGGCATTATGCGGCAAAAGTTTTTCCGCTGGCCCTAGAAGCCGTTCGTTTGCATCGGCAAATGGAAGAGGAGACCAGAGGGATGAGCCGCCGAAAAAAGAAGAAATATATTAAGCAATACCAAAAAGAACTGACCCCAGAATATGAGGCACAGCTAAAAAAACTGACCAAATCGCAGGGCTATATCCTGATTAAAATGGTCGAAAGAGAGCTGGAACAGCCTTTTTATCGGGTCATTCGGAATTTTAGAGGCCGTTGGACCGCCGTCAAATGGCAAAGCATGGCCTCTTGGTATGGCTATAATTTGAAAACGGGCTATGATCCTAAAGATGACGAACTTCTGGAGATGATTTTGAGCGATTTGGACCTCTCTTATGAGTACGATATGTACAATACCGACTGGGAAAAAGATAAATAAATGAGTTCTGAAGGCTAATGCCTGCCTATAGCCCTTAGGCAGGCGGCCCAAAAAGGAATTTATCCTTGCCGAAGTTCAAAATTTATCAAAATAAAAGAACTTGCTTAAAAAAACAATAGAAAACTGCTTTATCCTAAAAAAGAGGGGCTTAGCTTGTCTTGGCATTTTGCTTTCTGTATTTTTTTGTCCCCAATATTATTTGCCAAAATACAACCCTCTTATGAATCAAGTTGAAAAGCTACAAGCGGTACTAAAAGATTATGAAAGCAAGCTCAGCAGTTTGCAAAAGTTGTTTATGAGCGATGGAAAAATTGACGCTCAGGAGCAAGAAGTGATTTCGGAAATTGAGGCCTTGATGGGCCGAATTAACCAGCGTTTGGATAAAGCTTTGGCGGCTTCTTCGGCGGCCACAAGCAGCACAGAAGAAACTAAAGAAGAACTGGGCCGAGAACCACAATTTGAGGTAGATCCGAACAAGCGTTGGAGTTTTGATGACTTTATGAAAGAGCGCTCGCAGGTGGTGGTGGACAAAAGCAGCTTGACCGCGGCTGAAAAAGATTATTTTGCCGATTATGCAGCCTTGGCGCAAAAGTATATTGACGAAAAAATGGCCAAATATGGTAAGGGCAAAAAAAGCCCAATTACTGGCCAAGCCCTAGCCGATGCCGCCCTCAAAACTTACCTCAAATATGGCGACATCAAAAAAGTGGTGCCCGTAGAAATGATGTTGTCGCAATTGCAATTTGAAACCTTTTTTGGTAGCCGTGGCAATCGAGAAGGTAGCGAAAAATCGCCTTTCAATGTGGGCGTCTACGATTCTGGAGATGCCAACTTTTTGGACCAATTGCCCGATATGAATGCCGGTATCGAAATGTACTTTGATTTGATGGCCGAAGATTATCTCTCGACCAAAGATGCCGACGAATTAGAGAAAAACTTTACCAATGAGAAGGAGCAGCGCTATGCTTCGGATAAAGAATATGAGGATAAGGTCCAAAGACAATCTGACCATATTGAAAGCTTTGCCAAAAAAACAAGGCCTCGATATGCCCGATGAAGAAGGCCTAGAGGAAGATGATGAGCCTTCTGGCAAAGAGGAAAATGAAGAAACCCCCACCGCCAATAGCAGCATTTCGGCCTCGGTCGGTAAAGGCGGAGAAAACAAAAAAGCCGATGCCGTTTTGGTCCAAAAAACACTAAATGCCAAAAATGATGCAGGCCTAGCCGTAGATGGCGATGTCGGCCCCCTCACGATTAAGGCCATCAGAAACTACCAGCAAAAAACCTTTGGTTGGCAAGATGGCTTGATTGAAGTGGGCGGAAAAACCGCGGGCTCCCTTTTTGGCCATGCAAGTGCTAGCGAAAATAATGATACGCCCTCTGCCGAAAATGATAATACGGTCACAGAAGATCAGCCAACTGATGATGGCAAAACTTCTGAAAAAGAAGGAAACTATCAAAAGCCCGCCTGGATCAGCAAAGCAGAAGGCTATAAAGGCAAAGCCGAAACGGCAAAAATGGTAAAAGATGACCCCTTTGTCAAAATGCTCTTCCAAGAATTGGGCACTTATGACGAATGGGCGCACAAACAAACCGTAAAAACAGCCAACTGGTGCGCGGCCTTCGTTTCGCATTGTCTCAAAAAATCGGGACAGCCCGCACTCAGTTATTATGATGGCGGTCGAGCAAAAAAATACCTTGATTATGGGCGAAAAATTGACAAGCCCGCCTATGGGGCCATCGTCGTTTTTAGTCGCTCTGGCGGCGGACATGTCGGTTTTGTAGCCGGCCAAACCGACAGCCATATTCTTACCCTTGGCGGAAACCAGGGCAATAAGGTGTGCATAAAAGCCTATCCCAAAAGTAAGGTGCAGGGTTATGTGGTGCCTTCTAGCTGGACCGTTCCCGAGGAAAATTATTTAGATTAAGCCTTCTTTTTAGCATGGGCGGAAAAATCGATCTGGTTTTTCCGCCTTTTTTTGTTTTTCTATCCTAGGACTGCAGCTCTTTTTTGATCTGCGGGGGCATTTTCTGTTTAAAAATAGCCTTGAGCAACTCCAACTCTTTCTCTTTTCGGCTATGTTTATCTCGAATAAAATAGAGTGGGTTAACAGAAGGTGTTTTTCCGCTCCAAATCAGCTGCAGCTCCTTACTTTCTAGCTCTTTTTGGATCAAAATATCTGGAATAATAGCTAGCCCTTCTTGTGTTTTTAGGCACTGAATAATCGTAGCTAGGCTGGGCAGCATGAAATTGGGTTGAAAAGGCAGCGATTCGTCAAAATTATCGGACCAAAATCGGCGGCTATGTTCCATTTCATTAATCACTGCATACCATGGAAATTCTCTTAGCTGCTGCGTTAATCGCTTATAATCCTGGGCTTCAATGGCCTGTCGAAAAGGAGAAAGGTCTAAATTTTTAGAGCCAACAAGGTAAAGTTGTTCTTGAGAAAAATGCGCTGCTTCGAAGCGTTTTTTTAGACTATGATCTAGGGGCTGAGCTGTAATTAAGAGATCTAACAGGCCTTGTTCCAATTCTTTAAAAAGAGTAGAATTATCGGCAAAGCGGGCATGTACATCAAAAGAGAGTGTTGATAATTGGGGCGCCAAAACCAATGAAAAAATTTCGGAGCAAAGGCCAATACGAATTCGTTCTCGTTTTTGTAAAGCAGTTTGTTGAAAAAGTTCTTCGACCTGCTCTAGACGTTCTAGTGCGGGCAGAACGTAGGCATGTAGCTGCTTAGCTTCTTCTGTGGGCTTCATTTGTCGGCCTGCTCGAATAAACAGTTTATAGCCTAGATGCTGCTCTAAAGCCCTTAATTGCATGCTAAGGCCAGGTTGAGAGCTATACAATTTTGGAGCAGCTCGGCTAATATTCCCTTCTTCATAAATTGCTTTAAAGCTACGGAGCCATTCTAAATTGAGCATAATTTGATTGCTTAAGCCTGATAGTATAAAAATACTAATAGCTAAATTAAAAATTATTGATTGTTGCTAGCAAAGATAACGCTTAATTTTGTGTTGCAATAAGGAGGGACGGTCCTCCCTTTACTTTCTAAATACATCATTAGCATGAAAAAGCAACATATTTTTGTCATAAATGCCGGATTTCCATTCGGTCATTCTCCCGGTCGATTTAACCAAAGTCTATTAGATATTGATCTTGATTTTTTTGCTCCCAAAGAGAGCTATGAACTACAATACACTAAACTAAGTGAAGAATATGATGTAGAGACAGAAGTACAGAAATTTCTTTGGGCCGACACCATCATTTATCATATGCCAATTTGGTGGTTTCATATGCCTTTTCGTTTTAAGGAATATATTGATCGGGTTTTCACAAAGGGGCATGGGCGGATTTATACCAGCGATGGTCGATCTTCTAAAAACCCAAAAGTCAATTACGGAACTGGAGGCTTACTGCATGGTCGCAACTACTTGATAACCAGTAGTTGGAATGCTCCCAAGGAAGCTTTTGAATGGGAAGGCGAGTTTTTTCAACAAAAATCTGTTGATGAAGGTGCCCTCTTCCCTTTTCATAGAATGAATGCTTTTGTAGGCCTTGAGTTTAAAGGGAGCTTGCATTTTCACGATATAGAAAAAAACGCCAGAGCCGAAGAAGAATTTGCGAACTATAAAGCATTTCTGAAGCAACACTTTGCCTAAAAAGGCAGTTGAGCTATATCCAAATAAAACCCCTAATCCAGTCTAATGATTCAGATGAAGCGTTCTTTTTAGCATGGGCGGAAAAATCGATCTGGTTTTTCCGCCTTTTTTTGTTTTTCTATTTTTTTGGGCCTCCTGCCTGCGGCAGGCGCTACGTTTCGCAGCTCGCTGTTCGCTCGGCCCTGCGCAAAAAAACAAGTTTTTTGCTGGGTCTGGCCTGACGGCCACTGCTGCACATCGCTAGGCCGCACAACTTTAGTTTTTTTCAGCGCTTTTTTCTTCGGCCCTTAATTCCCCCTTTCAATTAGTGGCTTTCAATTAGCAATGGCATAAAAAACAGAAAAGATTTTAGTTCATCTTTTATGAGCCGATGGTTTCAACTGTCGGCTCATTTTTTTTTGGATCTAAAACCAGCAAGAAAAAACAACTTTTTAAGATGCTTATGAAATTTATGCAGCTTATAAACTCCCCCTTTCAATTAGCGGCTTTCAATTAGCAGGCCACCCAACAACAAGGAGCAAAATTCCGCTGGCTTTTCCTTAAAGCAGAACAAAAATACTACTTTTGTAGCCTTAAAATAAAATTGCATGGAAAAGCAACTGCCTTGGGGGAAGATGTACCTACAAAATGGGGTATTTATTTGTGATATTACCGCCGGTGCACATATTGATGTAGCCGAAATGGATATTTGGGCCGATACCGCCGCAGAATTTTCTGCTGGCCAACCTTTTACCTTTTTGGTCAATCTCTCCGAAATGAAATCGGTGTCTAAAGAAGCCCGTCGGTTAAAAATTTATGAAGACGAACGTTTGCATATTATTGCTGGCGCGATCCAAATAAAATCGGTCTTATCTAAAATGTTGGCCAACTTCTTCCTGCAAATGAATAAAATCCCCAGCCCGGTCAAAATATTTAATGAGCGAGAAAAAGCGCTAAATTGGTTGGCCAACTTAGAGAAGGAGCATAAAAACTAAATTGAACAGTTATTTAGGTAAAATACGCATAGGGAAAGTACTGAGCGAGCCCGAAGAACTACCTAAATTTGGTTTATGCGATTAAAACCACTAAAAATCAGTGACTTGAGGCCTAACTTTGTATTATTAGAATAAGACAACTTATTCCAAAACACGCAAAGCTCCTCCTTATGAATTTCCCCAAAATTATTCTTTTTGCTTTACTGCTCTTGGCGCCAACTTTTATCTTCGCTCAACAGGATATGGACCAAGACGGCATTGCCGATGAACTTGATTTTGATGCCGATAATGATGGCATCCCCAATTATATAGAACAAGCTTACCCCTTAGCCGATCAAGATGGCGATGGATTAGCAAACTATCTGGACCTCGATAGCGATAATGACGGTATTTCTGACCTAGTAGAAGCAGGTATGCTCGATCAAGATGGCAATGGCCAAGTGGATGATTTTATTGATGAAGATCTAGACGGCTGGCATGATTATGCTCAATTAGATCTTGCCCAACTGGATGTGGACCAAGATGGATTGCCCGCTTTTTTAGACCTAGACTTTAATGGCGATGGCCAAGCCGACCTTTGGCTTTGGAATGATGTAGAACTAGACCGAGACGAAAATGGCCAAGTCGATAATTTTAGAGATTTGGACCAAGATGGCTTCGATGATCGCTTTGATGGCGACCTACTTAATATCCAAATGCCTGGAGAACTAAGAAATACACCCCAAAAATATATTTCTCTGCAAAACAGACTTTTGCAGCAAGCAACTACTACCGTCAATAGCTGCAAAGAAGCCGATGAATATGGCCGCTGCTATGACAATGATATGTAAAACCAAGACCAACTATAAGTATTCCTAAATTGCCCCCTTTTTGGGGGCTTTTTCATGCCCATATTCCTGATGATAAGCCGCCAAACATTCCTCCAACACTTTCTGCCGATCTTTTTGCTCAAAATTCATCCGCTCTTCAAATGAAAATGGAGAAAAAAGCGCCTCTTGCTGAGCCGACAACTGCCATAGATCCTGATGATGCTGTATGCTTAAGGATAAAAAGGCTTTTTTCCAATTCGCTAGGGCTTCGCCCGCTATATTTTTTTGGGCTTTTTTATACAGTAGCTTTTCTACCTTTTTTAATTCCTTTCTCCAACTTTTATATTTAAGGACAATAACTGTCCTCGCTTCTTGCCGAAAAAATTCCTCATCGGCCTGTGCTAGTTGGGCCTTTTTCTTTTCATACTTTTTTTGCCATTGTTTGCGCTCTTTGGCCAAATCCTTTTTGGCCCGATCAATATTTAGGCGATCTTGCTGAGCCAAAAAGGCTTTTTGCGCTGCCATAACTTCCTGCCACCAATCATATAGCTCTTTCATTAAGCTGGGTTTTTGCTCTACCCAAGGGGCCAAAGAACGTTTTTCTCCTCCCACAAACTCAAGCTCTGCCGAAATTGGATCTACTTGGGCCAAAGACAACATACTGTCAATACCCATATAAATGAGTAAAGTTTGATTGAAAGCTGGAGAAATACTAGGCAACCTTTTTTTATAGTTCCGATCAAAATCTGCCAAGCGATTTAGTCTTTGCTTTCCTTCTAGCTCTTCTTGTTGCCAACTGCTGTCTAAAGAACGCTGCTGACTTTCCCAAAGGGCCATATTTTCTTGGTAGTTTTTCTCTAAAATGGCCAATCTAGCTGCTTTTTTATCTGTAGAAAAAGAAGCCTGTTCTATTTTTTCCAATTCTTCAGCCTCTAATGCTGCCAACTGCTGCTTAGCTGCGGCTATACTTTTTTGCCCATTAAAGGGGTAAGGCGATTGCTCCCAGAGCTGGTTTAAAAAAGCATCCTTCTTTTTCCAAAGATGATGGGGAAAAGGCAGACTTTTTTGCCCATGCAATGCCTTTAGGGCTTTTTCCTCCTCTTTAGGATCAATTTGTTTTTCTGCCGCAGCTAAGATTTTGCGCTCTTTTTCTAGCTGCCTCAAAGCTTGCTGATACTCCTTAATTAAGTCTTTTTTCTTTTCTTCCAAATTCCAATAAGCCAATTCTTTTTTGGCCAAAGGAGGCTGCGCACTTTCTTCATTCCAAGCCTTTATTTCGGCCCAAATGGCGCCAATAGCTACTCTTTTTTGTTCTTGTAACAAAAGCTTTTTTCGCTTAAAATAGCCTAGAAGAGCCAAAACAACCGAAATAGGGAAGAGCAAAAAGCTTTTCTGAAATCCATAGGCCCATTTTAAATTTAGGGCCAAAATAGCTGCGACTACAACAAGGATAGGCAAGGCCCACAAAATTTCTTTCCGCAAATGGGGCGGAATAATCACCGCTGAGGGCAGTTCCTGAGGCAGTTCTAGGGCTTGCTGCTCCCAATGGGCCAAAATTGGCGCTTCTAGGGCCACTATGCTTTTTTCTTCCTGTCCAAAGTTAGTCGCTAATTCTTCTACCGTTAATAGTTCTCCTTTTTTTCGCCAAACAATAGGGTAGAAGTCTAAAAAACGTCCCAATAAATTAGGATCTTTTAATTCGGCCCACAAAATAGAACAGTATGCTCTGGCCGAAGGCCGATCTTGCGGCGAAGAATGCCCAAGAATAAAGGCCTGTTTAAATGCTTCTTGCAGAGCTGTAGATTCTTCTTTAAACCGCTGATGCGGAGGGGGAATAACTGAAAAAGGAATTTCTGATTGATGCGGAAAGAGTCCCGCCTCAATTTTTTGATGCAAACTCGTCAATTCGGCATATTTTCCCCCTGCGGCAGCTGCAAAGGGATGAATCCCAAACAATAATTTGTAAATAATCACGGCCAAGGCAAAATTGTCCCAACTGCTATCAAAAACAGAGGGTCGGCCATCTCGATAATATTCTGGGGCGCTATACTCTGGGGTAGTTACGGTGGCCTTTTCTAGCCCTTGAGGATGCTCCAATTGCATGGCATCCAAATCCACAAAAGCCAGTTGATTATCTGCAGTAAGCAAGATGTTTTCTGGCTTTAAATCCACTAGAACGTAGGGGCCCTCGGCCTGCAAACGAGCCAATCCCAAGCTCAATTCAAAGGCGAGGCGAAGCCGCAAAACTCGGCCATTTTCTGCGGATAAATTATATTTTTGAAAATAACTCCCTAAACGAGCGGGCAATTTGGGCAAACAAAAAAGCTCCAATTTATGTCCCTGCACAAAAGGCATCATAAAGCCCCGCAGTTGTTTGTGTTGGTCCACGACTATTTCTTCGGGCCAAACAAAAATAGGCGATTGTTCTTCGCCTAGGCCTTGGGGAGGGTAGTTGGCGAGGGCCCGCAATTTGCTTCTTTTTTCGGCCTGCAATTTATGCGGATAATACAATTTAACCACTCGATCTTGCAACCTTCGGGGGCTTCGCACTTTATACAAGGCCCCTTCTCCACCTCTGGCAAAAGGTTTATGGGCCAAGATGATTCGCTTTTTTGTTTTTTCTAAGTAGTAGCTTGCTCTAGACATGGGAATAAAATCAAGGGAAAGGGAAGGCTGTTGTTTTTTATATTTTGGGCCTGCAGCCTAGCTGGCCGCGGGCCCAAAAACAAGGGCCTTAATCTTGTACACAACGACAAGGCAAAAGCAAGTCGTCAAAAGGCTTTTGAGTAATGGTTACTCTTTGTTCCTCAAAATTGAATAGAACAAATTTATGGTATTTTCTCATAGTGGGATGGCCTGTATCGCTCCAAAAAGCGGTTTTCTTCCCTTGGTCCATAAATAAGCCGCCATTTTTGGGGCTGCCCCAGCCAATAGGCAAAACGGGAAAGCCAAAACCATCTCCTTCATTGATTTTTAAAAAGACTGAAGAAGGGGAGTCCTTTCTTTCGGGCTTTCGGCCATTGACTACCTCATGATAATAGCCGCCCGCTTTTTTGAGCAAAAACTTCCATTCTGCTACAGAAGGTAAATGCCAGCCTTCTGGACAAGCATTGCGGGCGCCAGCCAAGCTGTACAGCAAACCGTCAGATTTTTTACTTTCGTCCTTTCCATAAGGCTGCGCTTCTGCATGCTCAAAGCGGAGGTTTTCCGCCATCCAAACATTGCCGCTTAGGTTTACTGTTTTATAGCTTTGGCCATCTCTTGGATCGGTAAAACTGCCGCTGTTGTTGGCCGTTCTGCAAGAAGAGAGGAAGCCTAGGGCCAAAAAGCAAAATAAAAGCTGCTTTCTCATAATTTATTCTTTTTTGTTGCGCTTCAAAGCGCTATGATAAAATGCGTTTTGTCTATTTGGGTCCTACAGGCGGCAAAGCCGCCGCAGGCTGAGGGATAGTAGGGGGTGGCCGCAGGCCAGACCAAGCTTTTTGAGCAAAGCGAAAAAAGTGCAGGGCCGAGCGAGTAGCGAGCCCCCGCATAGCCCGACCCGCCGGCAGGGCGGGGCAGCCCCAAAATAAAAAAGAGGGAGTCGTCAAAATAAAAAAAATGTCCCTTTGTAAAAACAAAGAGACATATTAAAACTTCTTTAGTTAAGTGTCTTTCCGACTAAAAGTCTTCAGACTTGTACTTATCAGGAAGGTTACCTTTTTTGTCTACCCAGGCAGGAAGAGCATAGTTGTAGCCTTTTCCTTGTCCTTCACGAAGAGGGAATTTAGAGATTTTCTTCTCTTGGTTGCTCAAGCGGTGTAGGGCTCTAGAGATCAAGCGACGTACTTCACCAGCATCGGGGAAGCCCATCTCATCTTCTACATTGGCCTTGATGCCTAGCTCATAAATTTCGCGGCTGCTCAATGTTTTTTGTCCCTCTTCCAACTTGTCTAGAATGAATTTGGGCCAAGGGCTATTGCGAGTATATGGGCGTTTGCGGGGTTGCTCAGCAGCAGCTTGAGTGATTACACGCTCGCCATTATACATATAACCTACAGGAATAAAAGCGCTGTTTACGGGCTGTACCTGAGGTGTGGGATTTACTTCTGAAGAGCTGTCTCCATTCAAAACTGCATGTAATTTACCAATAGCGGTTTGTACCTGCTGTAGTTGGAAAAAAAGTTGACGTTGTTGCGCATCGTACTGCATGAGCAGTTGTTTGGCATCTTCTTCTTTCAAATTAGAGAAATCCATAAAATTTAATTTTAAAGTTAAGTTAGTTCGATTTTTGTTCCAGCTAAATTTACCGACAAAATAGAAGGGAGTTGTGACAGTTGATTAGCCTGCTAGCACGAATATATAACTTATTTCTTTTTTAGAAAAGGAATAACATAAACTTATTAAAATAAATCTTCCATTCTCTTAATGCTTTCTAAACTTTGCCGCATTTATTTTGCATAAAAAGCTATCTCCTAGAAGTAGTTTAAGCGTAACAGTCTATTATTACAAGATGGTTCTTTAGGCCTAATCTAGACGTTATTCATAGCGCAAAGATTCTATGGGGTCTAGGCTAGCGGCTTTCATGGCGGGGTAAATTCCCGATATCAGGCCCACTAAAAAACAGAGCGCAAAGGCTAGGGCCATCCAGGCCCAGGGGATCAGAAACTGCCCGCCCATAGCCAAAGTGACGACATTGCCCATCATGATGCCCAGAAAAATGCCTAAAATGCCGCCGATTTGACAAATAACAAGGGCTTCAATGAGGAATTGTTGTAGAATGCTACGTTTGGTGGCCCCCAAAGATTTGGCAATGCCAATTTCTCTTGTTCGTTCGGTAACCGAAACCAACATGATGTTCATCAGGCCAATGGCGGCGCCCAATAGGGTGACCAAACCGATAAAAATGGCGGCAATTTGAATGCTGGCCGTATTTTCATCCAAAACATCTAGCAAGCCATCGCTTTTTTCTAGCTCAAAGTTATTGGGTTTATCTAGGGGGATCTGCCGAACGGCCCGCATGATTCCTTCGGCCTCGCCCATGGCGAGCTCCATTTGTTGGGCCTCTTGTACGGCCACCGATAAATTGTAGGAGTTGGTCTGCGAGCCCAAATATTTGCGCAAACTCATTAAGGGCATCAAGACAATGCGGTCTCCGGAAAAGCTCATACTCGAGCCTTTTTCTTGCAAAATGCCCACTACGGTATAACTAATATTGCGCAGGCTAATCTGCTGGCCCAAAATCCGCTCTTGGCTTTGTTTGGGAAAAAGCTGTTCGGCAATGCCCTTGCCCAAAATGACCAAATTTCGACCAAATTCTACCTCGGTTTTCGTAAAGTTTCGCCCTCTAGCTACCTCATAGCCCGCCACCGATAAATAATTTTCATCAATGCCATAAACGGTGGTATTGGGGTTGGTTTCTTCTGGCCCCCGTTTGATTAGGCCCAGAGTGGTGCCCAAAGCAGAAACCGAAACCTTGGCGGGAAAATTATATTGTTGCTTAAAGGAAATCGCCTGCTGATAACTAATTGACTCGCCTCTTTTTTGGCGGCGGCCACGCCGCCCGCCCTGAATCCCCGTTCCCGAAGGGATAATATTAAAGGTATTGGCGCCCATATTGGCAAAATTGTCGGCCATAGAGGCCTTAATGCTGTCTATAGACGTCAAAATGCCCACCAATGCCATGATTCCAATGGCAATGATGAGCAAAGTGAGAAATGTTCTTATAAAATTGGATTGTATAGCCGAGAAGGCCATACTGATAGATTCTTGAATGCGCATAAGCGGGGATGTTTTTCCCAAATTAAGCGCTTTCAAAAGCTTTTCCAAGCTGTTTCGACAAAAAGGCTATTCCTGCAGATTTTTGGCCCATTGAATCCGCCAAGCTCCCCGAAAATCGCCCAGTTTATAGTTTTGGGCCTTATCTTCTGGATAAAGTTCGGCTAGTTTTTGTACATCTGCATCGGCAATGTCTTGGCCGGGCTTCCCATGGCATTTCAAACAAGCTGCATTGGGAATGCTAATGGGCTGATAGTAAATATAGTGGGTCTCGCTTTCAAAAATTTGGCTATTGAGGTCTTTGCCCTCTTTTTGGGCCTGTTCATAAGCCACCAAAAGCTGCTCCTCAAATTCATTTTCTGGGGCATCTTTAGGGTTGCGGTAACGAGCCGATCGCCTAGCAATTTCTACGCCCATTTCTTCGCCCAATTTGGCTTTTAGGCCCAAGGCTTCCAAATTACAATAGCTCAAGGCTCCCGCTACGCCCTTTTCGGCCATAGCGCCTTTTACGGTTTTTAGCAAAGTTTGCTGCGCCTTGAGGGCCGCCTCGCTGCCCTTGTTTTTTAGGGTTTGGGCTTGTTCTCCCGAATAAACTTTTGGTTCGCTGCCACTTGGCGTAGAACAATAGGCAAAAAGTAATGAGCCGCTCAAAAGCAAGCTCGCAATTTTTAGTGTTTTCATCTGTTTTTGCTCAAAGATAAACGGAAGAACCGCCCCCCTAAGTGATTTTCCTTACAATTATGCTTTTAGTTCCAAGATAAAACGAACCTCAGGATCAAAAGCATAAAAGGTTTCTTTAATATCAATTTGGAGCAATACTTCAAATTTTAAATTCGCTTTCAAGGCGTCTTCTACACTGTTAATGTTCCATTTTTTGAGCGCCTCGGCCAAGTCAAATTCAAAGTTAAGGGGATAGTGCAATTGCTCCCCTTTTTCTACGGCCAAAGGAAAATGCAAGTTCTCGGGAGCCGTTTTGCTGGCCATTTTATCCGCCAAAACCAGCTCTTCTATACAGGCGTCAAAACCAGAACGCTGCACCCGCACTGTCTGCCGAATATCGGTAATATCCAAATGATGCCCGGCCTGCAAAATATAGGGGAAATCAAATTGAGTGCTGTTGTATGGCAGCTCCAAATTGGGCCGCTTATGCTCTACTTTTAGTCCGGTAAAACCTACAAAGTCCTTAATTTTAGATAGAAAGCTCATCGTTTTTTTAGATTTATTGGGTTAGCTATAAGCAGATTTTTTTCTGCCAGTTGTTCCTACTCCAAAGTTAAGCGTTCTCTATCCTATTTCTAGGTGATTCTACTTACAGAGACATTTTTTTATTCTTAATTTTTTGGGGCTGCCCACTCGCCTTCGGCTCGGGTCGCTATGCTTCGCCGCTCGCAGTTCTGCTCGGCCCTGCAGCCCTGCGGGCTTTGGGCTGGCCCTGCGGGCCACGGCTGCGCAGCGCTCATCCGCTCATCTTTGGGGCTTTGGGCTTGGCTTTCTTCTCCGGCCCGCTATTCTCTTCTGATAAAGAGCTGGGGCCGGGCTTTCTGCAATTGGTCCAAACATTCAGCGCTAATGGGGTTGCCATCCAAATACAAGCGCCTAAGTTTGGGATATTGGGCCAAGTCCGCTACCGAAAAACTATCCATTTGGTTATTGGATAAGTCGAGGAGTAGAAGCTCGGGCCCAGGCTTGGCCCGCCACTGCTCAATCTGGTTTTGGCCCAGGCGCAAGACTTCTAGTTCTTGGCCCAAAACCAAACCCGCTGACAAAGCCAGTTGGTTAGATTGCAAATCTAAAACCTTAAGTTTTTTGGGCCAGTTTTGCGCCCCCAAAGCCGAGTCGGTCAATAAATTTTGGGCCAAATAGAGTTCTTCCAAAAGAGGCATATTCCAATGCCTAGGCAGTTGGTCCAAATGGTTATTTTCCAAACGCAGCTCCTTTAATTGGGGCTGTAGGGCCAGACTATCGGCTATGGCTTGTAAAGAACAAGCCGATAGGTCCAATTCTTCTAAATTTGGGGCCAAGGGCTGAGGATATATATAAAGAGCATTGCCCATTATATTAAGCTGCCGCAAACTACTGGGCCAAGAAGGACTCAATTCGCCAAATTCATTTTGGGCCAAATTTAGGCGCTGCAATTGGGGCAGCTGCATGAGCTGCTGCGGAAAAATCGGCAGCTGGTTGCGAGATAAATCTACCTCCTGCAAATTTTGGCAGAGTAATAAACTATCGGGCAGGGCCTTGAGCCGATTGTTCCGCAAGAATAACTGCTGTAGTTGGGCCAACTGGGCCATGCTTTGCGGCAACTGCCGCAAAGCATTGTGGTTAAGGTTGAGATAATGCAATTGGTCCAATTGGCCCAATTCTTCTCCTAGGGTTTCTATTTGGTTTCCACAGGCCTCTTTGCGAATCTCATAGGGCCGGCCTTCTAGGTCCAAATGGACCAAATCCCGAAAGTCATATATATACTGCGGTAAATTTGTTAGGCAATTGCCCGCCAAATAGAGCTCCCGCAACTGCTGCTGCTGGCCCAAAGAGGAGGGGAGGGCCGTCAGGGCCCTCTGCTCCAAACTCAGCCGATAAATTTTTTGCTCCTTAATCAAAGCAGCCGATAAGCCCTCATGCAGTTTGTCTTTTTGGCCCTGCCGAAATTTTAATAACTGCCAAGCCACAATAAAAGCAAGCAAAAAAAGGCCAAGGGTAGGGAGGTAGGCGGTCCATTTTTTCATCATCTGGGGAATTCGTATCAAAATAAATGAGGATACCTAAGATATTATTTATCATGCGCTTTTGCTCCTTTTTGGCCCCTAGCTTTTTGTTAAACTTTTGCATTCCTACAGGCCCGAAGGGCCGCAGGCTGAGGGATGGGCAGCAGTGGCCGAAGGCCAGACCGAGACAGCGAAGCTGGCGAAGGGCCGAGCGAATAGCGAGCTGCGAGACAGCCCGACCCGCCCGCAGGGCGGGGCAGCCCCAAAAAATAATCCTCCTATTTCGTTCGTTTTTCAAAATAAAAAGTGACCAACTAAAAAAATATACTCCCTACTATGAATCGCAGATAGCGATATTTTTACACAGCCTTTATCATATAGCCCCTTATGTCTATTGTCAATATTACCTCAGCGCGTTATCGAAGTATTTTTTTATTAGAAGAAGAAGATCTTCTTCTCGTGCGTTCGGCCATGAAAGAAATTAAGCAATATAAAGCGCCTATTTTTGAGGACTTTCATCATTGGATGGCCACTCAGCCCGAATATAGCAGTGCTTATACAGAAGAAGTTGTCTCTGTTTTTGATCGTCAATCGGATCGTTTTTGGGAACATATTACTAGCGTAGAAATTTGTGCCTCTTCTATTGAGTATAGCTCAAAGTTAGTCTTGTTCTTTTTACAAATGGGCCTTCCTTTTGAGGCTTACCTATCTGCCGTTTTTGCCTTTAATGAAATCATAGAGAAAGCCTTTGTATACTATAAAATAGCGAGCTTTGAGCTGATGCAAGCCTTTAAGCGAACAAGCAGTGTTGGGGTTTTTGTGGCTATTGATACATTTAATAATGAGATGAATAAACAGCTGCAAGAGCAGAACGATATGCTCAGTCAGTTGTCTACTCCGGTGACTCCAATTTGGGAAGGAATATTACTGCTGCCTGTTGTTGGCATTGTAGATTCATTAAGGGCTCAAAATATTATGTCTACCGTACTCCATGAAGTCGCTCAACGACAAACCAAAGTATTCATTTTAGATATTAGTGGGGTGGCGATTATGGATACGGCGGTGGCCAATTACTTTTTAAAGGTGAGTAAAGCTGCTGCGCTAATGGGCTGTCGAACAATTTTGTCGGGAATTTCTCCAGCCATTGCCCAAACCCTTGTAGAACTAGGAGTGGATACAGGAAAAATAAGTACTCGAAGCCATATGCAAGATGCCTTAGAACAAGCTTTTAAGTGGACGCAACTCAAAGTTGTTCCTGCCTAAGAACTGCCTAGCTAGTGGCAGATAAAAAAACTGACAGGACTGTCAGGGAAAACTGACAAAAAGAACGGCTTTCTGTCAAAAATGCAGCCTTTTTTTTCTTTTTGGCAACTGGCACAAGAGCTGTTAATAGAGGGCTGTCTGACTTTAATTAGGGCCCAAAAGGGCCAAAAGAAGACAGACATTTTATTGAAAAAAGAATTCATCTATAACTAAAAAACAGTTTAGCTATGAGACCCATCAACGATCGCGTTGTTGTGCAACCTGCCGCCGCTGAAGAAAAATCTAAAGGTGGTATTATCTTGCCCGAACAGGCAAAAGAAAAGCCTCAGAGAGGCGTAGTAGTGGCCGTTGGTCCAGGTAAAGACGGAAATGCCCTTACTGTAAAAGTGGATGATGTTGTGCTTTATGGCAAATATGCTGGCCAAGAGATCAGCCATCAGGGAAAAGATTACCTCATTATGCGTGAGGATGACATTCTTGTTATTCTTGACTAAGTTTTCATCTTTTTTCTCAAATTTTAAAACACTAGCAATATATCATGGCTAAAAAAATTAGCTTCAATACAGATGCACGCACTCAATTGCGTGAAGGAATTAACGCTTTGGCGGATGCCGTTAAAGTAACTTTGGGCCCTAAAGGTCGCAATGTAATTATTCAGAAAGCCTTTGGCGCTCCTCATATCACTAAGGATGGAGTAAGTGTAGCCAAAGAGGTAGAACTAGAGGATCCCATCCAAAATATGGGGGCTCAAATGGCTAAAGAGGTGGCCTCTCGCACGGCAGATGTAGCGGGTGATGGTACCACTACAGCTACTGTTTTGGCCCAAGCTATGGTCAATGCAGGAATGAAATTGGTAGCTGCTGGTGCCAATCCTATGGACCTCAAAAGAGGTATTGATAAGGCCGTAACTAAGGTAGTTGCTGCTCTTAAAGAAAGTTCTGAAATCGTTGGCGACAACTTCAATAAAATTGAGCAAGTAGCCACTATTTCGGCCAATAACGATCCCGAAATCGGAAAACTCATTGCCGAAGCAATGAAAGAAGTAAGCACCAATGGGGTAATTACTGTAGAAGAAGCCAAAGGTCGCGAAACTTATGTGACTAAAGTGGTGGGTATGCAGTTTGACCGTGGTTACCTTTCTCCTTACTTCGTCACCAACACCGAAACGATGGAATGTGAGTATGAGTCTCCTCTCATCCTCATTCACGATAAGAAAATCAGCAATGTACAACAGCTGGTTCCCGTACTAGAAAAAGCCCATGGCGCTAGCCGTCCCTTGGTCATCATTGCCGAAGATGTAGATTCTCAGGCTTTGAGCACTTTGGTGGTCAACCGCATCCGTTTGGGCCTCAAGGTGGTTGCCGTAAAAGCTCCTGGCTTTGGCGATCGCCGCAAAGCTATGCTCGAAGATATCGCAATCCTCACTGGAGGTACCGTAATCTCTGAAGAGACTGGCTATAGCCTAGAAAACGTAGAATTGCACCATCTTGGTAGCTCTGAGCGCGTCACTGTAGACAAGGACAACACAACTATCGTGAATGGCGAAGGCAAGCAAGAGCAGGTAGATGCTCGGGTGGCCCAAATCAAGGTCCAAATGGAAAACAGTAGCTCGGAGTACGACAAAGAAAAACTACAAGAGCGTTTGGCCAAATTGGCTGGCGGTGTAGCTGTTCTTTATGTAGGTGCCCCTACTGAAGTAGAAATGAAAGAGAAAAAAGACCGTGTAGATGACGCACTTCACGCTACCCGCGCTGCCGTAGAAGAAGGTATCGTTCCTGGTGGTGGAGTGGCTCTTCTCCGCTCGGTAACTGCCCTAGATGGCGCAGAAGGCGAAAATGATGATGAAACTGCTGGTATCAACATCGTTCGCACGGCTCTAGAAGCTCCCCTACGCACCATCGCAAGCAATGCTGGCGTAGAAGGTTCTGTAGTGATCATGAAGGTATTGGAAGGCGAAGGCGCATTTGGCTACAACGCCCGCACCGAAACTTACCAAGACCTCAAAGAAGCTGGTGTAATCGACCCCACTAAAGTAAGCCGCGTAGCCCTAGAAAACGCTGGTTCTATTGCGGGTATGGTCTTGACTACCGAATGCGTAATCAACGATATTCCCGAGGAGAATGGCGCTGCTAGCATGCCCGGCGGTGGAATGCCTCCCGGTATGGGCGGCATGATGTAAATCATCTCCCCAAATCATTTTATCAACCAGAAAGTCTTTCGAGGCTTTCTGGTTTTTGTTTTTTTGGGGCGTTACTCCTTTCAGTCGTCGAACTGCGCCCTAAAGGGCTTGTTGTCGCCTCCCTTCGCTCGTCGGCGGTTACTCCCTTCGGTCGTCGAACTGCGGCCTGAAGGCCTTGTTGTCGTTTCGCAGCTCCCTGCTGTTTTTGGGGCCTCCGCCTCCCTTCGGTCGTCGGCGCTACGTTTCGCAGCTCGCTATTCGCTCGGCCCTGCGGCGCAAAGCGCCTTGGTCTGGCCTTCGGCCACTGCTGCACATCGCTAGGCCAAGCAGCTCTTGGCCCCATACATAAGCCCCAAAGGATTTTAGAAAAGGGCAAAAAAATGCTAATTTGCTCCCTCAAAACAATGACTACATTCATGAAAAAACTATGTTTGGGGCTACTGCTGCTTGGGCTGCTTTGGTCTTGTAAAGGTGAGGAAAAAGGCTGTACCTTTACCGAATTTCCAGCTGTTTTTCCCCAAGAGCTTTCGCTCATCAAAAACTATCAATATGAAAGTTTTGAGGGCGGTTCTAGCGAAAACTTTGAGCTCGATGGCATTTTGCGCTATCCGATTAAGGTCCGTTTTTTACAAAAGGGCTGTAAGGATTTGGTCCAAGAACTACATTTTGAGATAGACGACAGCCAAGACCCTATTCCAGCCGATTTGCCGCCTAGCGATTGCGCTAGACTTTTGGCGGGGATTTTCTTACAATTGGGCCAATCGCATCCGCAGCTTAGTATGTTGGGCAACTATGCCGAGCTATTTGGGCGCAGAGCCCCCAATTTTGAGTACAATCAACCGCTTTTGTTGCAAGATGGCTTTACCGCCCAAATTGACAAATTGACGAGCAAAAGTTATACGGTAATCAGTCTGACCTTAAGACAAACAAATGAAGAAGAATAACCGCTCTTATCAAGAGGCCTTAGATTTTTTATATGCTCAGCTCCCTATGTTTCAGCGGCAGGGGAGTACAGCCTTTAAAAAGACCTTAGACAACAGTTGGCGCTTATCGGAACGCTTGGGGGCGCCCGAAAAAAAGTTTCGCTCGGTCCATATTGCGGGCACCAATGGCAAGGGCTCGACCACCCATGTTTTGGCCGCTTTGCTACAAGCCCAGGGCTATAAAGTGGGGGTATATAGTTCGCCTCATTATAAAGACTTTAGAGAGCGAATAAAAATTAACGGGCAGTACATCTCGGAGGAAGAGGTGGTCAATTTTGTAGGGGAGCAAGAGGAATTTATTTTGGACCAGCAGCTCTCTTTTTTTGAGTTGACTGTAGGCATGGCCTTTCATTATTTT
Source organism: Saprospira grandis (assembly GCF_027594745.1). NCBI lineage: Bacteria > Pseudomonadati > Bacteroidota > Saprospiria > Saprospirales > Saprospiraceae > Saprospira > Saprospira grandis. Next base: position 99,846 of record NZ_CP110854.1, on the reverse strand, counting down.
GCCCAGCAAAAAGTAGATTGGGCCATTATTGAAACGGGCTTGGGGGGGCGTTTAGACTCCACCAATATTATTTCGCCCGAGCTCAGTCTGATTACAAACATTGGTTGGGACCATAGTGATATTTTGGGCGAAAGCCTAGGGCTAATTGCTGGCGAAAAGGCGGGCATCATCAAGGCCCAAACTCCAGTCATTATTGGCGAGCGACAGAGCGAAGAAATTGCCCAAGCTTTTGCGCAAAAAGCCAAGGCCGAGCAGGCCCCACTTTACTATGCCGAGGAATTGGTCCAACTAAATAAAGGCGAAGAAAACTTATTGGGTGGCTACTATAATTACCAATATAGACATTTAGCTGCTGCGGATATTTTTCTGGACCTAGCAGGAGATTTTCAGTTTTTCAATCTGCGTTTGGCCTTGGCGGCCCTGCATCTAATGCAGGAAAAGCAGCTGATTGAGTTTTCGGAAGAGAAAATAAAATTTGCCTTAGCGAATATTCGCTCCTTAACGGGATTTATGGGCCGTTGGCAGCTATTGGAAGAGGGGCCGCCCATGCTACTTTGCGATTCGGCCCATAATGTAGATGGTCTGCGTTATTTGGGGCAGATGTTGGCTAAAATGGAATATGCGCAACTGCATTTTGTTTTTGGAATGGTTCGGGATAAATCGGCCGAGAAGATTTTGGCGGCCCTGCCCAAGGCGGCCAACTACTACTTTGCTGCGGCGCAAATTCCCAGAGCCAAGCCTGCTCAGCAACTGGCCCAAGAAGCTGCTAATTTTGGTCTAAAGGGAAGCGCCCATGAGAGCGTAGCCGCAGCTTTGGCCGCAGCTAAAGCCCAGGCCCAAAAAGAGGATATTATATTTGTGGGAGGCAGTATTTTTGTAGTAGCCGAAATTTTATAAACGAACTGCCATGCCTAAAACCCTAGTCTTTCTCCTTAGTTTTTTTTATGCTCTAGTCCTTTTGGGCCAAGAAGAGGCCGCCCTTGGCGGCCGCATTTACGACGAGCTTTCTTCAGATCCCTTAGTGGACATGCAATTGAGTTTATTGACCTTGGATGGGGCCATACAGCTTAGTGCTTCGACAGATAGCAAGGGGCATTTCTCTATTTATAATATTCCGCCAGGGCAGTATATTTTGCAGGGACAAAAAGCGGGCTATGCCTTACTTTGGGTAAGCGAGATAAAATTGGCCCCCTTGGACCTTTTGACGTTAGAGATTGGGATGGAAGGGCAAAGCTTTTTGATGAATGACAGTTTGAAACTGAATATAGCAGAAGTTTTGGCAGATTATAGGCCAAAAAAGAAGCCCAAAAAGCGAAAAAGGAAAAGAAAATTCTGGCGATTTTGGTCCAGAAAAAAATAGCTCATTTAGGGGGCGGTAGTGCGACAGCACTACCGCTTTTTTGTTTAGGGCAAAGGTCAGCGCCCAAGCCATTGCAGAAGGCCCAAAGCAGAGCAGGCCGCCCCGGCTGAGGGGCTGTAGCAGGGCCGCCGTAGGCGGCAGACCGAGGCTGCGCAGCCGCCGAAGGGCCGAGCAGGCTTGCGAGCTGCGCAATGGCCCGACCCGACCAAAGGGAGGGGCAGCCCCAAAAAAAGAAAAAATTATGTACTATAAAATAAAAAAAAGTGACAGTTAGAGAGTCGTAAATACTTTACAATTTGCTAACAAAAGCTTATATTAGAGCCGTTTTGGGCATAGAAGCCTATATTAACAAGCAAACCTAACCACTCTATAGTAAGTAGAGGCGTGTAGGTTTTTTTGTGTCCAAAATATATTTTCTAACTATTTTATAACAACATTTTATTTATGCGAAAACTACAATTGAGTTGGCTGCTCTTTTTGGGTCTTTGCTTTTCTAGCGGCATTTTGTCTGCGCAGTTGAGCGAAGATTTTGAAGGCAGTGTACCTCCTGCGGGTTGGGCTATTTTTGACAACGGTATTGGTACGGCCCAGTCTTGGGTGGCTGATACTGATGCAAATGGTGGGTCTCAGGCTGCAAGGGTACGTTTTGAGAATGTAACCGGCGGTAATGCGGTAGACTGGATGGTGACTCCATCGGTAGCTATTACGGCGGGGAACAGTGATTTGACTTTTTATCAGAAGCAGGGTTTTTCTGGATCTTTCGGAACTGTTTACACGGTTCGGGTATCTACTAGCTCTCAGACAGATACCAGCACATTTACCATTGTAGACACTCAAGGAGAGGCTGACTTTACGACTACTTATAGCGTGAAAACAGTAGATTTGAGTGCTTATGTGGGCCAGTCTATTTATGTTGCTTTTGTGATGGAGCAGGATGATGGAGACAACTGGTTGATTGATGATGTAAGCATTGGTGCGCCTCCCTGTTTGGATCCTACAGGCTTGATGGTAAGCAATGTAACGGCTAACTCTGCGGAGGTAGCTTGGACCACAGGTGGTGCTGCTCAGGCAGAAGTAGCTGTAGTTGCTGCGGGCAACATGCCTATGTCTGGAACAGTAACGGCCATGAACCCTTATACTGCAACGGGCTTGATGCCTGCCACGGCCTATGAGGTTTATGTACGTGACTACTGCGGTGCGGGTACAGGAACTAGCACCAACATGGCTATTGCTGGTGTAATGGACGGTCCTTTGACTGGCGGTACGCCTAAATTTGTAGAGGTGGTAGTCATCAATGATGTTGCAGACCTTTCTATTTATGGTTTGAGTTCTGCCAACAATGGTAGCGGAACCACGGCTGGTCCGGAAATGAACTTTCCTTCTGGTCCTGCAGTAGCGGGTACTCGTATTTATGTAGCGAGTGACTCTGCTGGCTTCCGTGATTACATGGGCTTTGATGCCGATATCATCGACGGTACAGTAAACGTAAATGGTGATGACGCCATTGAGTTGTATGAAAACACGACTGTAATTGATGTATTTGGTGATGTGAACACTGATGGTACAGGCCAAGCTTGGGAATACCTAGATGGTTGGGCTTATCGTATGGGTTCTGCTAACCCTTCTGCTACTTTCAATGTAGCGGATTGGACGCTATCTGGCCCCAATGCCAATGATGGTTGTAGCAGCAACGGTAGCTGTGCATCTGTATATCCTGCAGGCAGCTATAGCCCTGCTGGAAGCGGAGCCAACACTTCTAACTGGGTGGGTCCTGTTGCCTTTACTACCAACTGTACTTCTGTACCTGCTGGTGACTCTTTCAATTTGGCTATTTCTATTGATAGCACTCCTTATAGCATGATGGGTAACACTGGCATTTGCTATACCAACACCATTGGTAATAGTGCTGCTGATGTTTGGTTTAGCTATGTTATTCCTGCTTGTACAGACTCTTTGTACATTGGTCTAGATAGCTCTGACTTTGACACTTACCTCCGTGTTTATGCTGCTGATGGCATGACTCAGCTAGATGCTGATGATGATGATGGCGCTGCCGCTACTTCTCGTTTGGAGTTGGCCATTACTGGAAATGCTAACTACAATGAAGGCGATACCATTTACATTTTGGTAGAAGGTTTCTCTAGCAACACCGGTAACTTCGTACTAGATGTACAAGCTACTTCTGGCAACCCTGCAGGGAACATGATGAGCTCTGCGCTTACTGTAGGTAGTCTACCTTACAACAATGCTGGAAGCACAGTTTGCTACACCGACGAAATTGGAAATGCTTCTAATGACGTTTGGTTTATGTACATTATTGAGTCTTGCACAGACTCTCTAATCGTTAGCCTAGATAGCTCTAACTACGATACCTATCTTCGTATCTTGGATGCTGCTGGCAACCAACTAGACTTTGATGATGATGGTGGCGTTGGCGCTACCTCTAGAGAAGTAATCAGTGTATTCTCTGATACAGACTACAACGAAGGCGATACCATCTTTATCGTGGTAGAAGGCTTTAGTGGCAACAATGGCGACTATGTCCTAGACATTAGCCGCACAACAGGTACGCCTCCCAATGATATGGCTAGTGGTGCGATGATGGTAGCGGCTGCTCCTGCTTCATTTAGCGGAAACACTTCTTGCTATAGCAACACAATCGGTAACACTGCCGCTGATGCTTGGTTTATGTATATAATTGAGCCTTGTACAGATTCACTTTATGTGGACCTTAGCAACTCTATGTTTGATACTTACCTACGCATCTATGCTGCCGATACGGTTACGCTTCTAGATGATGATGATGACGGTGGATTTAGCACTCGCTCTTTGCTTGAACTAGATGTAACCAACGATCCTGACTACAACATTGGTGATACTATCTTTATCGTAGTAGAAGGCTTTGGTAGCAACTCAGGTATGTTCCAGCTAGATGTTATGCGCACACGCAACTACACGCCTGGTGATGTAGCTGCTGATGCTATCAATATCGCTAGCCTACCTTTTGTAGATAGCGCCAATACCGCTAGCGGTTGCTACAGCAACAGCATCGGTAACACTTCTAATGATGTTTGGTACCAATACATCATTGGCAACTGTACCAACGATTTGACTATCTCTTTGGATAGCTCTGACTACGATACTTACCTCCGCGTTTATGCGGCTGACGCCATGACGCAAATTGCCTTTAATGATGATGGTGGAGTAGGAACTACTTCTCGTCTAGATATCAATGTTGCCACAAGTACCGACTTCAATGATGGCGATACCATCTACATCTTGGTAGAAGGCTTTAGCGGAAACAATGGTAACTACGTACTAGAGGTAAGCAGCACTGTAGGTAACCTCGCTGGCGATTCTATTAGCACAGCTCTACCTATCGTTGCAATGGATACCTTGACCGGAAATACAGGCTGTTATACCAACACCGCCGGACAAAGCAGCAATGATGTTTGGTTCTGGTATGTGGTAGAAAACTGCCGCGACTCTATCGCTATCTCTTTGGATGGCTCTGACTTTGATACTTACCTTTCTGTTTTTGCTGCCGACGGAACAACCGTATTGGCTAGCGACGACAATGGCGCTGCTAACAGCAACGCTTATGTCATGATCGATCTGCCTAACACGGCCACCGTAAATGATGGCGATACCCTTTACTTCCTAGTAGAAGGTGCTGGAGCTGCCACAGGTAACTACCAAATCAGCCTAGAGACAACTCAGAATACTGGCGCTGGCGATATGGCCAATGACGCTATGGTTATTAGCAGCTTGCCCTACAGCAATAGCGGTAGCACTGATGGCTGTTATAACAACAGCATCGGTAATAGCTCAAATGATGTTTGGTTCCAATATGTTATTGATACTTGTACAAACAGTATCATGATTGGTCTAGATAGCTCTGACTATGACACTTACCTCCGCGTTTATGCGGCTGATGCCATGACTCAGCTTGCCTTTAACGATGATGGTGGATTTAGCACTACTTCTCAGCTTACCCTAGATGTAGCCAATGATACGACCTTTAATGAAGGGGACACGATCTACATCTTGGTAGAAGGTTTTTCTAGCAGCAACGGGAACTACGTACTTGATGTTAGCCGTATGGACTGTAACGGTACTGTAGACGCTGCAGCCGCACTCACTGGCCTTATGCCTACTTATTGCGAAGGAGAAGACGCTACTGGACAATTGGTTATTTATAACCTAGGTACAGACACGCTTGCCGCTGCAAACTATAGCATCACTGCTGCAGGTATTCCTGTTGCTACTGGCACAGAGAATAACATTCCTGCTGGCGATTCTGCTATCGTAACTGTTGGTCCTCTTCCCGTTCCCGCTGGTAGCATTACACTTGTAGCTACAGTAACTGCAGCTGGAGATGTTGACGCTAACAACGATGTAGACAGCTTTAGCATTACGGTATTCCCCGCTCCTTCTGTAAGCACTACAGACAATGGCGACGGAACTGCTACTGCCGACGTAACTGGCGGTACTATGCCTTATAGCTATATCTGGACCAATGGTTCTACTAGCGATACAGTCGTAGCCACTGGCCTACAAACTGTTACTGTAACTGACGCCAACGGTTGTCAAGATAGCGCTTCTGTAACTATTGTTGTAGCCCTAACTAATGTGGCTGGCCTAGAGCAAATTCAGCTCTTCCCCAACCCTGCCGACCAACAAGTAACGCTTAGCTTCGAACTAGCCGAAAGCCGTAACCTAGAGCTACAAGTTGTGGCCCTAAACGGTCAGGTGGTTTACAGCCAAACGCTTACTCAAGTTGGCCAACAAAGCTACACGATCCCCACTGCAGAGCTAGCTCCTGCTATGTATATGGTCCGTATCATCGATACAGAGGCCCGTACACAGGCTACTCAGCCTTTGGTGATTAAGCGATAGTCTTTATGGCTTTAGCTTTTGCTAAATAAACTGACCCTCTACAAGTTCTCTTGTAGGGGGTCTTTTTTTGGGGGCCTCCGCTGCGGCTTTGCCTTGCGGCGGTTACTCCCTTCGGTCGTCGAACTGCGGCCTAAAGACCTTGTTGTCGTTGCGCAGCTCGCTGTTGTTTTGGGGCCTCCGCTGCGGCTTTGCCTTGCGGCGCTACGTTCCGCAGCTCGCAGGTCTGCTCGGCCCTTCGGCGCAAAGCGCCTCGGTCTGGCCTACGGCCACTGCTGCACATCGCTAGGCCGAGCGGGCCCTTTGGGGCCCGCCTGGGCCTTCGGCCCAGCCAAACTGCTGCTATTGGTCCAATAAATAGGCCTCGGCCTGGGCTAGGCGAGCAGGCGTCCCAATATCAAACCAATCCTCTTGCTGATGTAAATAGGCCAATAAACGATCTGATTTGGCCCAATTTAAAAAGAAATCAATAATAGAAAACTTGGCCTTTGGTCCAGCCAATAAAGAAAAAGCCGCTGGCCCCAACAAACTAATGCCCGAAAAAGCATAGGCCGAAACCGCCAAAGGATCTGCCGCTCTGGCCCAACGATATTCCCCCGTTTTTTTATTTTGCCAGCCCACTAGCTCTTCTTCCAAAAATAAGAGTTGGCGACTAGAAGGCCGCTGACGCATGGCCAAGACCCCCAAAGGCTGCCCCTTTTGGGCCCAAAAATCAAGGGCGGCCCCAAAGTCAAAATTGCAGTAAATATCTGCATTGAGCAAAAATAAGGGCTGATCGGGCAATAAAAGGGGCGCGGCCTGCCGCAAGCCACCTCCAGTCTCCAATAATTGGCCCCGCTCATCAGAAATGAGGAGCGGAAAGGGAAGCTCCAAGGCCTGCAAATACTCTATCAGCTGCTGGGCATGGCTATGTACATTCACAATCAGTTGCTGGCATTCTGCCTGCTGCAAACGGTCTATCCAATACTGAATAATGGGCTGTTTTCCTAAGGGAACCAAGGCTTTAGGGATATGATTGGTGAGTGGAGCCAAACGGCTGCCTAGGCCCGCCGCAAAAATCATCGCTTGCATAAGTTGGTCTTTTTCTTCATAAATGAGCGAAAAAATACTAATTTCGGCCGTCTTCAGATCAAAAGATTCTAGTTTATCTAAAAACAGCTATCATGAAAGAAGTATATATTGTGGCTATGGGCCGCACAGCGATTGGAAACCTTAGCGGTAGTTTGGCTGCCGTTTCTGCTATTGAACTAGGTAAAACCGCCATTAAAGGCGCTTTGGAGCGTGGAAATATTGCGCCCGAACTGGTTCAGGAAGTATATATGGGTAATGTCTTGCAAGCCAATGTAGGACAGGCTCCTGCCAAGCAGGCCGCCCTAGCTGCAGGTATCCCGAATACGGTACCTTGCACCACAGTCAATAAAGTTTGTTCTTCTGGAATGAAGGCCGTGATGTTGGCTGCTCAGTCTATTATGTTGGGCGATAATGATATTGTTGTAGCTGGAGGGATGGAGAGCATGAGCAATGCGCCTCACTACTTGCCTTCTGGTCGTACGGGCATTCGCTATGGCAATGGCCAAATTGTAGATGCCATTGTTCGCGATGGTCTACAAGATCCTTATAATGGCGATATGATGGGCGTTTGTGGCGAGGTTTGCGCTGAGGGTAAAAACATTGATCGTTTGGCCCAAGACCAATATGCTTTGGCTTCTTATGAGCGGGCCCGTGCTGCTCAAGAAAAAAATCTATTTGCCAATGAGATTGTCCCTGTAGAAATTAAGGGACGTAAAGGCAAGGTTACTGTAGTGGATACAGACGAAGAAGTAGGCAATAGCCGAGTCACTGATTTGGCCTCTGTACAAAAGGTACGTTCTGTATTTAAGAAAGAAGGAACTGTAACTGCTGTAAACGCCTCAAAGATCAATGATGGTGCTGCGGCTATGGTATTGATGAGCAAAGAAAAATGCGAAGAGCTTGGTCTTAAGCCTTTGGCCAAAATTTGCAGCTTTGCCGATGCGGCCCAAGAGCCTGTTTGGTTTACTACCACTCCTGCACTAGCTATGCCCAAAGCTCTAGATAAAGCGGGCGTAGCCCTAGAAGAAGTAGATGTTTTTGAAATTAACGAAGCATTTTCTGTAGTGGCTTTGGCCAATATGCAGGCCCTCAATATTCCTCATAAGAAGGTAAATGTACTTGGTGGTGCCGTTTCTATGGGCCACCCCATCGGAATGTCGGGTTGTCGTATTGTTATGGCTATGATTACTGCCCTTACTGAGCGCAATGGCCGCTATGGTTTGGCGGGTATTTGTAATGGTGGCGGTGGAGCCTCTGCTATGCTTATTGAGCGTCTCTAGTTCTTCGGTCCAAACTAAAAGCGTCCCTCTTTGCTGGTCAAAGAGGGCCGTTTTTTTTTAGCGGCAAGCAGGCGGCGCAGCCGCCGCAAAGGCGCGCAGCGCCTCGGCTGAGGGATGGATAGCAGTGGCCCGAAGGGCCAGACCCAGGCGGCGCAGCCGCCGCAGGGCCGAGCAGACCTGCGAGCTGCGACACAGCCCGACCCGCCCGTAGGGCGGGGCAGCCCCAAAACAAAAAACTAATTATTGCCCATCAAGAAGAAGTGAGGAGTCGCCGCAGTTCTTCTCAAAGCCTAATTTTGCCCATGAAAAGCCCTTTTTAACCGACGGCAATGCCTATCTTAGGGGTAAGCCCCAAAAAATCCATCTAAGAGAAGTAGACGTATTATGTGACAACGAACAGATTTAGCCTATGAATAAGAAATATTTGAAATGGGAGTTTTGGCCTTTTTGGTTTTTTTATATCCCGGTCTATGTGGTCTACCTTTGGTACAGCCTTAAGGCTCGTTCTATGACCTTTTTTAGTGCTACGAATCCGGCGATGTATATGGGTGGTTTTGTGGACTACTCGAAGTATGATATTTTGGAGCGTTTGCCCGAGGAAGTTGTGCCCAAAACCTTGCTTTTGCCTAATGAAGACCCGCTTTCGGTGGCTTTGGCGGCTGTAGCAGAGGGGCAGTTTAGTTATCCGCTCATTTTGAAGCCCGACAAGGGGGAGCGTGGTTTTGCGGTGGCCAAAATTGACAATGAAAAAGAGTTGCGGGAGTATTTGGCCGAGCACAATCAGTTCATTTTGATGCAGCGTTATGTGGATATGCCTTTGGAGTTTGGGGTCTTGTATTATCGCTTGCCCAATGAAGAAAAAGGGCAGGTCAATTCTTTGGTAGAAAAGAGTTTTTTGACCGTAGTTGGGGATGGTGTTTCTGACCTAAAAACCTTATTTGAGACTTCTGAGCGGGGGCAATATTATTTAGATGTATTGCTCAAGGAATATGCCGACCGACTTGATGAGGTCTTGCCCAAAGATGAGGCTTTGCGTTTGGTAGAAATTGGAAATCACTGCCGTGGCACGGCTTTTTTGAATAGGAACAACTTGATTACAGCAGAATTAGTGGCTTCATTTGACCGAATTTCTAAGCAGATTGATGGCTTTTACTTTGGTCGCTATGATTGTCGAGCGGCTTCTTTAGAGGACCTTTATGCGGGGAAAATTCAGGTCATGGAGCTCAATGGGACCAACTCGGAGCCTGCGCATATTTATGACCCAGAAATGCCAATAGGAGAGGCCTATAAGTTCCTCTTCAATCATTGGAAAATCATTTATACGATTGCCAAGCAAAACCATGAAAAAGGCATTCCTTATATGTCTTCTATGGAGGGCATTAAGGTGACTCGAGAGTACTTTAAGAAGCGAAAAGAAGGGGCAGAAAATACCCAAGAGGCGGTGATTGACTTTTAAGCAAAAAGGGCGCAGGGAAATTTCCCTGCGCCCTTTTTTTGGTCCTTTTGATTTAGAATTGATCACTTTTGGCAGAAGCCCCCAGTTCCGCTAAAATATCGGGATGAGGAATCTTTATATCCACGATCAGGCCGCCTTTGGACGCTTCAGAAAGCTGGATGCTTCCACCTTCCTTCTGCAAGACCTTTTCGAGCAGGGCCAAGCCAATACCATGGCAGGGCTGGCCATTTTTGTCCTTATCTTTTTCTGAGAAAAAGAGTTCTTTGGCTTGTGGCAGGGCTTCTGCTGCTATGCCTACTCCATTATCTGTAATTTTTAGATGGTATCCTCGGCTAGTTTCTGATAGATTGATATTGATCCAGACCACATCTTGTTGGGCAAAGCGGCAACTATTATCAATCACTTCATCGACTAAAAGCTTGAACAACTTTGGCCGATAATAAAGCGAGGGCGGCATATTCCACTCCAAATGTGCTTTTTGGCCATAAGCCAATTGAAAATGCTGCTGAATAGGCAAAAGCGGAATATCTTTGAGATCTTCCTCTAGGTATTTATCGGCATGATTATAATTCCAGAGGCCTTCTAGCATTGATTTTAGACGGTCGGCGGATTGCAAGACCTTTTCCATCATTTGCCGTTTTGTATCGGGCAGGGCCAATTTGCCATCAGAGAGGAGCAAACGGGTAACGCTAGCAATATTGCGCATAGGCGTTCGGAGGTCTTTGAGGGCCACTCTTGCAAATCGCTCTAATTCGGCATGTCGTTTTTGTTCTTTGGCCAGGGCTTCTTCTACTTCTCTTTGTTTTTTGCGCAACTCAAATAGGCGCATGACTTGGCGGCCCAAAATTTCGAGCGCCTGTTTTTCTTCTGCTGAAAATGTTCGGGGCGTTTCATCGAGTACACAGAGGGTCCCCAAAGGCAGCCCTTCTTTGTCTAGCAAGGGCACCCCAGCATAAAAGCCTAGATTGAGTGGGCCAGTCACCAGAGGGTTATCCCAAAAGCGTTCGTCTTTTTTGGCATCCTCCACGACAAAGACCTCGTCTTGCAAAATAGCATGCGCACAAAAGGCTAGATCTCGATGCGTTTCTTCAGCTTCTAGGCCCTTTTTGGCCTTAAACCATTGTCGGTCTGTATCAATCAGGCTAATAATTGACATAGGCGTGCCGCAAATTTTAGAAGCCAAATTGACCAAGTCGTCATAGTCTTGTTCTGCTAAGCTATCTAAAATATTATAACTATCAAGAGCGGCCAAACGGGCGGCTTCTTGTTCATGTTTTTTAGCAGGAATCATTCTTGTTCTAATTAGTCTAGCCTTGGGGATAGCTAGCGGGTCGGTTAATTAAGGGTAGGTTATTGTATATACAACTATTTGAGCAATTAGTTGCTTTACTTTTTTCTTTTTAACTTACCTTAAGTTTTTCTTCTCTGTAGATGCCAAAGCTATAGCGGGGTCACAAAAAAAGAGGAGAGAATATTCTGCTTGTTGGTTTTTAGTGTTGGTTTTGGGGGGGGCTTGTTATTTTGTTTTTTAACATTGAATGTTCTTATTGCTGTGTTTTTGGGGCCTCCGCTGCGGCTTCGCCTTGCGGCGCTACGTTTCGGGGCTCGCTGCTCGCTCGGCCCTGCGCGGGCTGCGCCCGCTGGGTCTGGCCTTTGGCCACCCCTGCACATCGCTAGGCCGTTTGGCCTTCGGCCATGGCGGCTTTGCCGCCTGCTGTTCATCGCCTAGGGACAAGCCCCTAGGCTAATCCCATGGAGTCAGCCCTAAAGGGCCTCAAATTATGATTTACGGCTTTGCTCTGTTGTGATTGCAGAGAAGGGCCACATCCAAAGGCCCTCGCAGAGGGCTGTCTGAAAAAGCTAGCCTAGGGGCTTGTCCCTAGGCAGCAAAAGAGGCGCACACAAAATTTTAAACGCTCTCCTTCTGTAGTCTCTGATTTCCCTTACTAGTCCCTCAACTTTTTCTCGGGTCTTAAAAAAAAAAGGGGGGAAGAAAGCATCTTTTAGTGGCTGGGTAGTTTTGGCCCATGGGCTGAAGCCCATGGTTGTGGGTCTGAGCAAACTGGCGGGCTGAAGCCCTTGTTTGCTTAAAAACGGAAAAGAATTTAGCTCCAAGAAAAAAAACAACAGCCAAACTACAACCGCCAAGAAAAATCCCCTCGAATGAGGGGATGGCAATTTTTTCGATAGCCTAGGGCCTTGGCCCTAGGGGTCCTATGAAATTTATGGGGGAGAAAAACAAAACCAAACTACCGAAGAAAAAATAACCCTTGTTCAAAGCGGTAGAGGATTTTAATCCTCTCCGCACTACAGATGTAGAATGGGGTTGTTGTATGGCTGTGGGTTTCAACCCACAGGTATATATCCATCCTACAGGCCCGAAGGGCCGCAGGCCTAGGGGCCTGAAAGGGGGCCGCGCAGCGGCAGACCCAGCCAGCTTGCTGGCGCAGGGCCGAGCAAACCTGCGAGCCCTGCAAGGGCCCGGCCGCCGAAGGCGGCAGGCCCCAAAAAATAAAAACACAAAATTTCAGGCAGTCCTATTTTATGCCGTTAATTGGAACTTAGCGCTAGGATTATTCTTTAAGGGGAGAGAATAAATAACAACTAAAAAAGTAAGAAATATGGATGATGATTTTTATCCCTTAATTGATCGTGTGATGGCACTTTCTAAGGAGGAATACCGAGAAAAAGTCATGCAGCCTTATCCGCTAATAGATGCATTGAGAGCAGAACTAGGAGAATCGGCCGAAATTTATGACAACTTCGATCTTCCAAGGGTGAGCGCTTCTATTTATCACCCCACATTTAAGTATGGGGAATTAGAGATTAACTATAGCACGACTATAGTCATTTCTAAACTAGTGGATGTAGTACGCCTAACGTTTAATTGTACTGTAAAAAACCCAGATCCTAAGGCTTGGGATAAACGGATTGACACAGAGAGTTACTTTGAATACTTTACCCAAGAACAATTTGATTTGGACGAAAAACTGACTGCATTTTTTGATCAGCATGGAATTCGAAAATTCACTTTCAGGGAAGAGATATATGTTATCCCTGAATTAGATTTTGTTCATGAGGGGATGAAGTTTTTTGGTGGACAGCCTAATGCAAGGATGCTGTTTTTTGAAAACTTTTTCGATTATTTTAAAGATTTATAGGAATTAGAGTACTCAAAAAAAGCTGTTGCCTTCGGCCATGGCGGCTTGCCGCCTGCCATTCATCGCCCCTAGGCTACAAAAAGGGAGAACAAAAAATTTTAAACACCCTCAAAAAAAAGGCAGAAAACCAATTGGTTTTCTGCCTTTTCAATCATCTTAAGCGCTAGTTAGAGGCTAGCCAAAATGGCATCTAGGTCCAACTCTTTTTTCAGTTGATCTACGGCTTTTTTAGCGGCTTCCATGCCTGCTTTTAGTTCTTCTAGACTGAGGCTAGCGGTAGCATCTGCTGCATTGGCGCCAGAAGACTGGCTGCCTAGGCGCTCGGCCAACTTTTCTAGCTTGGGCAATTGGGCCGCAATCATATCTTTATGGCCCTGCAAGCGCTCCTGAATCGGTTTTTTGCTATTATGAAAGGCATTGATAAATTGCTCTACCTTTTCAACGACATCTTGCGTAAAACTCAAATCAGTTTGCTGGCTTTCGCCCTTCTTGAGGCGAGCCGCCAATTCCTTGACCTTGTCAAAGTCTGATTTAATTTCTTTAGAGCTATCTACCAAAGCCTTGAGCTCTTCTTTAAGCGCCTCTTTTTTGGCCGCTTTGGCGCTGTCTTCTGTTTGGGCCTTGGCCTCTTGCTGCTCCTCTAGTGCAGATTGGTCCATAGAGGCAGAGGCCGCATTAGAAGCTTCTGCCGCACCAGCAGCTAGCTTAAAGCCCAGTTTGGCCATATTGAACATCTGCTTGCCCATTTTTTGGATCTGTGCCACCTTGGCCATTCCCTGCTTGGGCATCACATTGATCTCTTCCTGGCCATCAGTTTCACTCACAAAACAATGCCCCACCAAAACATTTTTCTTGTTGTCTTTAAGGCGCTGTTTAATTTCTTTTTTCCACTCAGGCGTTTGCTTGCCCGGCAAAATAATCATGGTCTTTTTCCCTTTCTTATCGGCAAACTCAAAGTTGGTCAATACCACAAATTCTACAGGCTGCTCTGGCCCTTTGTGCAATTTCTTTAAGCCGTTAAAAAGAAGACGTACCACCTTCTTATAATCATTAAAGGTGAGGGTCTTTAAGTCCTCTGGCTTGATTTTACTAATTTTCAACATAGGTTCTTAACTATTAGGTATTTTGGCTCAGGATTTCGTTCTAAAATCCTTTGCCCTAAATATACAGAAAAGGGACTAAAATCAAACGTTTTTATAGGCACAAAAAAAAGAGGCTGCTCCTATTCGGAACAGCCTCCCCTAAAAACCCAAACAAATAAACACAAAGACAATACAAATGTACGGATCAGATTTTAATATGCAAACTATGGGCAGTTTTTCTTCAAATTTTAACACTTTTAGGACGGTTTTTATTACTAAAAGGGCTAAATGCCCCATTTTGGGCCAAAAAAAGGAGCAGATGAAAACATCTGCTCCTTTTTAAATTTTCGCTTAGCGATAAATTTTTTGTTGATTGAGCCAACGCTGGTAGGTCCTGGCATTTCGGCCATGCTCTGCCGAGTTTCGGGCAAAGGCATGTTGGGCGGGCTGCCCTTCTTCTGGTGGTTTGGCACAGAAAAACCAGTAGTTGTGCTTTTCGGCCTTCAAAACGGCATCTATGGCTTGGCGAGAGGCCATGCGAATAGGGCCGGGGGGTAAACCTGCATACTTATAGGTATTGTAAGGCGAATCAATTTCGAGCATCTCTCTAGTGACTCTTCGGATAGAAAAATCGCCTTGGGCAAAGACCACCGTGGGATCGGCTTCTAGTTTCCAGCTTTTGCTTTTGAGCCGATTGAGGTAAACGCCAGCAATGCGGGCCTTTTCTGGTCCATAATTACTTTCTGCATCTACAATAGAGGCCAAGGTATAAACCTCTGCAGGGCTCAGGCCAAGGCTGTCGGCTAGGGCCAGGCGGTTGTTGCTTTCCCAAAACTTATTGTGCTCTTTTTTCATTCGGTCTACAAATTCTTCTGGCGAAATATTCCAGTAGAGCTCATAGGTGTTGGGAATAAAAAGCGTCATTAGCGTTTGCGGATTAAGCTGATTCTGGGCCATAAAGTCGGCCTTTTGCATGGCTTCCCAATAGGCCAAAGAATCATAGGCTAGTTCTTGGCCCAAAAGACCCGCTAGCTGTTGGGGCAAACGCAAATTATTAAAGGTAAAGCGAACAGGCGACTGCCCTTTTCTTAGTTGAGCAAAGAGCTGGTAGTAGCTGCTTAGCGTATCTTCTAAAATATAGCGGCCCGCCCGCCCCTTAAACTTCATTTTTTGGCCCACCCAGACAAAATTGGCCTTGTCCTTAAGCCAAGCTTTTTCGCTCAAACTGTCGGCCAGCTGCTCTAGACTAGGGGCCTCTTTTAGGTAAAGCGTAATTTGCTCTTTCTCTTTGGGCAAAGAGGGACCAAAAATGATTTGGTAGTAATAATAGGCAGCGCCAAGAGCCGCAATGGCCCCCAGAAAAACAATAAGCAAACTAATGCGGATAATCCGAGCAAGAGATTTTTTTTCCATGATAACTTGAGATGAAAAAATGCAATTTTGGCGTTTTGCAGGGCCGAAGGCCCGCAGGCTGAGGGATAGAAAGTGGTGCGGCCTAGCCGCAGACCTAGCAAAATGAGCCTAGCGAAATTTTGCGCAGGGCCGAGCAGACTTGCGAGCCACGACATAGCCCGACCCGAGCCGATTATTCATGAGGGTTTCCACCCTCATTTTGTATAAGTTCGCAAAGCGATACCGCTTTGCGCTGGGTTTCAACCCGGCGGAAGGGGCAGCCCCAAAAAATAAAAACCTTAGTACTGTTCTTTTTCGTTGGGAAAATCTTGGGTTTTGACATCCTTGATATAGCGCTGGGTGGCTTCCTTCATCATTTCATACATATTGAGGTAGCGGCGCAAAAAGCGAGGGTGAAAATCTTTGGTCATGCCCAGCATATCGTGCACCACCAGCACCTGCCCGTCTACATCGGGGCCGGCGCCAATGCCAATAATGGGAATGCTGACCGCCTGGGCCACTTCTTTGGCCAGTTGAGCGGGGATTTTTTCGAGAACAATGGCAAAACAACCCAATTTTTCGAGCAATTTGGCATCTTCTAGCAGTTTTTTGGCCTCGGCTTCCTTTTTGGCCCGCACACTATAGGTGCCAAACTTATAGATCGATTGAGGGGTGAGGCCAAGATGGCCCATAACGGGGACGCCAGCCGACAAAATGCGGCTAATCGACTCCGAAATTTCGCTACCGCCCTCTAACTTCACGGCATGTCCGCCCGTTTCCTTCATGATGCGGATGGTAGAATTTAAGGCCGCTTTAGAGTCGCCCTGATAGCAACCAAAAGGCAAATCAACGACCACAAAGGAGCGGTCTACGCCACGTACAACAGATTGTGCATGATAGATAATTTGGTCCAAGGTGATGGGGAGGGTGGTTTCATGGCCCGCCATAACATTAGAGGCGCTATCTCCGACCAATAAAACATCAATTCCGGCTTCATCGAGGATGCGGGCCATAGAAAAGTCGTAGGCGGTGAGCATAGAAATCTTTTCGCCTCTTTGCTTCATGGCGTGCAAAACATGGGTGGTTACTTTCTTGACAGGCTGATGTACAGACATAATTTGTATTCCTAGTTGGTGAATCCCAAAAATGAGATTTTTTAAAAGGATTACAAAGAAGTTAGGCCTTTGATTTATATATGAAGTTCTATATAGCCAGAAAAAAGGAGGAAAGCCTTGGCTTTCCTCCTTTGGGGCCCCTTTAGTTAAGGACCTAGGCGTTTTGGTAAACAGCGGCATAGCGGGCCACGTATTTGCCCAAAATATCAAATTCTAGATTGACGGTATCGCCTACTTTTAGCTGCTTAAAGCTGGTGTGCTCGTAGGTGTAGGGGATAATCGCCACCGAAAATTCATTTTGGCTAGGATTGACCACGGTCAAGCTTACGCCATTGATGCAAATAGAGCCTTTATCGACCAAAAGATGCTCGGGGGCAATTTCGTAGCTAAAGCGAAAATACCAACTGCCATCTACTTCTTCTACCGCAAGGCATTGGCCCGTTTTATCGACATGGCCCTGCACGATATGGCCATCTAGGCGGCCATTATAAGGCATAGCGCGCTCCAAATTGACGCTGTCGCCAATCTGAAGTTGGCCCAAGTTGGTCCGAATTAAGGTCTCTTCAATGGCCGTAACGGTATAGTTCTCTTGATTGCAAGCCACTACGGTCAAACAAACGCCATTATGGGCCAGACTTTGGTCAATTTTTAGCTCAGGCGCTAGGCGAGAGGCTACTTTGATATGCAAATTGCTCCCTTCTTTTTCTAGACCAATAATTTGGCCCGCATCTTCTATGATTCCAGTAAACATAATTGTTGTTTTTGTCTCTAACAGGGCAAAAGGAATAGAGTTTAGTCTTCTTTTTGCTGCGCTTCAATTTCTTCCTGCAATTTAGAAATAAAGATAGATAGGGGCCGAAGTTGGTAGTCCTTAAATTGCAAAAAGTGCACAAATTGGTTTTCAAAACGATTGATTAGGGGCTTTTCAATGATCTCTTCATTTTCTAGCAAGGGCCGCTCCTCTATGACTTCCTCAATGTAGAAACGAGTCTGCAAACCCAAATAGGGCGCTTCATGAAAATGCTCCGGAAAGCCCGTGCCGTATTTTTCTAGCATTTTGCCCAAGTAAAGGGTGGCATCATAACCCATATAGGCAAATTCTCGGGGCGCAATGCCATAGCGCTGCTTATATTTTTTGATAAAGGCCTTGGCCTCCCGACTATCTTCTTGCACAAAAAGGGCATCGCTAAAATGAAGGCGGAGGTTTTCATAGTAATCGTAGTTGATGCGCTCGTAGTATTTCCATTGCGGCATCCCAATGACTAAAAATTCATAGCCTTTGCCTTTTTCTACTCGATCTACCAAACTGTGCAGCTCTCTAAGGGCCGCAAAGACAAAACTTTCCGAGCGATGAGAGGGAATGATGATGATGTTTAGGGCATCTTTGCTCAGCTTTTTTTGAATGTTGGCAATGCTCAAACCATTGTTGGGCGAGAGGTAGCTCGGAATCTGAGCATCCAAATCATTTTTCCCCTTTTGATAGGCCGCAACTAGCTCGCGAACAGCATTGCTGTCTCTTTCTTGGCCCACAATCAGCAGGTTTTGCTTCTTAATGCGGTATTTTAGCTCGGCAGGGGTCTCAATGCCCTGGGCCAAAAAAGCCCCCATATGTTGGTAGTGTACAGGATAACCCGGATTGAGCTGTAGATAGAAAATGTTGTTTTCTGTTACGCTAGGGTTGTTGTTAAATGGCGAAACCACCATAATACCGCTGTCTCGACCAAAGTTGGCCGTTTTTTGTAGCAGTTTAGAACTCACCGGACCCAAAATGACATCCGATTGCGCCAAAGATTTACTCTTGAGCAGACTGTCAACTTTGCTTTCACTAGACTCTGTATCAAATACTTGTACCTTTAGGGCCAGCTTGGTTTTTTGCAAACTATCCAAAGCCAATTCTACGCCCTCATAGTATTCTACAGCCCGCAAAGAACGAAGCGGAATCTCGTTTTTATAGTATTTATTGGCCAAAAAAGGCAACATAATCGTCAAGGTATATTGCTCTTTCATTTCGGCCTGACGCATCTGATTGGGATTGCCCTCATAGATTTTTCCCGCATAATCAATCCAACCCAAGGTGTCTTTGATAATCGGCTGCTGCCCAATTTTTTTATACTCTACAATGATTTGCTTAAACTGCGATTCTTGCAAAGTATCCTGCCAAACAATGGTGTCGGGCTTGATGTTGCGCAGACTATCTCGATTCGTGATTTCTGGCTTGTAGCCATTATCGACAATGGTTTTTGCGGTATCCTTATTGGTCCGAACGGTTTCTAATTCATCCGTTCCGCCCCCTCCTTTCAATAAATGACAACTATCCAAACCCAATAATAGGCCCAGGGAAGCGAGCAGTAATGTTATTTGCTTCAAGTTCATAAACGTAGTTATATATAATCAATAGTTTGATGGGCTAAAGGTACAATTTTTTGCTATTTTTTTGGGGCCTCCGCTGCGGCTTCGCCTTGCGGCGCTACGCTTTGGGGCTCGCAGGTCTGCTCGGCCCTTCGCAAAATTTCGCTACGCTCATTTTGCTCGGTCTGGCCTTCGGCCACCCCGCCGCATCGCTAGGCCCTTCAGCCCTTCGGGCTTCAGTCTGGCCTGACGGCCATTGCTGCCGCATCGGGTACTCCCTTTGGTCGTCGAGCTGCGGACTAAAGTCCTTGCTGTGGCCAGTCGCTTCGCTCCTTGGGGCCAGCTATAGCTTTAGTCCATTTTGTAGGGCCAATAGCAGCAAACTCTCCCCCAGTTGTTTATTGAGCTGCCCATTTTGGACCAAAGGGACCTCTAGCAGCCGGGCGCGTCCTTTGCCGCTGGCAAAGGGCGCAGAGCTCATTTTTGCTCGGCCCAAAGCGGCCGGATAAATGAGCCAGCCTTCTTCGGCCTCCCACTCTTGCTGATAGCTGTAAATTTGTCGCAAGTCTTGCTCGCTAGGTAGCCCTTGCTCTAGTAGTTTCCACTTAAATTCCATTAAAATTCGCCGACCATGGGCATCTTCCCAGCAGCAGTCGGCCCGCAGTTTTCGGCTTTTCCAAAAGGGCTTTTCTGCCTGAAAGGAGAGTTTCCAGTTTTTGGGACAAATGGCGCTCAAACTAGCAGCCAAGTACTGTTCAAATAAAGGGGGCATGGGCAATAAAAAGCTCCAAAGCCAATTTGGTCCTTTTTGGGCCGATGGCCGCAGACCACTAAGGAGCAGACGAGCCAACTCAAAAAGAAGTTGGGCCTTGGGGTTTGTAGGCGCATAGGCCGCCCAAAGAATGCGCCTAGGGCGAGCTGGGGCCGCTGGTAGTTGCGCTAAAATATTTTCTAGCTGCCATTTTTCTTTGGGGGACAAGCCCTGGGCAGCCAGCTCCTTGAGGGTCCAGACCAATAGCTGCAAAAAGGGTTGGGGCCTTTTGCTGCTCTGCCGCATATAGGGCCAAAGTTTGGCCGGTGGCTGCAATTTAGAAAAGTGAATTTGGCCCTTCCAGTTTTTGCTGCGGCGGCCCTGCCGCCCTCCCTGATACTCTTGGGGTCCCTGCCAAAATTTTTCTAGCTCGGCCAAAAACTTCTGCCGATAATGACTGAGCCAGGGCCCCTTTTCGCTAGCTTGTTTGGCCCAGCTTTGCCAATGCGCCAGTTCTTCGGCCTGGCTATAGGCTAGCAGATCTTGCAATATCTGCCGATGCTCTTTTTGGTTTTTGGTTTGGGCTTTTTCTAGCTTGGGCAAAATCTCTAGACAAAGCTGCTCCGTTTCGACTAGGCCCACAAAGTTGCCCCAACGCAATCCCTGATGAAGAGGAAATACATAGGGCGACCCTAGCTGCAAAAGGCTTTGCAGTTCATCGGAGCTGAGGTCTGCCCCCAAATAGAGGCGATCCTGCTCAAAAATTTGAATTTGTTTTTTGCTAGACACTATTTCAATAAGGTCTGGGCCTCTTCTGCAGTGAGCTGAATGCAGTCGCCAGCCTGCATATTTTCAGGCATTTTCCATTGGCCAATCTGATGGCGGAGCAAACGCAGGGTGGGAAAGCCTATGGCAGCGGTCATTTTACGGATTTGGCGGTTTTTGCCCTCTCGCAAGCCGATGCGCAGCCAGCTGGTGGGAATATTGGCCCGAAAACGCACAGGCGGATCCCGCTCAGGTAGGGCGGGCGGCTGCTCCAAACGCTCTGCTTTGGCCGGCAAGCAGGCATAGCGCTTCTTAGAGGGGAGCTTGATGGATAAACCGCCCGCCCGCAACTTTTCTAGATCTTCCTCCTGAGGCTCGCCCTCTACTTGGACCAAATAGTAGCGCCAATGGGCATTTTTTGGGGCCAATAAACGAGTTTTGAGCAGATTGTCATTGCTGAGTAGCAAAAGGCCCTCACTATCGGCATCCAGACGGCCAACGGGATAGACGTCTTTGGGAAAACCTAGCTCGAGATGGGCCAAAGTGATATGATCGGGATGCTCTTGCGTAAATTGCGAGAGCATGCGGTAGGGCTTGTATATAATGTAGTAGGACTTGGCCATAAGATGAATATTTTGCAGTGTACAGGCCCGAAGGGCCTTCGGCTGAGGGATAGATAGCAGGGCCGCGCAGCGGCAGACCAAAGCGCTGAAAGCGCTGCAGGGCCGAGCAGACCTGCGAGCTGCGGCATAGCCCGACCCGCCCGCAGGGCGGGGCAGCCCCAAAAAAAATTAAATAGAGACCTTGGCCTTAATATGGGGATGGGGATCGTAGTTTTCTAGTTGGAAATCTTCATAGACAAAGCTAAAGAGATCCGTTTTTTCAGGGTTGATCTTCATCTTGGGCAAGGGACGAGGGGCTCTTGCTAGTTGTGTTTGGGCCTGCTCCAAATGGTTTTGGTAGAGGTGCAAATCGCCAAAAGTATGCACAAAATCGCCAGCTTCTAGGCCCGTTACCTGCGCCATCATGAGGGTCAGCAGGGCATAGGAGGCAATATTGAAGGGAACGCCCAAAAAGGCGTCGGCGCTGCGCTGATAGAGCTGGCAAGAGAGTTTTCCATGGGCCACATAAAACTGAAAAAGGCAGTGGCAGGGAGAGAGGGCCATCTCTGGCAAATCGGCTACATTCCAGGCCGAAACAATAATGCGTCGGGAGTTGGGATTGTTTTTAATCAGCTCAATAGCCTGCTGGATTTGGTCAATGCTCTCGCCCTTATGGTTGCTCCAGCTTCTCCATTGTTTGCCATAAACGGGGCCCAATTCTCCATTTTCATCGGCCCATTCGTTCCAGATGCGCACCCCATGTTCCT
The DNA here is from genome assembly GCF_027594745.1 of Saprospira grandis. Lineage (NCBI taxonomy): Bacteria > Pseudomonadati > Bacteroidota > Saprospiria > Saprospirales > Saprospiraceae > Saprospira > Saprospira grandis. The sequence goes on along the minus strand of NZ_CP110854.1, from coordinate 77,799 downwards.
GCAAATAAGCGACATTGGTATCGCCTTGGAGGAACCAGAGCAGCTCGTGAATAATGGACTTGAGATGGAGCTTTTTGGTGGTCAGTAGGGGAAAGCCTTCTTGCAGATTAAAGCGCATTTGGTAGCCAAAAACAGAGCGGGTACCAGTGCCTGTCCTATCGCCTTTATCTACGCCCTCCTTTAAAATATGATCGAGTAAATCGAGATAAGCTTGCATTAAGCGAGTTTTTCTTTTAGTTCATCAAAAGAGAGGAGGCCCAACTGTTCTTTTCTGTTAGCTTCCATCACTTTATATTCAAAAAATGGATTTTGAGGGGGGGCAGGCGGGCCCTAGGGGCTGCGTTTTTGACAAAATGCCTACGCCCCAATCGCTATCGATGCAGCAAGACTGAATGCTCTGCTCTTGTCTCCACTTAAAAAAGGCCTTCCAAGTGGTGCCATTCCAGTAGCCTCTAGCGGGCGAATGATGGTAGGCATAATCCTCTCGGGCATGGTATTCTGTGGGCGGATTACAATCGTGTAGAACAACAAAGCCATGCGGTTGAATAAACTGTAGGGCATGCTCAATATCGCGGTCCACCTGTTCGGCTAGGTGCAGGCCATCAATAAAAATGACATCAAAGCGATGGTTTGGAGAAAGGACTTTTCCTTGGGCCAACTGCTCAAAAAACTGGTCGCTAGTGAGCTTAAAATCTACGGGATTTTCTTCAAACTCGACACCGGGATCTACACTATACTTATTTTTAGCCTGAATGAGGTTAAAGTTGTGATCGGGATTGCGCACCCCAATTTCTAGGTATTCGCTAGCCGCATTATGCTTGGCCGTTTGGGCCAATAGATAGTTAATAATATCTGTTCGGCTAGGCGTTTTGGCCTTTTCTCGGTCGCTTGCTCTTTGTCCCTCTGCCTGATAGGGGTTATCGATCAGTTGTTGCTTAATGCTTTTCAGGTATTTTTTCATAGGAAGAACATTTAGTAGAGTTCATTAAAAAAGGCAGGACCGATGTAGATCCTGCCTTTAGAAGGAGAGAGATGCAAATTAGAGAATCAACATAGCGTCTCCATAGCTATAGAAGCGATATTTTTGTTCTACAGCCTGACGGTAAGCTTCCATCATCAGGTCGTAGCCACCAAAGGCACAAATCATAATCACTAGGCTAGATTTGGGCAGGTGGAAATTGGTAATCATGCAATCGGCAATACTAAAGTCGTAAGGCGGATAGATAAAGCGGTTGGTCCAACCCTCTGCAGGCTTAAGCAAGCTATGAGCAGAAACAGAAGACTCAATAGAACGCATAGAGGTGGTTCCTAGAGCACAACGGCGTTTGCCTTGCTTGATGGCCTCATTAACGGTATCACAAACGGGCTGGCTAATCTTGAAGTACTCAGCGTCCATTTTGTGCTTAGACAAATCTTCTACCTCAATATTGCGGAAAGTACCCAAGCCAACATGCAAGGTCAATTCAGCAAATTCTACTCCTTTCAATTCCAAACGCTTCATGACCTCATGGCTCATGTGCAAACCAGCAGTTGGTGCGGCTACGGCCCCCACTTCCTTAGCATAAATAGTTTGGTAACGCTCTGTGTCTAGCTCCTCTAGATCGCGCTTGATATACTTGGGCAAAGGCGTTTGGCCCAATTTGTAAAGCTGTGCGCGGAACTCTTCATTGGGGCCATCATACAAAAAGCGAATGGTCCGCCCTCTAGATGTAGTGTTGTCTACTACCTCAGCCACCAACAATTCTACGCCATCTTCATCATTGAAATACAGCTTGTTGCCTACCCGGATTTTACGTGCAGGATCTACCAGTACATCCCAAAGTTTTTGCTCTTCATTGAGCTCTCTCAACAAGAATACCTCAATTTTGGCCCCTGTTTTCTCCTTTTGTCCATACAAACGAGCAGGAAAAACCTTGGTGTTGTTCATGATAAATACGTCTCCATCATCAAAATACTCAATGATGTCTCTAAACTGACGGTGTTCAATTTTTCCGCTATCGCGGTGCACTACCATTAGGCGCGATTCATCGCGGTTCTCTACGGGATATTGTGCAATTAGCTCCTGTGGGAGGTCAAAGTTAAACTGAGATAGTTTCATAGTCGTTACGGCTCCTATAAAATGATAAAATAAATGGGTGCTAGACCCAAAGCGCAAAGATAAAAATCTATCTCGCTTTATTGCCGCCTTCCAATAGTATTTTTTTTGATGGGGAGGATTTGGGGCCCGCGGCCAGCAAAGCTGGCCGCCGCTATGCTGCGGGGCTCACAGGTCTGTTCGGCCCTGCAGCCGCCTGCGGCGGCTTTGGTCTGGCCTGCGGCCACCCCTCCGCAGCGCTGGGCCGTTTGGCCTTCGGCCATGGCGGCTTCGCCGCTCTCCCTAGCCCATTAGCTAGAAAAAAAATGGTCTGAAAGAGTTGCATTGCGCTATTCTTTTTCCAGCAAACGCTTAGATAGGATCCCCCAGCCTATTAGCTAGAAAAAAAATGGTCTGAAAGAGTTGCATTGTGCTATTCTTTTTCCAAGAAATGCTTAGATAGGAGCCCCCAGTCCATTAGCTAGAAAAAAAATGGTCTGAAAGAGTTGCATTGGCCTATTATTTTTCCAAGAAATGCTTGCCAACAGTTGTCAAGGACCTATTGTTGGAAAAAACTACTTCTTGACAATTATTTACTTATTCTTTTTGTGCAGGGAAGAGGGCAGGGGCTTGAACAAAAAAACAGCCTCCTTTTTCAAGGAGGCTGTTTTGAAGACCTATCTCTAGGGCCTAGATATAACCGAAGCGCTTGGCACGATCGGGATATTTAGCAATACAAAGTTGCTTTACAGATTTGCCAAAAGGCATTTGGAAGTGCGGCTTATCGACAAAGCCTTTCCAGTCGCCACCCCACTCAAAGCCAAAACGCTTTCCTACGGCAGCAATTTTGGGCCAGTCGCAGTTCCAAATGGCCTGGCCATTTTTAATTTCTACCACATCAATGGCTAAACCGTAGTTATGGTAACTTTGTCCCCCTTGGGCCTTAGTTACATTGCCTTTTTTATAAAGGGCATCTTGTTCGGCCACAGTGCGTAGGGCAGAGGTAACACGCAGCTTAATGCCCAGCTCTTGTTCTACCGTATTGATAAAGCCATAGGCGGCTTTTTGTACCCGAGCATCAAGGGTTGGGATTCTGTTGTTGGTATGCTTGTCCCAAGTTTTATTGGCGCCTCGGTATTCCTCGGCCACAGTGGTGTTTTCTGTTGTTTCTTTGGTGCCTGCATCGGCTGCGGTGCCAGCTCCAGCAGGAGTATTAAGCTTTTGGCCCACTTGTAGTTTCGACCATTTTACGCCAGCATTGACCTCAGAGAGGGCATCGAAGCTAATGCCGAGTTTTCCAGCAATTTTATAGCCCGTATCGCCACTCACTACCGTATAGCTACCCATTTGAGGAGTTTCCTCTTTGGGGGCTGCGGTTTCGGCGGCTTTGCTGCCTGGAACTTGTAGTTTTTGACCCACTTGCAATTTGGTCCAAACTACAGCAGCATTTGCAGCAGAAAGCTCATCAAAGCTAATGCCTAGCTTTCCAGCGATTTTATAACCTGTATCGCCAGCTACTACGGTGTAGTCGCCGCTGCTGCTATTGCCTTCTTCTGTGGTGGTTTCTTTATCGTTGCTGCTCGTTTCCTCTGTAGTTATTGAGCTGCTATCTTCGCTTGAGCTGCTGTTTTCTTCGCTGCTAGCTTTATCGTCGCCGCCCTCGCTATTGGCTTGTTTTTCTACACCAGAAACGGCTTGGCGGTAGGCATCATCTGGAGACATGCCTTTAGCGATATTGGCTTCATAGCTGGCTTTGGCCTCATTGAGGGCCAAAAGGAAATCTTCGGCGGTAATATGTGCGCTATTTCCTCCTTGTTTATCGTAGTAGCTTCGGCCAGTATCAGGGCGAGCGATAGAGGCCCATTCTTTGGCCCCATCCATCTGGGCCGAAAAGGCATCTCCTTGGCCCATAATATAGGCGCGAATAGCGGGACGTTTCTTGCCCATTAGGTAATCGCTAAAGAGCAACTCTTGAATATCGGGAGAGAACTTAGTCGAATCGGCAATATTGAGTTTCTTAACGCCTTCGGCCAAGGTAGTGGGAATCATTTGGTATTTACCCACGGCAAACAATCGTTGTTGGTCATCTCCCTTACGGGCTTGGTCCGCCTTAATTTCTGCAATAGTCATTTTGACCAACTCTCTGGGGCCAACAGGGCCCAAAATTTTATTGCCTTGGGTCCCGCGGTTATAGGCATTATAGCCAGCGGCACCGCTTTCTCCACCCTGAATAATGGCACTTACTGCCGTAGAGGGGGGACCAACGGGAATTTCTCCTCTTAGGCCCTTAAGGGTTTTTCCTCCTGGGTCTACACGACCATCGGGCTTTTTAGTTCCTAGTCGGCGTTGGAACAATTTGATCGCATTGGTTAGGGCATTGTCTGCCTCGCCAGTGACTTCAATTTTAACGCCTTGGGCCTTTAGCATAGCTTGAACGGCCCGAACATCTTCGGTCTCATTCTTTCCGCCTTTACCCACAGAGCCCTTAATATCTTTTTGGATAGGACCACTGGCAGCGGCTTCCTCTTTGGGGCTGCTGTTCTCCTCGCTACTGGCGTTTTCGCTACTACTAGCGCTGCTTTCTTCGCTGCTGCTACTGCTTTCGCTACTACTAGCGCCGCTGAGCTGTCCCTGAATTTTGTTAATGAGTTGGCCAATTTTATCGAGAACGGACTGTTCTTCTTGGTCAATCTTGCCATCATCGCTTTTAAAAAGCGTCTTGAGGCTTTCTAGATTCTTATTATACTTCTCTAAAAGTGCTTGTAACTCTGCTTTCTTCATAATAATGTGCTGTTTAATATTTTGGCGATGCTAATATATTAAAAAAGCTCAAAAGAAAGTGCTAGGCAGTTAACTTATTCTAATAGAAATCGGCCCCCTTAACAACTTAAGGGGGCCGAAGAAGGCCGCTTGTCTGAAAGAAGACCGTTGAGCGGATGAGCGATGCGCAGCAGTGGCCGCAGGCCAGACCAAAGCGGCGAAGCCGCTGCAGGGCCGAGCAGACCTGCGAGCTGCGGAGCGTAGCGACCCGAGCCGAAGGCGAGGGGCAGCCCCTAAAAAAAACTAAATAGCCACTAACTTTCCGGCTTGCAATTGATAGTTTTCGCCAGTTTCGGGACAGCTAGCCTGCCCTTGCTCATTGAGTTCTAGGCGGTGGCCAGCTCTAGACATCCAGCCGACTTGTTTGGCGGGATTGCCCAGCCAGAGGGAGTAGGCGGGAGCGTTTTTAGTGAGAACAGCTCCAGCGCCCACAAAGGCATATTGGCCCAAACGGAGGCCGCAAACGATGGTCGCATTGGCGCCAATGCTCACGCCTTTTTCTAGGTAAGTGGTTTTGTATTCTGCTTTTCGGACGATGCCCGCCCTGGGGTTGAGCACATTGGTAAAGACCATAGAGGGGCCCAGAAAAACCTCCTCTTCACAGATCACGCCCGTATAAATAGAGACATTATTTTGGACCTTACAGCCTTGACCAAGTTGGACCTCATTGGCCACAAAAACATTTTGGCCTAGGCTACAATTTTTGCCAATAATAGCGCCGGGCATCAGGTGGCAAAAATGCCAAATCTTGCTGCCTTCGCCAATTTGAGCGCCAGGATCTACGATGGCGCTAGGGTGGATAAAAGTAGACATTACCATCTGCGTTTTTCGACGGAAAGCTGGCTGGCCAGCAAAAAGATACCAATAATACTAAGGAAATAAAGGAGGTCGCGGCTATCGACTAGGCCCCGACTAATAGAGGCATAATGAAAGCTAATGCCGAGGGATTCTACGATGGCATCGGTTTGTCCGAAGAAAATGGGCAACTTGCTAATGCTGCCAAAGGCATCGTAGAAAAAGGCCGAGAGAAAGAGGCCCAAAATAAAGGCGACAATTTGGTTTTTGCTCAGGGTAGAGGCAAAAAGGCCAATAGCGGCAAAGCAGGCGCCGAGGAAAAAGAGGCCCAAATAAGAGCCCATACTTGCGCCAATGTCTAAATTTCCTTTGGGGTCGCCCAGCTCATAAATCGAAAAGAAATAAATGAGGGTAGGCAAAATAGAGAAAAAGACCAGAAAGAGGGCTGCAAAATATTTGCCCAGCAAAATCTCCCAATCTTTAAGCGGCCGAGTGACCAACAGCTCAATGGTTCCTGTTTGGATTTCCTCTGAAAAAGAGCGCATCGTAATGGCGGGAATCAGGAAAAGGAAAATATAGGGTGCCATACTAAAAAAGCTATCGAGGCTAGCATAGCCGTAGCTAATCACGCTATAATCTGGAAACACCCAGACAAAAAGGCCGGTGCCGAGTAAAAAAACGGCAATGGCAATATAGGCAATCAGCGAGCTGAGAAAAAGGTTAACTTCCTTCTTGAAAATGGTCCACATAAATTAATCTTGTTGGATATAAACAGCTTTTCGGTCGTTATAAATGAGTAAAATCTTAAACAATTTGTCTTCGTATTCTTCTGTTTTGAGGGCCTCTAAAGACTGTAAAAGTCCGGGGTCGTCCTTAATCCAAGCGCGCAAATTTTCATAGGTAAAATCGGTCTGCTCGCCCGTTTCGAATTGCAAGATACGTTCTTTAGAGCTAGGTTCTTTATTGATGATCGTTTTTTGCCCAACGGCTTGGCCCGAAAAAGGGTCGTAGATCGTCATGGGCAACTCATGCTCCTTAAAATAGCGGTAATAATAGTAAGAAATTTTACCAACTACATGCAAATGGACCAAATAAGGCGGGCCCTTGGGCTGCTCTACTCGGATATAAGGCTGATTCCGATAGGCAATCCCCCAAATTTCTCCCTGAGCATCAAGCACTTCCCAGCTGGCCTCCGACAACAACAATAAATTGCCATCTGGAGAAATGGATTGGGCCCAGCTGCTGGTATCGGGCAAGGGAAAAGCTGGCTGATTGGCCTTAAAATCTTCCCATTGGCGATATACACCCGCCTCAAAAACTGTATTCTGACTCAATCGCTGAGCGGCCAACTGCTGGCCCAAAAAAAGTAAAAAGAACAAGAAATATTTATACATACTATAGAAGTGTTTTTTGTTTTGAAAATTTGGGGCTGCCCCTCATTGCATTCGGGTCGGGCCATTGCGCAGCTCGCAGGTCTGCTCGGCCCTGCAGCCCTTCGGGCTTTGGTCTGCCGCCTTTGGCGGCCCTGCTACAGCCCCTCAGCCGCTTCGCTTCGCTCGCCTGCGGCGGCTTTGCCGCCTGCTAGACGCAAGAAAAATCCTTGCCTATTTCAAAACGGCAGTAAATTACAAAAAGAAGAGAAAAGGACCAATTTTGCCATGATTTGCCCTTTTAGAGGAATATACTTTGGGTATATACTGTAAAATTGGCTAGTTTTACTACCTTTGTTAGGTACGAAAAATTAAGGCTTGTTAATTAACAATAAGCTAATAATAGAAAAGGGGAATAGATAGCTGCAAAACGTATTTTCGCAGCCTAAATATATACCTCATCTAACTACCTTTTCGCAAATCATATAATTACTTATGCGACATCTCTACTTAGCACTTTTATGCTTACTTGGCTGGCAGTTATCGGCCCAAACAACAATTGCAACTTATGATTTTGAGGCGAGTCCAGCCGCACCAGCTATGACATTCACTCCGACAGGAGGTGGCGTAGCTACGGCTACAGGACCTTTCCCTGCTGGAGAGCCCAGATATGTAAGTGGCACACAAGGCTATGAGTATAATGATGAATCAGGAACAGCCTTGTTTACAGGCATGAATACTACGGGCTACACCAACATTGACTTTAGCATTCGTTTGGCTTCTTTTGCTGGAACTGGTGGAAATGGTGCAGATGGTGCAGACAATGTAGTTGTTGCTGTTAGTACTGATGGCGGAGCAACATGGAGTGATGAGTTAGAAATTTCTGGATCTAGTAACTCTCAGTGGTCATTTTCTGGTGTAGATCAGGCTACTGTTGCCTATGATGGGGACAATTCTGCTGCAAGTTTTTCTTCTTCAGGAGGTTTAGATTATTCTACTTTACAAATTACAGGACTTCCTTCTGTCAGTGATTTGCAAATTCGTTTAGAGCTTGTAAATAATAGTAATAATGAAATCTGGGTGATTGAAGATGCCTTACTAGAAGGGGATGTTGCGGTAGTTTGCCCGCATACGGTAAGTGCTTTTGCCCCAACTTCTGGCCCTGCTGGCACAGAAGTAACCATTACAGGAACTGGCTTTACTGCTGCTACCACAGTCAGTTTTGCTGGCGTTGCTGCTGCTAATATAACTTTTGTAGATGCCACTACACTTATTGCTACCGTACCCACAGCCGCAAATGATGGTCAACTGACGCTTAGCGAATCGGCTTGTGATATTACTACCCCTTATAGCTTTACATACTTAGAAGAAGTGGGAAGCTGTGCAGGTACACCTATTTTTACAGACCTTATCATCTCTGAGGTTTACGATAATAATGGCGGCTCTTTGGGCTATATTGAGGTTTACAATGGTACCGCTAGCCCTATTGATCTTTCAGACTATGAGATTCGCCGTTATGGTACCCTCACAGCAACAAATGTTTCTTTTACTTTTGACTTTCCTGCAATCACTATCAACCCAGGTGAAGTATTGGTTGGTCGCGCCAGTAGTGCTACAGGAGGAGTGGAAGATTTTATTTTTGCAGGTACAACAAGTGGATATAATGAAGATGACCGCTTAGAGTTAGTACATGTTCCCTCTGGAACTGTGGTAGACGATTTTGAAGATCAAGTTGTAGGTGCAGTTGGCTACCTATATCGTAGAAATACTACAGTAACAGGTCCCAACCCCAACTTCGACGCTTCAGAATGGACCACGGCAACCTCTGGCGATGTTTCTGACTTGGGAACTTTTGCTGCTCCCGCAGGCCCGCCCCTTACGCCTCCCACTTTTAGCACTCAACCCTCAGATGTAAATAGCTGCGAGCTCCTCATGGGCGTAACTGCTAGCGCAAATAATGGCGGAACCCTAACTTACCAATGGTACTTTAACGAAAATGATGGGGCTGCTACGGGCTGGACAGCCGTAAGCGCAGCCGCTTTTTCCAATGCCACTACGGTAAGCGGAGAAACTTCTGATGTTTTATTGATCCAAGGTAATTTGATCGATTATGATGGCTATCAGTTCTACTGCGAAGTCATTGAAGACGGTAACTGCGGAAGCCTAACCGAAGCCGCTCAGTTTAATATCGGTAGCGAACGCTTTTTCCGCTCTGCCACTATTGGTTATTGGACCGATGTAACGAGCTGGGAAATGGCTCCCTCTGCCGCTGGCCCTTGGGTGGCCGCCTGCGATTATCCCCGCTTCGATAATAGCGATTATGTACACATCCTTAATGGTCACCTCATCGAGCTCGACCAAGATATCGAGATTGACCAATTGGTGGTAGAAGCTGGGGGAGAACTAGTGATTCCCGCAAGCCTTCAACTCCGTATCCAAGAAGATACTGGGATCGACTTCCTCCTAGAAGGTACCCTAGAGGATCATGGCGCTGGCGGAGGAAATGGCATTAACTTCCAAACTGGCGCAAGCTGGGAAATGGGCGCTAATGCAAGAATTATCAAAACGGGAAGCAGCACCGTTGCCGCCTACCGAGATAATTATGAAAATGGTATTTCTACTATCCCCGCTACAGCTCACTGGCATTTCCGCTACGCCAATAATGGTACTGTAAGTGTAGTCACGAACAATATGTTCTATCCCAACCTCTATATGGAGTCTGTTAGCGGCGATTATAGCTTTGCTGGCCTCTCGGAGAAATTTAGCGGTAGTGGTGGCTTCATGACCGTTAAAGGCGATATGCTGGTCGGAAATACAGGAACTGGGGCCGTAGAGGTGTTCAATAGCAATACGAATGCTAGCCCCATGCAAATTTTGGGCGACCTGATTATTGGTGGAAACCCCAGCGCTTCTATCTCTAAACTAGAAAATAACGACGGCACTACTGCCGGTACAGGTATGGAGGTTTTTGGTAGCCTCTTGATTAACAGCAATGGCCTCCTCGATTATGACGATCCCAATGCTAGCGCTATTGGCCTTTTCCGCCTGCATGGCGATTGGTTAGATGATGCCGCCAATAACGGTTTTGATGAAACTCATGCGGTGGTCGAGTTTGTCGGAAGTACAGACCAAACCATCATCAAAACAAATGCTGGGGCCACCGAAAGCTTCCGCTTTGTTCGCCTGATCAAACCCGCAGGTTTTCTGATCAACAACTGTAGCGATATTTATATTGATGAAGAAATGGATTTTCAACAAGGTATCGTTTTGGGCTCTGCCTCAGAAAGAGTATATTTTGATGTAGATGCCGCCGCTATCAATGCCTCAAATATTAGCCATGTTGATGGCCCCGTACTTAAAGAAACTTCAGGAACTGGAATCGACGCCTTTACTTATCCCACCGGCGATAATGGCATTTATGGCGCAATCGGTATCGAAACCGCCGTCAATACAGGCGAGTTTTTTGTGGCCCAATACTTTAATCAAGGCTACGGAACTTATAACCTCAATACCGCCGAACTAGACCAAGTTTCTACAATCGAATACTGGACCCTAGACGAGGTATTTACTGGAACTGGCGCCTCTCTTTTTGTTACCCTACACTGGGGCCCGCATAGCCAAGTACTCGATCTCAACGACTTGTTGGTGGGCCATTACTTTACACAAGCCCCCAGCATAAGTAACCAATGGGAGTCAGAAGGTAATACTTCCCTAATGGGAACGACCACTTCTGGGAGCATTACCTCTGATGTCGTCACTAGCTTTAGCCCATTTACTCTTGCCTATGTAGTAGACCAACTCCTTCCACTCCTAGATTTTACCGCTCAAAAAGTAGATGAACAAGCACTACTCTCTGCCACTGTAGCCAACGAACATGCTGGCGATGAATACTGCTTCGAGCGTAGCCTAGATGGTACCAATTTTGAAACTATCGCCTGCTTTACGGCCCAAGAAGATTTGGCCCAAAATACTTACAATACCCTAGATGAGCAGCCCGCTGCTGGCTATAATTATTACCGCCTCCGCCAAAATAATGTAGACGGTAGCCAAAGCTATAGCGATGTCAAGGTGCTTTATTTTGGAGAAGCTAGCGGAGAAACTAAACTCTTTCCCATTCCCGCCAATAACCAAATTCAACTAGAGTTGCCAAGCAATCTTGCCGGCTACCAAGCCGAAATTATCGACGCTTTGGGCCGCGTTTTGCAAAGCCAAACAATTGCCCCGCTTCGCCTACAATATAGCTTTGACCTCAGCAATTTGGCCGCAGGTCAATATATTTTGCGCCTAAAAGCCCCCAACGGCTTGGGCCAAAGCCATAAGTTTACCGTAGAAAAATAACGGGAGCTTTAGCTAATAGGAAAAGGAGTTAGTACGCTATCGTGCTAACTCCTTTTTTCTTTTGGGGCTGCCCCTTCCGCCGGGTTGAAACCCAGCGCAAAGCAGTATCGCTTTGCGAAGCTATACAAAATGAGGGTTAAAACCCTCATGAGTTCTTGGGCGGGTCGGGCTGTGTCGTGGCTCGCTGTTCGCTCGGCCCTGCGGCCTAACGGCCTTGGTCTGCGGCTTCGCCGCCCCACTTTCCATCCCTCAGCCGCGGCGCTGCGCGCCTTTGCAGGCGGCTTCGCCGCCTGTAGACCGCAAAAAATAGCCGCTGCATCCGCAGCGGCTATTTTTTATTCTTCAACTTGTTCCAACAACCACTTAATAGCTTCCTCTCGATCAACAAACAGCCGAATGGGAATATCTGCATGATTCAATTGGATGAGGAAGTTGCCCAATAATCTAGAAACCGCTCCAGAAATCAGCACAGCTGTGGCCCGAACACAGGCTGGGGGACCTTCATTAAATTGTTTGCGGGCCTCTGCACTGCCGCCCTTAATCTGTCGAATATCGGCCAAATGATAAACGGCTTGCCCACGAGCAGCAGCCATTCTGGCCATCGTCTGATCAATTTCTTGGGCATCTTTTGTCTCTACCTTATAGTTCTTGCTAACGACCTGCTCTAAAATAGGCTGTCCATAGGGCCAGTAAATATAGCCAGAGGCCAATTCTATTTTTTCTTTTTTATAATCTGTTGCTTGCATCTTCTAGGCGTTTATCTTTTTTGCTAATTGGCCCAATGCCTTTTTCTTGACCTAGAGACGGAGCAAAGAGAAAGAAGTTTAGTCGCTAAAATGAAAAAGTAGAAGAATCGCCCAAAATTATTCTTTTATCTGCTGTTCTATCCAAGCTAGGGCCTTCTCTTTTTGCTTAAATACAGCAGCAGGAAATACAGGCTTGTTGATGCCCAATAAAAAGTTGCCCAAAAGTTTAGAGAGCGGACTCTTGACCCAAAGGGCACAAACCGCTGCCAATGGCTCTTCCTTATCGGCAAAAATTCGGCGGCCCGCTGCACTGGCCCCCTTAATCTGGCGCATATCGACTAAGAGATATACCGGGCTCTCTTTTTGGGCCGCCAAAATCCGAAGATTTTTCTTGACGGATAAAGAGTCGGCTAGCTGCATATAATAATTAGCCTCAATACGCAATAGGATAATATTGCTGTCCGCTATAAAAGACAAATGACCACAATCCATCTGAATGTGGTTGATTTCGGGATGATACGACATTTTGCTGTTGTGGATAAAATGTAATTTTAGGAACCCCCAAAGCTAAGCCCTCTCTTAGGCTTCTTTTGTGCGAAATACCACAGAAGCTTAAACAATCATTCCATCTATTAAAGGGCCATCCAATAATCAGCAAAAAGTCTCGAAAATATTCTGATATAAATTGGGATTCTAGCTAGAATAGTAGATATTTGCGAAGCATTTTTTAGATGCACTTTTATTTTTTTATTTTCAACCTAAACCAAGGGGGTTTTTATGCTAATTATCAATGTAAAAGATAGCGAGACTATCGACCGCGCCCTACGCCGTTACAAGCGTAAAGTAAGAGACACCAAATTGATGCGTGAAGTTCGTACACGCAAACACTTTGAAAAGCCATCTGTGGTGCGTCGTACAGAGAAGCTCAAAGCGGTTTACCGCGATGTTCGCGAGCGCAAGCTCGATCTCTAGCTCGCTACTTTTTTGACATTAGCTAAGGCTCTACCCCCAAAAGGTAGGGTCTTTTTTTATGTCCATTGGTCCAAATGGCCCAGCGCTAGCCAATGCCCAGACCAAGCGACCTAAGGCTTTTTTCGGTAGGTTAAAACCCACCGCAAAAATGGTATCGCTTTGCGATGACCTATGAATGAGGGTTGAAACCCTCATGAATTTAGCGGCCGCCCTTAAAGGGCGGCCGCGGGCCCCAAAAAAAACCACCCCAAAAAGGAGTGGTTCAAATCTTAAGCTAATTTCATCTCTGGACAATCATCGGAGGCGACTAAAGCCCCAGCGGTTTTTTCCCGAATCTCTTGGACCGAGACGCCAGGCGCCCGCTCCAACAAATGAAAGGCATTCTCCTTGATCTCGAAGACGCCCAAGTCAGTGACTACCTTTTTGATGCAGCCCACGCCCGTAAGTGGTAGGCTACAGCTCGGCAACAACTTTGACTCGCCCTTGCGGTTGGTATGTCGCATGGCCACAATAATGTTTTTGGCCGAAGCCACTAGGTCCATGGCACCACCCATACCCTTAACCATTTTGCCCGGAATCTTCCAGTTGGCAATATCGCCGTTTTGGGCCACTTCCATAGCGCCCAAAACGGTCAAGTCAATATGCCCCCCCCGGATCATCTCAAAGCTTTCGGCCGAGCTGAACAAAGAAGCGCCAGGCAAAGCCGTAACCGTTTGCTTGCCCGCATTGATGAGGTCGGCATCTACATGTTCTTCGGTAGGGAAGGGGCCCATACCAAGCAAGCCGTTTTCAGATTGCAGAAAAACCTGCATATTTTCGGGAATATAATTGGCGACCAAAGTGGGAATCCCGATGCCCAAATTAACATAATAGCCGTCTTGTAGTTCTTGGGCAATGCGCTGGGCAATGCCGTATTTATCGAGTGCCATAAGATTAAATTTTAAGGGTTAGGCTTGACGAACAGTGCGCTGCTCAATACGTTTTTCATAATCTACACCTTGGAAGATGCGCTGCACATAAACGCCAGGAATATGAATTTCATTGGGATGAAGTTCGCCGGGCTCAAGCAGTTCTTCCACTTCGACCACCGTGATTTTACCCGCTTTGGCCATCATAGGGTTAAAGTTTCGAGCGGTACCCTTAAAGACCAAATTACCGTGTTTGTCGCCTTTCCAGGCTTTTACCAAGGCAAAGTCGGCAGAAAGAGCCGTTTCCATAATATACATACGGCCGTCAAATTCTCGACATTCTTTGCCCTCGGCCACCTCGGTGCCATAGCCCGTAGGCGTATAAAAGGCGGGAATTCCCGCTCCGCCAGCACGGATACGCTCGGCCAAGGTGCCCTGAGGAACCAAATCGACCTCTAGCTCGCCAGACAGGAGCTGCCGCTCAAATTCAGCATTTTCGCCAACATAAGAAGAAATCATCTTCTTGACCTGTCGCTGCTGAAGCATCAGGCCGATGCCAAAATCATCTACACCAGCATTATTAGAAATGCAGGTAAGGTTTTTAATGCCAGCTTGGACCAAGGCCGAAATAGCATTTTCTGGAATGCCACAAAGGCCAAAACCACCAAGCATCAGCGTCATATTATCTTCTATGCCCTGAATGGCTTCCTGGGCATTTGCCACAACTTTGTTCATAATGGGTTATGCGATTGTTTGTTAGTAAATTACTTGAGCTTGCCCCCTAAAATGGCGCGGGCAATATTTTTTACTTGCACCGGAAATTCCTTGTCGATAATCCAGCGCAAAGTGTTGGGGTGTTTATAGGCGGGCTGCCCTTTCTGGTTGCCAAAATTAAAGAGGATAATGCCCTCTTCATTGCGGACAAAACGGCCGCCTAAATCTACTTTTCGGTTGGCTTGCTGAATAAAATCATGTAGGGCCTGCATATCATTTTTTACAGGCCGCTCATAAATTTTTTCGGTTTTCGGGTCCTGCCAATTGCTCTCCGCATAGCGCTCAATTTGCCCCTTGAGGACCTCCGCCGTAGCTCGAGTATCGGCTAGGGCATCATGGGCATTTTCCAAATTTTGCCCACAATAAAAACGCAAAGCTGCCTTAAGCGTTCGAGGCTCCATTTTATAAAAAATTTGCATGGCATCAATCAAGCGACGGCCCTCAATCGAAAACTCAAAGCCCGCTCTCGAAAATTCTTCCATCAAAACGGGAATATCAAAGCGGTTAGAATTATAGCCCGCCAAATCGGAATCGCCAATAAAATCGAGCAGCTCAATGGCCAATAACTTAAAGGGAGGCGCATCTTTGAGCTCCTGCTCACCAAGGCCATGAATGGCCAAGGCCTCTGCCGAACTCGGCTGCCCCGGATTCACCAAATAAGAGCGCTCAATAGCCGCTCCGCCATCTTTGGGGTACTTAATTAGTGCAATCTGCACAATGCGGTCCTTCATAATATCCCCGCCTGTAGTCTCTAAATCTAAAAAGCAGAGATCTTTATCCAATTGAAATTGCATTCGCCCTTTTTCTAATAAGGTAATGAAAATAAATGGCCGCTATTGGGCCAGACTCAAGATAATCAAATCTTAGAATAACTAAAGGATTTAGGCGTTTTTTGGGGCCTCCTGCCTTCGGCAGGCGCTACGTTTCGCAGCTCGCTATTCGCTCGGCCCTGCGGCGCAAAGCGCCTTGGTCTGCGGCTGCGCCGCACTGCTGCACATCGCTAGGCCAGCCAGCGCTAAGCCTATTCCTTCTCCTTAAATCCGTTTTCCCAGCGCCAACGGCCATAAGCCACTAGGGCCAGCCAACCAAAAAAGGGAATAAAATAAAGGAAGCAAATAGGGTTGCGGAAGAGCAAATAAATAGAGGCCCCAAAGCCTTTATATACCTTTACCTCTTCTCCTTTTTTGCCCTTCTGATGCCATTGTTTCTCAAATTCATGAAATAGCATGGGCCAACCCAAGGGAGTATTGAGCGGAAAACCTTTAAAGATGACTCGGAGCAGTTCGCCCAAACGGTAGGGCTGCCCGCCATGTTCGGCCTTGGCTAGGTCTAGTTCTTTCTGGCATTGCTGCTGTACCTTTTGGCGGATGTCTTCAATCTCGGCCTCGGTCAATTCTTCAAAGGCCTTGTCGGTCCATTCATAGGGCCGAATCCGAGAGCCCCGAACAAAGGTCATTTTGCTGGGAAAAGAGAGAAAGAAAGCCGCAGGAAAGAGTAAGAGCGGAGTCAAAGGACCCAAGGGAAGAAAAGGAACCCCAATTTTATTGATGGCCTTATTCACGCCTTTGTGGCTGTACATCAAAGGGGCCACATACTCGGCATTGATGGTGGAGTACCAAACAATATCCGTTTTATATTTTAAGCTCATCCGAATGAAGGAGCTAGAAAAACGCTGCAATTTATACCGACGATTAAAGCCCTTGCCAATACCAGGAACCCCCTCAGGATAAATCAATAGTTGGCCATCGGGATAATGCATCATGGTCTCAAAGTTGAGAAAGCTGGCATCTATGCCTCCCGCTAGTTTCCAAGCATGCAACATAAAATAAGGATGCATGGCTGGCGTCTGAGAAAGCATAGGGGCCGTAAGTACCCTGAGTTGCTTTTTAGGATCAAATTTATGCATTTTAGAAAGACCAGAGCCAAAAATCATCCCATCCCAAGGAAAAGCCATACCCGAGTGGTTGCTGGCAAAAATAACAGGATGTTCAGGACGGTTCCGCTCTGGAAGCTCCTCAAAGCCAATGAATTCGGGCCGAAAATAGTTTTGATCCATCAAACTATAAATCTCTCGATTGAACTGACGCACAAAGCCCATACGAAAATGATCATCATAGATATGCCTATTGGCTGCAATTTGCTCTGGCGTGCAGGCTTTTCGCTTCTTGAGTTTGGGGAGGGTCTTTTCTTTGATTTTTTTATCGCTCATGGAGTTGGTTCATTTATCACCAAATTTATAAAAAATTGAGGAGTTCTTCGATTCTCTGGCTTTTTGGTCCAAAAAAGCGATAGATTCAAAGGCTTTTACCTTTGTTCGTCGTATTTTTGCGCAAAACAGAACATAAAACTACTATGGTTAAAATTGGAGATCTTTCTTTGGGAGAATTCCCCTTTTTGCTAGCCCCGATGGAGGATGTTAGCGATCCCCCTTTTCGTGCACTCTGTAAAGAACAGGGCTGCGATATGATGTATACGGAGTTTATTTCAGTAGAAGGGCTGATCCGAGACGCAAAGAAAAGTGTAGTCAAATTAGATATTTATCCAGAAGAACGCCCCATTGGCGTGCAAATTTTTGGGGCCGAACTAGATTCTATGATGCGGGCCGCCGAAATTGTAGAAGAAGCCCAACCCGAAGTTTTAGATATTAACTTTGGTTGCCCCGTGAAAAAAGTGGTCTGCAAAATGGCTGGCGCAGGTATCTTAAGAGATATTGACCGCATGGTGGAATTGACCGAAGCCGTGGTGAAGTCAACCAAACTGCCGGTAACAGTGAAAACCCGCTTGGGCTGGGATCATAACAGCATCAAAATTGAAGAAGTGGCCGAGCGGCTGCAAGATGTAGGCATCAAGGCCCTGAGTATTCATGGCCGCACTCGGGCCCAGATGTATAAAGGCGAGGCGGATTGGTCGCATATTGCCAAAGTGAAAGAAAATCCCCGCATCCATATTCCCATTTTTGGTAATGGCGATATTGATAGCCCCGAAAAAGCTATGCTATACAAAGAACGCTATGGGGTGGATGGTATCATGATCGGCCGAGCGGCTATTGGCTACCCCTGGATTTTTAGAGAAATTAAGCACTACTTTGAAACAGGAGAAAAAATGGCTCCGCCCAATATTCATGAACGAGTAGATGCTGCTCGCCGTCATCTTATTCGGGCCGTAGAATGGAAAGGGCCCGTTTTGGGCGTTTTGGAAACCCGCCGCCATTATACCAACTATTTTCGGGGGATGCCAGGCGTGAAAGAATACCGCAAAAAACTGGTTACGCTGATGGAGCTGCCCGATCTGCTTGCCGTTTTGGAAGAAATTGAGGCCCGCTACGCCGATTATGTCTTTAGCTAAAGGCCCTTTTTGCGGTGGACAGGCGGCGAAGCCGCCGCAGGCTTAGGGACATGAAGTGGTGCGGCGCAGCCGCAGACCCAGGGGCTGAAGCGAAGCGAAAGCCCCGCAGGGCCGAGCAGACCTGCGAGCCACGGAATGGCCCGGCCGCCAAAGGCGGCAAGCCCCAAAAAAAGATACAGCATAGTCAGTTGCAGCTTCAGCCCCTATAAAAGATAGAAGAACAAGCCTAATCATAGCTCTTTGGAGCAATAACACACACACTATATGAAAGTATTTTTTACCCTCTTTTTTGTTGTCTCGAGCTGCTTTTACGGCAGCCTATGGGCACAAGAAAAAATTGATCTGCTAGACCAAAAATTAGAGGTACGCAACTTTAAATTTGAGCAAAATATCGAGATGTCCGACAAGGGGACCAAGGGAATTATGTTCAGTTTTGAGTGCCGATATCCTAGTAATAGCCGTTATTTGCTGACCTATAAGCAGCAACTTAGCGCCCGAAAATATGGGCAAGAGGTATTTAGCGATAGCAGCAGCTATTTGGTCCTAAAACCCAATGAATGGCAGAAACGCCGCCGTTTTGTGGCCTACAGAGACTTGGCTGTAGCAGCAGGTCCACAGGAGGAAATTGAGTTTATTTATGAGGTGCCAGGCCTTTTAAAGTACCGCAATACTATTTCATATACGCAGCCGCAAACCTATAGCATTTTGTTTCAGATGGAGCAGGCGGAAGTAAAGAGAACGGCTCGTTTGCTCGATTCTGGTTCGCCCAAAGAAGGGGCGCCAGATGTTTATTGGACCATTAGCACTAATGGGAGTGACTACCCGGTGTATAGCTCTAAATTGCAGCCCAATAGCTATGAGGCCCCCGCCGAAGAAGCCCAATTTTTTGCCCTAGAAGGGGAGGAGCTCTACATCAATTTTTATGATGAAGATGGTCTAGAAGATGATTTTTTGGGCCGCCTGCCACTAGCTGCAGCCAGCAAAGACTTGCGCAAATCGCAAAAAGGGGAGATGTTTGGCCAAATCAAACGGCTAAATTATACGATGGGCCTGAGCAAAAGAAGCCGACAACCCATTAGTACTTATATACAAGATGACTTTATTTATGAAGGCCGCCGAGGTGTAAAATTGGTGCTTGAGTACTTTTTGCCCAAAAGCCTAAGGGGCCAAAAAATGCGTCCCGATTTTGTTTTCTCGGATGTAGAAGGCAAAAAAGTGAAAATTCCACTTTTTTATTCTTTGGTCGAAGGCCAAGCGCAGCCCGGCGAATTGATGGAACTGCCCGAAAATGGCCGATTGAGCTATTTTATTCCGCATTATGCCTGGAACTCTTCCATTAAAAAGATTGAGTTTTACTTTGATGGAGGTGGACAAAATATTGTGGAAGCAGCACCCTATATTTTCCTCCAACCCCTAGAGTTTCCGCCCTATATGTATTATTCGGGCACCTTTGTAGAAGAAGATGTAGATTATGAAGGGGCAAAAGGAATAAAGATTAGCTTTTCTTATGCAGTAAAAGATGTGCATCAATACTCTAAATTGCGCATTAACTTTGAGAATTTACTGGGGCAACCCTTGGTCCAAACCGTTTACCCTATGCAGGAACTGCCCAAAGATAGCCTGCCTACATCTCTTTTGCATGGGGTCTATGAGCAGCCCAACATGAAGGCAAAAGATAGCTTGGCCTTTTTTATTCCTTATCTGGACCTAGATGATCCGCAAGTTCGCCTGAAGATGAGCTTGATCCCCGATTTAGAAATTCCCATTATTAACGAACGCAGCCCATTGATTGAACGCCCCGATACGCTAACTGATTTACTCTTAGAAGAGGAGTTGGCTATGGACCGGGTCCAAAATAATGATTTTGGTTATGTGGTGACCCTAAAAGCAAAATTGCCCCGCCTCTATCGGGGACGTGCTATGCTGCTGCTTGATGGATTGCGAAATGGCGTTGATTTTATAGGCTATAATACGGTAGGAGAAGGCCTAGTAGAAATAGGACAAGATAGTTTTGCACTAGCGCTAGACTCTACCCAAATTCATGTGCTTTTTCCGCATCGCCGCCTTTTGGCCAATGAAAAAGTAGCCCTTAGTTATCAGTTTGTCGATCGCAAAACGGGAGAGGTCCTATTGGCCGAACAAAAAAGCGAAAGCAAGTTGCCCAAAACCCTGCATAATGTAAGCTTTCAAATTGATCTGCAGTCACTTAAGTGGATGACAGATAGCCTGCAGCTAGATTCTACCCAAACAAAAACCAATTGGAAGTATGAAATTATGGTGGGCAATGAGGTCCAAATGAGCAAAACCCTACCCGCTCTCTTTAAAGGCAAAACCGTAAAAGAGCAGTTTAAACGCTCTTTGCGGGCCCATAGAGAGGACCGAATTCAAATTTATCTGGAAGAAAAAACAGGCGAAAATCCTCTTCGCATTCCCATCTGGAGCGGAGATTTGGGCCAGTTGCTACAAGCCAAAGGCAGTAGCAAGGCCGTTGATCAAAGCCCAGTGAAAAAGGCAAAAATTAAGCTCCGCCTCAAGCGAGCAGAGCGGAAAATAGTGAAGATGAAAGGCTAATAAACAAAAAAAGCAGCTCCTAAGAGCTGCTTTTTTTGTTTATAGCGCTGAGCTAAAATTAACGCAAGGCAATTTTGAGTACATCTTCCATGCGCTTGACATAATGAAATTCTAGGCCTTTGATATATTCGGCTTTTACTTCCATAACATGCGGACGGTTGTCCTCGCAAAGGATCAATTCTTTGACTCCAGCCCGTTTGGCCGCCAAGATCTTTTCCTTAATGCCGCCTACTCGAAGCACGCGACCTCTCAAAGAAATTTCTCCGGTCATGGCCAAATGAGAGCGCAAGGCCTTACCCTTAAAGGCAGAGGCTAGGGCCGAAAGCATAGTGATTCCCGCAGAAGGTCCATCCTTGGGCACAGCCCCGGCAGGAACGTGCAAATGCACATCTCTTTGCTCAAAAAGGCTGGCCTCAATGCCAAACTCTTCTGCATGGCTCTTAAGGTAAGAAAGGGCCAAGGCCGCAGATTCTTTCATCACATCGCCCAAGTTCCCCGTCAATTGAAGCTTGCCCTTGCCCGGGCTTAAGCTGGCCTCAATAAAGAGAATTTCTCCCCCCACTTGGGTCCAAGCCAAACCAACGGCTACACCAGCAGGCAACTTTTCTTCATAAATATCCTTAACGGTGGTTTTAATGCCTAAGGCATCTTCCACATCCTGAGCCGTACTAAAGCGAACCTGCTTTTTATCGCCCTGCGCAATTTGCTTGGCCGCAATCCGCATCAAACGAGCAATCTGGCGCTCTAGTTTACGCACGCCCGACTCCTGGGTATAATCCGAGACTAAGGTTTGTAGCGCTTTGGCCCCAATTCTAAACTGATTGCCCGAAAGCCCATGCTCTTTGCGCTGCTTGGGAATCAAGTGGCGCTTGGCAATTTCTAGCTTTTCTTCTACCGAATAACCCGATAGCTCAATGATTTCCATACGGTCCAAAAGGGCCGGCTGAATAGAACTCAAGGAGTTGGAGGTAGCAATAAAGAGCACCTTAGAAAGGTCATAATCTAACTCCAAATAGTTGTCGTAAAAGCTGCTATTTTGCTCGGGATCAAGGATTTCTAGTAGGGCAGAAGAGGGGTCGCCTCTTTGTCCACGGCCCATTTTATCAATTTCATCCAAAATGAAAACGGGATTAGAGCTCCCCGCTTTTTTCAAAGATTGAATGATGCGACCTGGCATGGCCCCAATATAGGTTTTACGGTGCCCCCGCAATTCGGACTCATCATGTAGGCCACCTAGCGACATCCGAATGTATTCTCGGTTAAGAGCCGAAGCCACCGAACGCCCCAAAGAGGTTTTTCCCACACCGGGAGGGCCCAAGAGGCAAATAATTGGCGCTTTCATGTCTTGGCGCAATTCCAAAACCGCCAAATATTCCAAAATCCGATCCTTGACCTTGTCCAAACCATAATGGTCATGGTCCAAAATCTTTTCGGCCTTGTTCAAATCAAAATTATCCTCACTAAACTCATTCCAAGGCAAATCGACCAAGGTTTCTAAGTAGTTGAGCGTAAGAGAGTAATCAGGCGCCATGGGGTTGGTGCGCTCCAATCGACGGAGTTCCCGATCAAATTTTTCTTGCACCGCTTCCGACCAGTCTTTATCCGCAGCCTTGGCCCGCAAACGGTCCACTTCTTGGCTCTGCGGATTCTCGCCCAGCTCATCCTGAATCAACTTCATCTGCTGGTTGAGGATGTAATCCCGCTGCTGCTTCTCCATCTCTTCCCGCACTTTTTCTTCCAATTCGGCCCGAATCTCAGTAATGTGCAACTGAATACTCAATTGCTCCAACAAGATTTTGGCCCGCTTGAGCAGCTTACTCTCATTGAGTAGCTCCTGCTTGGCACTCACGCTCACCTGCATATTGGTGGCCACAAAATTGACCAAAAAACCAGAGTTCTGGATTTTATGCAGCAGCTGTACCGCATCTGAAGGAATTTGCGGACTAATATCTATTAAGGCCTCACTTTTCTCTCGTATAGATTGTAAGGTCGCCTCAAACTCAATTTGCTCTTTCTTTTTTGGGGGCTCATCAACCAACAAAATAGGCTCGGCCCGCAAAAACGGAAGGGTCTGCAGCGCTTTGCGCTCTCTGCCCGTCCGACGACGCCCCTGCAAAATAGCCGTATAACTATCATCGGGCATTTTGATCAAACGAAGAATTTTAGCCACCACGCCCAAGGCA
Source organism: Saprospira grandis (assembly GCF_027594745.1). Lineage (NCBI taxonomy): Bacteria > Pseudomonadati > Bacteroidota > Saprospiria > Saprospirales > Saprospiraceae > Saprospira > Saprospira grandis. Next base: position 54,903 of record NZ_CP110854.1, on the reverse strand, counting down.
TGCAAATCTTTCAATTTTGGCTCATCGACCTCCATATCTTTCTGGGCAAAAACCAAAATATGCTTACCATCTGCATAGGCATCTTGTACCGCCGCTATAGAACGCTCGCGGCCCACCGTCACAGGAATCACTACTCCCGGAAACAAAACAGTGTTCTTCAATGCCAAAACAGGAAGGTCATAACTATATTCCTCTTCTTGCATCAAACGCTCCTCTTGCTCGTCTACACTAAAAAAGGGTAAAATTTCCATTTCTTCCTCTGGACTCAAATCGTTTTCTTTTTTTGACATGCTGATTATTTGTAATGAATGCAAGCCTCTCGGCTTCTGCTGCCAGTTGCTGACAGCTTGTCAGTCGGTTTGGGCCTAAACTAAGTAGTTTTGCCCGCTTAATCTTGTTCTAACTAAAAAAAATAAGTAAACAAGCTGCTTTTTTAAACCGGCCCTCTATAAGCCAAAAGCTATTCCCTTCTATATATTCTGCCGTTTTGACTTGTTTTTTTCTGGGGCTGCCCCAGCCTGCGGCTGGGTCGGGCTGTTTCGCAGCTCGCTATTCGCTCGGCCCTGCGGCGCTTTCAGCGCCTTGGTCTGGCCTTCGGCCACTGCTGTCCATCCCTCAGCCGCGGCGCTGCGCGCCTTTGCGGCGGCTTCGCCGCCTGTAAAACGCCCAATTGGACCAAAATCAAGGGAATGCCCTTAGCGCTTTTAGTTTGTATTTATTCAAAAGTAGTAACTTTAGTTTATAAACGCAAATTTAGTTTTCTCTAAAAGAACTTTCTTTATATTCGGCAGGGCAAAAACTAGCTAGATCTAGCAGGCGGCGAAGCCGCCGCAGGCCCAGCGCTGCGGAGCGGGTGGCCGCAGGCCAGACCCAAGCCGCCAAAGGCGGCTGCAGGGCCGAGCAGACCTGCGAGCCCCGCAGCATAGCGGCGGCCAGCTCGGCTTTGCCGAGCTGGCCGCGGGCCCCAAAACATAAGAAATACAAGAGCAATTAGAGCGAGAAATTAAAGCTAATGACTCCGCCCCAATCTGGGGTTTTATTTTCACGGATGGCCATTACGGCATCTATGCGGATAATGCGGAAGAGCTTCCAGCCGATGCGGTCGATACCAAAATTGAACTCTAGATGGTTGCCTTTTTCGGGGGTATAGAGGTGGTGGACCCCCAGAATAGTTTCGAAGCCCAACTTTTTGAGGCCCGGCAATTTATTCCAGAGAAAGCCATTAAAATGGTGCTCAAAATGGGTTTGCACAAAATAATCCATCGTGCTGTGCTCATAATAAGGCAAGAGCTGAAAGCTGCGCCACTGCTTGCCATTTTGGGCAAAAAAGGTTTGGTTGCCTCTAAAATGCTGATAATCGACAAAGCGCATATTTTTGCGATTGAGGAAGTGGCCGGCCTCTGTGCGCCAGCTAAACTTGCCGATACCGGCCACCGGCAAATCGAGTTTTTGGATATAGGCGCCTAGGTAATCAAAGGCCGTCATTTCGTCGTTGAGGGCCAGGGCTTTTTTATAAATCAGCCAAATTTCGGGAATATTGCTGGGGCGATAAATGCGTTGCTTGGGGTAAGAGAGGTACTTCTGGCCAAAACGCAGGCGAAAGCGCAGGTCGAGCAGCAGGCGGTCATTGGCTTGGAAGGCCAAGGTATCTTCTGCTGGCGGCTGATTAAAATCGAGGGGCTGGTTAGAGTAAAACTCCCTTTTATCCCTAAACAATAGGCTATAATCGGCCTGATTTCTTAGGGCTTTGCGCTGGGCATATTCGGCCTGAAAGAGCAGGCGAAGGCCATTAAATAGCCGTTGAGAATAGCGCAGATGGGCAAAGGTTTTATCATAGGCCTTAATATAATTTTGCCGATAGACCAAAGAAGTATAGCTATTGATCAGCGGACTCATGGGCGGATCCTCGACAAACTGCTGGACCAAATTTCCGCCGCTGAGCGTTAGATTGGCATCATTGATTTTATTGAAGCGGAAAAAGAGGCTGCCCGAGGGGCGCAGGCGCTTATCGGCAAGGCCATATTGCAGTTTCATCTTGGCATTGAGGTAGCGGGTGTTTTCCTTATTGAAGCGCTTGTTATAGCCCAGATTAACATCTCCATAAAAGCCCTGCAACGTATTATACATTATACTATATAGAGGAGAAGAAATTGACCAACTATAGCCCTTGTTGCGTTTGCGGTAGCTATAGCCCGATAGCAGCAGGCTCCAGCTTGGGCGGTTGGCGATGCGGTCCATAGAATCAATATAGGCGGGGTCGTTGAGGACCTCCTGCAGGCTATCCTTAATATGGTACTCGACGACCTCTTTTTCGGAAAGCGGAAGGGGGCGAATACTATCCCAGTAGACCTCCGTTTTTTTGTTGGCCTCTGCCTCTACCGAAAAGATTTCACTATTGAAGAGCTTTTTGGGAAATTCGGGGGCCAAATCATACTGCTGAAAAACGCCAATAATTCCGCCTGAAATCTCGATGCCAAAGACATTGATGCCCAGTTCAATTTCCTGAGAAAAAAGTCGCCAAACGCTATCTTGCACCTCTACATGCAGCTGCTTAAATGCCACGGTATCGAGGATAGAAATATTGGCGGCCTTGCCCGTCGTTTTGAGGTCGGTACTATGGATGCACCATTCGCCATCTACAATATAAATATCGCCAAAGAAGAGTTGGCCCAAGGGGTTTTTGGGAATAACCTGGACCTGATAGATCATTTTGCCCTCATCAAAAAAGGTATTGAGCAACTTGTATTTATAGGCATTAAGGGCGCCTTGGCCAATAGGCGAGAGCAGGCGGGCATCAATCAGCTCCGTATAATTCTGGTAGAAATTCATATCCATCATGGCGGCCCCAGAATTAAAGCTAAAGCCATTATCATCGCCACTGACCTTAGAAGAAATCATTTCTTCTTTCACTTTATTACCTTGGACATAAATTTTGGATACCGATTCCGAAAGATAAACCATACCACTACCCGAGGAGTCCAGTTGCTTTCTAAACTCTGCTGTAGATTGGCCCATAATGCTTTCGGGCAATTCACTAATTTCCTGAGCGCCTTTAACATAGGCCTCGCAGCTAAAGTTTTGGACCTGATTGAGGTAAAACTTCCGCTTTTTCATAGCCTGCCGAATAATGCCATAGGCAGGATCTTCCGAGCCATCGACCACCACCTCTGGGGCCTGAAGATCTAGGGGGGCGAGCTCTACATTGAGCTCTAGTTGCTCGTTTTCGCTCCAGTTTAAGTTGATGACCTTTTTTTTGTAGCCCACATACTGAAAGACCAATTGGTACTCTCCGGGCGCTAGCCGAAGTAAATATCGGCCCTCTATATTGGAGGTGGTCCCCACCGATTCTTTTTGGAGATAAACCGAGACAAAGGGCAGGGGGTCTCCTTTTTCATCGGTCACTAAACCCGAAAGTTGGGCCAAAACTTGGCTAGAGCTGAAGCCCAGAAAAAGAAGTAAAAAGAAAATCTTGTTCATAATTGTGATTTAGGGAGTTGGAGCAATATTTAGCCCTCAAAATATAAAGCTTTTCCAACTTATGCCCCCCTGCAGCGTCTAAAAAGCGGCGACAGAAATTATTTTTGATAGCAGTTCTATCCAAAATATTTGTAATTTTGCCGCACACAACATATTTAATCACCTTAACACCAAGAAAAACAATGCGTAACCTAAGTTTACTAGCTCTTTTTCTAATGGCTGCACAGTTTGGTTTTGCCCAAAAAGGCCTAGAATTTGGCGTCACTTTCACGCCTGCCACTAGCTGGATCATCAATGATGAAGATTTTGCCCAAGGCGATGAAATGGATCTACAAGCCACTTTTGGCTACAATGCTGGCGCTCATCTAGGCATCAATTTCACAGAAGGTATGGGCCTTCAAGTTGGGCTAAACCTTTCTCAACAAGGCCAAAATTACATCAATAAAGCCTCTTCAAGCAACAAGGACGAGATGGATGTATACTCTCGTAAATTGACTTATGTCCGTGTCCCCGTTTTGCTAAAATTTAATGGAAGCACTGAAGGCTCTTTCACTTCTTATTTCCGTTTTGGCCCTCACCTAGATTTTCTGAGCAAGGCCGTTTATAACTATGAGGAAAATAGTGGTGCAGCTCTTCGTGTAGATCGTGAAGATATTGATTTGATGGAGGTGGAGAAACTGACTGGCGGAAACTATAAAATCTACAATGATGTGGTTATCGGGGCTACCCTAGAAATGGGTGGAGCTATCAACGTAGATGAAAATATGAAAATTTTGGTGCTTTTCCACCTTTCTGGCTCATTGACCAACCCCGAAGGCGAAGATGCATATAGTGCAGGTTATAGTGTAGCTAATCAACTACTTCCTTTCCCTTCAACCAACCCTTCTGCCTTCCCCGATGATGCAGGTTCTGCTTCTCGCGGCACGGCTTATAACGTAATGGGTGGACTTACTGTTGGTCTGACCTATACTATTGGTGGCGGAGAATAAACTGCTGTCACAATAAATAAAGAGTTCATCTTTTAGGACCAAGCACTTTTGTGTTTTGGTCCTTTTTTTTTGGGGCCCGCGGCCAGCAAGCTGGCCGCCGCTATGCTGCGCGGCTCGCTATTCGCTCGGCCCTTCAGCCGCCAAAGGCGGCTTTGGTCTGGCCTGCGGCCACCGCTCCGCAGCGCTGGGCCTGCGGCGGCTTCGCCGCCTGTAGAAACGCAAAATGCAAAAATCTTGGCAAGAGACTACTAACTTTTTGGCATCATTATGTATTCTTAGAGTGAAAAGGACTTTATGGACCTAGAGGCGGCGCAGCCGCCGGCTTAGGGATGGAAAGGGGGGCGGCGCAGCCGCAGACCCAAGTTTTTTGAAGCGAAGCGAAAAAAACTGCAGGGCCGAGCAGGCTTGCGAGCCCCTGAACAGCCCGGCCCGCCCGCAGGGCGGGCAAGCCCCAAAAACAAAAAATAAAACTTATGCGTCAATTTCTTTTTTCTGCTTTTCTATTGGCCTTGGGCCAGGGACTTTTTGCCCAAGAAAACCTACTTAAAAACCCTTCTTTTGAAGAGGGTTGTCATTGTGATGACAGCACCGAATTGGTGTCGATGCCCTCGGCTTGGCAGCTTACAGCTGGGCAGGTCAATTTTTTTAATCCGGGCTGTCCCTTATTGCCTGAGCGAAAAACCTATTTGCAGGCCCTAAAAATGCCTGCCCCCGCAGAGGGCAAGGTCTATGCAGGCTTGGGCTTGGCCAAAGAAGGCGAATATCTGACCGGAGAATTGGAAAGTCCTCTTCTGGCCAATACAGACTATTTGGTCAAAATGAGAGTTCGGCGGCCTATCCGTTTTTGTTATACCCCTATAGATGAACTGGGGCTGCGTTTTGATAGCCTAGCGCCCCAAAAACAAGAAGGATATGCGAGTTTGCCAGGGCCTTCTCTAAAGCTGCGAGCCGATAATGGGCTGATTCAGGAGCAGTATCAATGGCAGGAAATTTCGGCAATTTATAAGGCAGAAGGGGGCGAGCGCTACCTCACTTTAGGAAACTTTATGGACAATAATGAGCTCAGTATGCGAAATTGGGCCAAAGGAGATTGCGCCTATATTTATATAGATTGGGCTTCGGTAACCCTCTTTAAGGGGCAGGTAGATTTGGCCAGCTACCAAAAGGGCCAAGAATTTAAGGCCGAAGAACGGCTTTGGCTCAAAAATATCGTTTTTGAAAAGGCCACAGAGCGCCTCAAAGCGGAAAGCTTGCCCATTTTGGATGAATTAGCTGAAAACCTAGGGCGTTTTCCAGCGCAAAAATTTGAAATCTCTGGTCATACCGACAACAGCGGAGATGAGGGCAGCAATCGCCTTTTTTCGGAGGCTAGAGCCAAAAGCGTAGTGGATTATTTGGTGGCCAAGGGCGTATCGGCCAAGCAGCTGCAACTAAAAGGCCGAGGCAGCAGCCAAAATATCAATGCCAATGATAGCGATAAAAAAAGGGCCAAAAACTGGAGAATTGAGATCAAGGCCTTGGCCCAATAAAAAAGGGGCTGTCTTTGCAGACAACCCCTCAAACACTTGTTGATTCACCAACCTATAAGTAGGTGGACAAAACAAAAATAGAATTTTATTCAAATAAAGAGGAGTTTTACTAAACATTTTTTGGTCCAACTGGTTATTTGGCCCAAATGGAGCTGATGGCTGGCTGTTGCCAGCCTTTTCCATTGGCAAAAAGGGTGTAGGCCAAGAGCAGCTCATGATTACTGCCCAGTTGTGGTCCCAAATTGCTGGCGGTTTGGCTAAAAATATAGCTAATCCGATAGCGTTGTTTAACCGTTGTGCCCAGGGAAACCATCAGGCTGCCCTCGCTGCCATAGCCTAGGCCCAGCAAAAAGCGTTGGTCATAGATATATTGGGCATTTAGCATGACCCCAAAGGGAGAATTGAGGGCATATCTAAACCAAATCTGGGGAATAATTCGGTGTTTGGGGGCATCTCCAGCCTTTCTAAAACTGCTCGAATAAAAATCAATTTTGGTTGCGGCATGCAAATAAATATGGGCCACTCTTCTGAGGTCAGATAGGGCTTGCCCATCAGAAAAGCGGAGCTTTAGGCCCAAAATCTGAGGGACCGAAAAGCCCAGCTGAAATTGCTCTGTTTGATAAAGGGCCCCCAAGGCGGCTTCGGGCAATAATTGGCTTTCATTGTTCTGAATAATCAGCGGATCATTGGGGTCTAGGGCCGATAAATCTTGCCCCCGAAGCTGATAGTGCAAAGCCGATAAGCTAAGGCCCAAATTTAAGCGATGCCCAAACTCGCCTTTTTGGACCTTGCCGAGCTGCAATTGGTAGGCATAAGAAAATTGTAGGGCCGTATAGGAACTAGGGCCCGTTCTGTCTTGTTGCAAGGCCAATCCCCAAGCCATATTTTTATCTTCCGCCCAATGTTGATAGGCCAAACTGGCCGTTCTGGGCGATTCGGGCATATTTAGCCATTGTTGTTTGTAGCCCAACTGTATTTGCTGAACGCCTTCTTGGCCCAGACTGGCAGGGTTGAGAAAAAAGGCCTGCTGCTGATACTCCTGGCTAAGCGGAAGTTGCTGCCCAAATAAAGGCGACGCAAAGAGCAACAGAAAAAATAGATAAGGGGAGATTTGCAGCATAAAATTTAAAGCTTTAGTTTAGACTCATCAAAATAACTAATTATGAGCAAGAATAAAAAAGGGAAAACCCCCAAGATGCATAAAGATCTTGAGGGTTTCGAAATCCACATCAATGAGTTTGGCGAAATTAAGAGCTCTTTTTCTATTGATCGCCTGAATGACTTTCTCAACGAAAATGTTGATGACAAGAAACTCAGAGAAAGAGAGGGAGAGGAAGAAGACGAACAGTCAGAAGATTAAATACGTAGGCGAGCTATGGCCGCTTCTACGGTGCTGGGTTCTATCACTCTCAAAAAGACTTCCATTCTTAGAGCATTCTCATACTCTTGGAGGGCCATTTCTTTTTTGCCCAAACGTTCTGCCGCAAGGCCTTTATAATAGTAGGCATTTGCAAATTGAGGGTCAAACTTTGTGGCATTGTCAAAATGGCGCAGGGCTTTATTAAAAAAGTCTTGCGCTTTTTCTGTTTGTTTGGCCGCCTGATCTCCTTGCTCCAAATACATTAGGGCCAAGTTATAGTTGAGGTTGGGGCTCATGGGCTGCCGCAAAATCCCTTGCTCATAAGCCGCCTCTGCCTCTTCATACTTAGAGCGGAAATGATAATATTGGGCTTTGAGCAAAAGCGCATCCTCATAGGTAGAATCAATCCGCAACACATTATCAATATAGCTGACCGTATAAGGCGCATCTATTTTATCGCCCAAAATGGCCAACTGCATATAGGCATCCAAATAATCGGCATCCTGTTCTACCGTAGCCTGAAAACTTTCTAGGGCCTTGAGGGTATCGCCCATATCTCTAAGCATGCTGCCTCTCAAATAAAGGGCATCGGGCTGGCTGGGCTGTATTTTTTCTAGCTTATCTAAAACAAGCATTCCCTCCTGATACTGCTTGACAATATTCTGCATTTCGGCCAATTTTAAATAAAGGGGAACCGCTTGCGGAAAGCGATCTATGGCTTTTTCCAAGACCTTAATCGCCGAGAGCGAATGCTGATTATCAAAATAGGCATCGGCCAAAACGGCATAATATTCTACCTTAGAAGAGTCTAGAGCCAAGGCTTTTTCAGCATCCAATTCGGCTTCTTTATACAATTCGGCCTCCCAAAATGCACGAGAACGATCGGCATACAGACTAGCATCTTTGGGGCTTTTGGCTATCATCTGGCTCAGTTGGTCAATGGCCGGAATATCGTAGCTTTGTTGTGGCGATTCGTTTACATTTTCAGCACTACAGGCGCCAAATAGCCAGCTAAGTCCAAAGAATAGAAGAAAGGAATAGATGCGCATAATATCTTTTTTTAGATTTTTTTTGTTCTTTTTTGGGGCCTCCCGCCTTCGGCGGGCGCTACGTTTCGCAGCTCGCTGTTCGCTCGGCCCTGCGGCGGCTTTGCCGCCTGGGTCTGGCCTTCGGCCACTGCTGCACATCGCTAGGCCAATTGCGCTAGCGCCCAACTGTAATAATTTGGGCCAAAATTAGCACTTTTAAATTGTACGGACAATGAACTTCCTTAAAAACTCCTTTTATGAAGCTTATCCCTTTTATTTTCAGTTTTCTTATGAGTTGCTCGGCCCTTTGGGCACAACAGCTAACTAGCTCGCCCGCTTATAGTATGGGCCGAGACAAAGATTGCTTTGTTTTGGGCCAAATTGATAGCCTTTATTATGTGTATCGAGAAGGGCCAGGCAAGGAGCATGGCATTCATAGCTTCCGGATGAACCTAGAAGAGGAATGGGAGGCCACAATTAGCTATCCACGTGCAGGTTTGCTCTTTATGGAGAGTTTGCAGCAAAAGGACCGCTTTCAGCTCATCTATGCTATGCACTTTGATGGCAATACGGAAATCCGTATGAAGGAGATAGGAGCAGAGGGCCAAGAATTAGCTGATGAGGCCCTTTTGCTCTTTAAGTATTTTGTGCCTTATCGGGATTTGCGCTGGGAGCTCTCTCAAGATAAATCCGAATTATTGGTCTTTCATAAGGTGAATAACCGAGAAATAGAATGGGGCTGCTATAATTTGGCCGATCGGCAGCTGCGTTGGGAGTATAGCCTTAAAGATTTTGAGATAAAGAACTTTAAGCGTTTGGAGCATATTGTCATTTGTAATTCGGGACAGGCCCTCTTATTATTCGAGTTTCATAATCGCCTGCGGCGAGAGGACCACCATTTTTTGCTCTTCAGTATTTCTGCCCAAGGCGAGCGCAAAAAACATAAAATTGATTTTGCCCAAGCCAAAACAGATGAATACCTAGTAGATTATGATGAGCTCAACCAACAGTTATTGATTGGGGGACTTTATTATCAATCGGGCAATGAGGTAGAAGGCTTATTTTACCTGCGTTATGATATGCAAGAAGAGGCTTTGCTAAAATTCCATCCTTTTCCCGATACCTTAATCCGTAGCCTAACGGGCCAAAAGCGAAAAAACCTGCGGCGAGTAGAATACCTTCGTTTGCGAGAGCTCATTCCCCGCCGAGATGGCGGCATTTTATTGGTGGCCGAGCGCTACCGAAAGTATAATTATAACAACCATAGAACCTATTATCAGGACCATCTCCCAGCGCAGCAAACGGATTACCTCTATGAGAATATTTTGCTAACTTCTGTGCATCCCTCTGGCCAATTACATTGGCAGGAGGTTTTGTTTAAGCAGCAAAAATCAGAAAATGATGAGGGCCGCTATTCTTCTTTTTTTCTGATGAAAACGGCTCGTCATCTGCGGTTTATTTACAATGATGAAATTCGCTATTTGGGCCGAGTATATGAATATACGGTAGATGCAAGTGGGCAGGCCGAGCGGCAGCGGCTATTTGGAGAAAAGCGTTCGGGGATTTTGCCTGATTTTCAGCGGGCGAAACAGGTTTCTGCAAAAACGACCTTAGCCATTAGTGAGCGGAACAATAAGTTTCGTTTGGTCCGCCTGAGCTACGATTAGGTCCAACTGCGTTTTGCAGGCGGCGAAGCCGCCGCAGGCTTAGGGATGGACAGCAGTGGCCGTCAGGCCAGACCGAAGCGCTGAAAGCGCTGAAGGGCCGAGCGAACAGCGAGCTGCGAAACAGCCCGGCCCGCCCAATGGGCGGGCAAGCCCCAAAAAATAAATAAAACACTATTCCTCTGCCCAATTTCGAGTTCTAGAGACGGCTTTTAGCCAGCGGGCATAGCGTTTTTCTCGATCGGCAGCGGGCATATTGGGCTGAAAAGACTGAGCTTGTTTGGCCAAAAAGCCCTGAATATCGCTTTTGGTCCAGACCTTAGCGCCCAAACCGGCCAAATAGGCGGCGCCTGCGGCGGTAGTTTCTTGCAGGCTGGGGCGTAGCAGTTCGGCATCTAGAATATCGGACTGAAACTGCATGAGAAAATCATTGGCCGAGGCGCCGCCATCTACTTTGAGTTGGACCAAAGGCAGCTGGGCATCTTGTTGCATGGCCAAAAGCAGGTCTTTGCTCTGATAGGCCAGCGATTCTAGGGCCGCCCGAACGATATGGGCCTTTGTGCTGCTTCGGCTGAGGCCCAAAATGGCGCCCCGAGCGTACATATCCCAATAAGGGGCGCCCAAACCGGCAAAAGCGGGGACAAAATAAACGCCATTCGTATCCTCTACCTGCTGGGCAAAATAGCTAGAATCCTTGGCAGAATCGAGGATGCGCAGGCTATCTCGCAGCCATTGGATGGCGGCACCGGCCACAAAAACGGCCCCTTCTAGGGCATAAGTTCGCTGGCCGTCAATTTCCCAAGCTACCGTAGTGAGCAAGCCAGAATTTGAGCTTTGGGGTTGATTTCCTGTATTCATCAGCATAAAACAGCCCGTTCCATAGGTGTTTTTTACGCTACCTGCCTGCCAGCAGCCTTGACCAAAGAGGGCCGCTTGTTGGTCGCCAGCTATACCCGTAATGGGAATTTCTGCCCCAAAAAGAGCGGGATCTGTATGGCCAAAAAGGCCAGAAGAGGCTGAAATTTCGGCTAAAATATGAGCGGGAATGCCAAAAATATCCAACAATTTGGGGTCCCATTCTCCAGTATGTAAATTATAGAGTAGGGTTCGGCTAGCGTTGCTGGGGTCGGTTTTATGGACCTTTCCGTTGGTCAGTTTCCAGAGCAGCCAGCTATCAACGGTGCCAAAACAGAGCTGTTCTTTTTCGGCTAGGGCTTTGGCTTGGGGAACATGTTCTAGGATCCAGCGTATTTTGGTGGCCGAAAAATAGGCATCGGCTAGCAGGCCCGTTTTTTGGCGCAGATAATCGGCATGGCCAGCTTGTTTGAGTTCTTCGCAATAGCTGGCGGTTCGGCGGTCTTGCCAAACGATGGCTCTATGAACGGGGCGGCCCGTTTTTTTATCCCATAAAATGGTAGTTTCTCTTTGGTTGGTAATGCCAATGGCTTGAATAGCCTGGGGAGAAATTTGCATTTTTTCGATCAGGCGCTGGGCCACTTGCAATTGCGAGCGCCAAATTTCTTCGGCATCATGTTCTACCCAAGCTTCTTGGGGATAATATTGTTGAAATTCTTGTTGTTCGAGGCCGAGCAATTGGCCATTTTTATCAAAAAGCAGGGCTCTAGAGCTGCTTGTTCCTTGGTCTAAGGCGAGAATCATGATAGTGGCGTATTTTGGTCCAAAAAAAGGCCTAAAATATACGCAAAAAAGCCCCTTGAGCGAGCTCGAGGGGCTTTTTTTTAAAATTCGGCCATCAGGGCTTTTCGGCCCTTAAGAGATATACTTGATTTCTTTTGGTAATACTTGAGGTCCACCTGATCTTGATTATCTAGGTGAAACCCTTGGATACTATTGCCTATTTTGTTGAAAATTAGGCGTTTTTTGGTCCTTAAATTTCTTTTACCAATACAAAGGCCATCAAATCGTTTGAGTTTTTGTTTTTTCTCTTTGGGCCCCTTCCAGATCCAGAAACTGTTTCCTTTTTTATCTTTTTGTTCAATCAGTTGAATTTCTTCTCCATCTTTGGCGGCATAAATGCCTTCAAATTGGGCCGAAAAATTCTGGCAGTGGTCGTTCAGGTCCGTACTTTCGCCATCTAGGCTTCTGGCTAGGCGGTTAAAGACATATCGCCAGAGGAAATTTTCTTTTTTTCCTTGTCGGATGACGACTAAATTTCTGTCGGGATTGACATAAATAAATTGGCCCAAATAGCCAGAGGCAAAAAAGTCGCGATCCTGAAAAATGCCCTTTTCTAGGTCTCCATTTCGCCAAAAGCAGTTGCGGTAGCCCCAGTAGGCGCGGCCATCTTCTTTGCGGTTAATAATTTGTTCAATAAAATCTTTGGGGACCAATTGTTGGCCCTGCCAATTGCCTTTGTGCAGCAGTAGTTGGCCAAGGCGGAGCAAATCTCTAGAGCAAAGGGCAAAGCCGCCAAAAGCCCTTTGGTTACCGGCTTCTCGGCTATCTACGGTAAGTAGGGCGGGGCATTCCATGCCCATCGGCTGCCAAAGTTTGTCCGATAGATAATCGCCCACGCTTTGGCCGGTGGCGGTCTCCAAACAGCTCGATAAAATCTGGGTGGCTAGCGATTTATAGGCAAAATGCGTCCCCGGCCGATGCTCTACGGCATCAAAATTCCGAATATATTTATCTTGGTCATTATTATAATAGAGGACCGACAGTTTGCCAAAATCTCGTTCATCCTTAAAATCAATACCCGAAACCATATTGAGCAAATGAAAAATCTTAATGCCTCGGCGTTCGGGATCCGAAAATTCGGGAATAAAGTCAGAAACGGGCTGTTCGGCTGAGATTTTTCCCTCGCCAATGGCAATGCCGACTAACAAAGCCGTAATGGCTTTAGAGATAGAAAAAACGACCTGCGGCTCATATTTTTTATGTCCATTGGCATAATCCTCAAAGAGCAAACTATCATTGCGAAGGACCAAAAAGGCCGTACTATGGCTTTTTTTCATAAACTGCGCCCAATTTTCCTCCCCTTTGCGGTAATCCTTGGGCACCCAATGGGCCAAAGGGGGCAAAATATTGGGGTTTTGCGCCTCTACAAAGGAGGCAGAAGGAGAAGCCGCCGCAAAAATAGTATCTTTGGGAAACAGCTTGTAGTCGGAAACGGCGGGCATCATGTGCAGCCCAATTCGGCTAAAGGTACAGGCCGATAGGAGGATAAAAATAAAGCTAAAACTGAAGAAAAGGGTAGTGGTTTTTTGCATAAATAGGGGCCTTTTGGCCATGTTTTTTTTGATGAAGAATAAAGTAATTTGGGGCTGCCCCTCGCCTTTGGCTCGGGTCGGGCTGTGTCGCAGCTCGCAGGTCTGCTCGGCCCATCGCTTTTTCGCTTTGCTCAAAAGCTCGGTCTGGCCTTCGGCCACTGCTATCCATCCCTCAGCCAGTCGCTTCGCTCCTCTGGACCACAAAAATCAAGCTTGAACGTTCAGTGAATAAAAACTTTTTACTAAAAAATTGTTTAGTCTATTTTATGCTTTCAATACTGATCCCCAATTACAATTATGAGGTAGGTCCATTATTGCAGGAGCTTTTGCGGCAGATGCAGGCCGAGAATATGGCCTTAGAGTTAATTTGTATGGACGATGGCTCTGCGGAGCCTTATCGGCAGCAGTTGAGGGAGTTGTCGGGGCATCCTTTTTTGCAGAAGGTTTTCCTAGAAAAAAATATTGGGCGGGCGGCCATTCGCAACCGTTTGGCCCAACTGGCTAGCCAGCCTTATTTATTGTATTTGGATGCCGACAGTTGGCCCAGTTCGCCTAGATTTTTGGCCCAATACCTCGATCATTTGGGGCCTTGGGTGCTGGTTGGGGGGAGAGAATACGCCCCAGCTTGTCCCGCCGCCAAATTTAGTTTGCATTGGAACTATGGCCGAAGTCGAGAAGTACGTCCTTTGGCAGGGCGTCAAGCGCAGCCTTATGCCTCTTTTATGAGCAATAATTTTGCTTTGCCTCGGGCTTGGGCTTTGGCCCAACCTTTTGAGGAGCAGCTCAAGCAGTATGGGCATGAAGACAGCCTTTGGGGCTGGCAATTGGCCCAAGAAAAAAAAGAGATTCGACAAATAGATAATGCCGTCATTCATTTGGGCCTAGATGAAAATACGGCCTTTTTGGCCAAGTCTAAGCAGGCCGTAGAAAACCTGCATTTTTTGTCTACTACAGCCGCTTTTCCTATGTTAGACGATATAAAGCTTTGGCGGGTTTGGAAGAAGGTCCAGTTTTTTGCCCCTTTATTGGCTCATCTACACCGAATTATGCACAAAAGTTGGGAAAAGCAGTTGTTTGCGCCTCAGCCCTCCCTAAAACTATTTGATTTTTATCGGCTCTCTTATTTGGCTTTGTATAGACAAACAGCCAAAAATAAAAGGACCTGATTGCTTTTTGGGAGTTTTATTTTACTGAATAGCTAGTCCCACAACTTTTTCTTGGAAGCAGATGAAATGTTAAAAGTACTTAATGAGAAAATTATTAAAAATTAGCTTGATCTTGCTCTTACTGAGCTGTTCGAATACTAAGGATAGATACAAGGGGACTGTAGATCGTATTCATATTGTTTGTCATGGACCTATTAAAAGGGATTTTGAAAGTTATAAACAAGAGGATTTTTACATTGACTATTATCTACCAATACCGAAGACTCAAAATGGGGATCTAGAGAACGCTAATGTTATCCTACTGGGAGCAGCTAGGTTGTGTGATACGGATAGGATGAAAATGTATAATCCTACGAATTTAAAAAACGCTATAATAGAAGAGGCTCAATTGTATAGGGTTCGGGGAATTGCTTTATACCTATTTCGTGATGAGCCTGAAGAATATTTTAAGGACAACCTAGCCTTTGCAAAAAGGGGGCAAATTATCATTGAAAATGAGCATATTTCTTATGCCTATTCTATTGATTCAAGCACAAGGTTCGTCTTTGTTGAAGAGGGGAAGTGATTTTGCGGAAAGCAACTAGGGACTTTCGCCTCTTTTTTGTGATACAGAATGGAATAAAAGCTAAAATAATAAATCCATAAAACCTAATATATGATTCCTTTAGAATATTTAGAGATAAAAGAAGTTGATAATCAGGAACTTTTTATTATAAAAAAAACTTTTTTAGCACAAGTGGTAGAGAACTCAGAATTTTATTTAGACGAGTTTAATCCTCTATTGCGGCGAATTTTTGTGAGTAAAATAATAGAATACGGCAGCATTCTAAACTTAGATTTTGCGTTTGCTAAATTGGGAAATAGATGGATGCCATATAATCTAGTTGAGGTCAATGGAAAACTTCAGCGAATTTATCTTGAAAATATCTCATGCTCTCATTGCGGTTGGGAGGGTTTGATAGGAAATCCTTCTGTCCTGGATGCTTATATAGGAGCAAAGAATTATGAAATTCCAAAAAGTGAAAAACCTTGTCCAAGTTGCAAGACAAAATTATCGCGTCATGCTTTTTATATATTTAGGTAAATAGACGTTCATTTGTACTAGTAGCCCCATCTATATTGATTTGCAGTTGGGGCCTCCCGCCTTTGGCGGGCGCTACGCTTCAGGGCTCGCAGGTCTGCTCGGCCCTGCGCGGGCTGCGCCCGCTTGGTCTGGCCTTTGGCCACCCCTGCACATCGCTAGGCCGCTCAACTGTCTTTTTTCTTTGGGCCGTTTTCTTTGGCGGCTGGGCAGTTTTGGGTCCATGGGCTGAAGCTTAATGGAAAGCTATAAGTAGAAAAAGCGAACAAGGACTTTAGTCCGTCAGTTCGCTCAGTTAACAACCCTGGGCTTCAGCCCAGGGCGGTAAGCATAGCCACTTATTAGTCCCTCAACTTTTTCTCGGATCTTTTGAAAAAAGAAGAAATAAAGCGTCTTTTAGCGGCTGGGTCGTTTTGGCCCCATGGGCTAAAGCCCATGCTTGTAGACTGAACAAAGAGCGGGCTAAAGCCCTTGTTTGCTATAAATGATAAAGCTGTTTATCACAACTCATTATGGGCCGATGGTTTTAACCTTCGGCTCATTTTATTGCGTTTGGTATGGCTTCTTTTGTTGCTGTGGGTTTTAACCCACTGGTTCAAAATAACAACTCCCAAACCACAACCGCAAAGAAAAATCCCCTCGAATGAGGGGATGACGATTTTTTCTATAGCCTAGGGCCTTGGCCCTAGGGGTGGCCGAAGGCCAAATCGGCCTAGGGATGGACAGTAGTGGCCGTTAGGCCAGACCAAGGCGCTGAAAGCGCCGCAGGGCCGAGCAGACCTGCGAGCTGCGAAACAGCCCGGCCGCCGCAGGCGGCAGGCCCCAAAAAAGCAGTTGCTTGGACCTTCGTCTGTATTAAAATTATTTGATAATGTATGCACTTAAGAAAACTTGTTTCCTGCTTCTTGTTTCGGGGCTCTTTTTTTCTTGTCAGCTTAGAGAGCCCTCAGTTGATGGGGCAAAGGAAAAGCTAATTTTTCTACCTTATAACCTTTTGATGACTGCCGTAGAGGCCGAAAATCATTATGTCTTGAGTACTGCTTTGGAAACCAATGATAGTACTTCTTTGAACGCCATACTTCAATTAAATGAATCGGGCGATTTTCAGGAACAGGCACAACTAGAAGTAAAGGGATCTGTGAATGCCTTTGAAGTCATTCAAGGAGAATTCTACTTATTGACAGAAGAGTTGAATGAGGAAGAATCTGGAAAACCTAAGTTTTTAGGGAAACCTGAGTTTTTAGTTAAATATGGAGCTAAGGGGCAACTTCTGTGGCGTAAAACTTTGGGACGGCAATGTCAGGAACGGCCATCTTTTATAAAGAGGTATCAAGATAGTCTTTGTTTTCTGGCGAGTAGTTCGACTAATAGTTATGAAATTCAGTTAGTTGATGCAAAGGGAGAACTACTAAGAACATTTAATGTCCCGAAAGAATTGGAAGCTGGCCTTGATGTAGAATCTCGAATAACTGATTTAGCTATAGGGGAGGAGAATAACATTTATTTGGCTGTTAGTGAGCATTATCAAGATAGGATGCTGACTAATAAGTTTAGCCTCTTAAAACTAAACCAAGAGGGGCGCTTAGAATGGAAAAAAGATTACCCTGAGTTAAAATCAAAAGGTTGTATTTATGAGCATTACCTTCATAGAATTAGTTATGCTAATGGTCAAATTGTATCCTATAATCAAAATTTAGGAATGATTACTATTGATCAAAAGGGGCAGATTAAAGAAAATCGCTTATTGCAAAAATCGAAGTTGGGATGTTTCCCGCTTGCTCTTAGCGCGCTGAGCGATACCACTTACATTCTAGCTTATCAAAAGGCAGGTGATTTTTACTATAATAGCTTTGGGTCTGATGAAATATCCTTACCGCCTTCAAAGAAAATATCTGGAGAAACTAGAGATGCAAGGGGGAGGCCATTTATATTTCATTTTCCAACTGAAAATAAGTTACTGATAATCTGCCCGTTTAATGCTCATGTACAGGAAGAACCTGCCTATATTATTCGTGAAATAGAGAACTATTAAGAGATGAATCGAGCAAGAGCTATTAGCCTAATGATGTTTTTCTGTATGGTTTCATGTATGTCTCTTCGAGGATCTATAGTTCGAAAAGACTACAAGGTCGTATTTAACCATTCAGAGTATGTTGTGATTGAAATGTTGGATATAGAAGAGGTTTTAGAGAAAAAACTATCTTTGAATTTGAGAGAACTTTATAGAGCAGGGATGTATATATCAATAGCTTATGAAGGAATAAATATAGACTCCTTGACAATAAAAAAACAGGATGGAACATTGATCTCATTTTATAATGAGGTTCACGAGCTAAATAAAAAGTTTAAACCTAATGTTAAGCCTAGTCAGAAAATTAAATTGTTAGACAAAACAATTCATGCACATAAGCTAATGGTTTGGACTGATGGTAAATAGCTTGTTATGGCTGCTCAGCTGTCTTTTTTCTTCGGCGGCTGGGCAATTTTGGCCCCATGGGCTAAAGCCCATGGTTGTAGACTATGCAAACTGGCGGGCTAAAGCCCTTCTTTGCTGATGGAGCCTAGTGGAACAGCAAATCCCCTCGAATGAGGGGATGACAATTTTTTCTATAGCCTAGGGCCTTGGCCCTAGGGGTGGCCGAAGGCCAAACGGCCTAGGGATGGATAAGGGGGCGGCGCAGCCGCAGACCAAGCAAAATGAGCATAGCGAATTTTGCGCAGGGCCGAGCAGACCTGCGAGCTGCGAAACAGCCCGGCCGCCGCAGGCGGCAGGCCCCAAAAAAAAACCCTCCGAAGAGGGTGTGTTCAAATGCAAAAGGCCAACTTAGTAGCTATATTCTACCTCTAGTTGGAAGCGGCTGCCATCTGTGCCTTCTATGTTGATAGTGCTTGGTGGATTGGCGACCTTATAACTAGAAATATCGATAAGATCAACAGATGTATCCATCAACTCGTCTTCGCCAAAATCATCATAATCAAAGAGGGCAATAGCAAAATCTAGAGAGCTATTGAGGTCTACTCGAAGAGGATTGTTGAGGGTGAGCGTAATTCCACCGCCAGGAGCGACATCTTCCACATAATTGCTAGCGCCATTATAAATGACATCGCCAATGTAGCCATTGCCATCTGTATAAGCGATATAAAAATACATATCGGCATCGCTAAAGTTGGTATCCCAATCGCGGTTTTCATAGGAGTTATAGGTTGGCGTATTGTTAACCGATACTTTGTTGATGAGCATAGCCGTGGGGATGGGGTCATCATCTTTGCTACAAGATTGTAGGCCGATAGCAGCGAATAGAAGTCCGAGGAACAAAAAAGTCTGTATTTTTTTCATGATAAAAAGCTTGTGCGCCTAGACGCGGGTTAAATAATTGGACCCAAATAAAGGCAGAAGCGAAGGTTTGTTGGGCAAAGAAAGAGGGGGAAAGGGCAGAACTGTTAAATTTTTCTAAGGCGGTAATTTTTTACCTCAAAGGGAGCCCGCTCGATCTGCTTGGCAGAATTGCAGAAAAACCTTAGCTTTGTGCTACCTAAATACGACCATCATGCACAAGAAAAAAGTCCTTTACCTGGCCTTGTCTAATCGGCAAGCCCTAGCCGATTTATTTCCCATTTTACAAGCTTTGGCCCAAAAAGGAGTGGGCAGCTTGGCCCGGCCAAGAGGGCGGCTGCTGTTTCAGTTGGAGAAATGGAAGAAGCGTTCTACCTTCGTTTTTGACCAACTACATATTTTTTATTCGGCCTTGCCCAGCAGCCAAGAAGAAAGCAGCCAAAAGGCCCTAAGCCGCTTGTTGGGCCTAAAACCAAAAGCAGATATAGCGGAAATTATTAGCCATTACGACGGCCTAAATGAACTGAAAAAAGCCAGCCTAGCCGAGGATTTTATGGCCATTTTAGCGCAGTTGTCTGTAGAAAAACAATGGCTGTTTTGGGCTGGAAAAGAGGCCTGTCTAGGGCCTTATCATAAGGGGCGTATATTTTTTCATCCCCTAAATGGCGAGCTCTCTTCTGCCTGTTTGCTGAGCCTAGAAAAACAAATTGAAGCAAATCAATCTAGTGATATTTTCTGTTGGGATAATCCCGCTTTCGGCCCCTGGTACCTCTGCTGCCAATTACTGATCGAACAAGAGCTGTTGTCGAGCGCCAATTATTTGTTTCAAGCCCTAGAAGACGAAAAAGGACAGCTAATTTTGGGGCGGGTGCAAGATAAATTATTGCCCAAACTCAGAGAGCAGTTGTTGCCCAAATTGCCTAGGGCTGCAGAGATAGACCTTGTTCAGTCCGAATTGCAAACCTATCTCAAGCAGGGCTTTTCTATTCTGCTTTTAGGCGAAAGAGGAAGCGGAAAAAATTATCATTTAGAGCAATTGAAAACAATTTTAGGCGATATTCCCCGCCTGCATGCTCTAGAAATAGCCGAGGAGGAGGACCTCTTGTCTGCCCAACTTTTTGATGAACAAACTGGCTTTTTTGAAGAGGCCAATGGGGGCGCCCTGATTATTGAGGAGGTGCAAGAGCTGAACACAAAGGCCCAAATTCGCCTCATGCAGGCCATTTCTACCGATCGAAATAATTATTTTCGGGGAGATGGAGAGGGCCGACGCTATCAGTTTCGCCTCATTTTTACTAGCAGCCTGCCCTTAGAGGAGCTGAAAAAGGCCCTTTTACCCCGCTTTTTTGACCGAATTGCGCAGCTTCGGCTTAACTTAACCGCCTTGAGAAATCAACCGCATAAAATTATTAGCGCCTGGCAATCGGTCTGGAAAAAAATGCGCTTTGCAATGCCTTGCCCCGATGCAGCAGAATTTCTCCTTTGGCTGCAACAACAAGAACTAAAGGGAAATTACCGAGATCTAGAACAGATCGCCATCGCTTATAAGGCCTTTTTTGATTTTCCCGAAGAGCTGCAAAAACGAAAAGGTCCAGAGGTACTCGATTGGCTCAAAAAAGAGTTTGACCAGCCGCTATCTGGAACAGCTGATCTGCCACAACAAGCCATTCTAAATTATTTACTTCCTGCAGAGGCCTTTTTGAAAACAGAACCTAATTTAGGCAATAAGCTGCTCAACCGCTTTCGCCTTCTTTTACTAGAATGGACCAAAGAGGTAGAATCTCCCCATGATTTTTTGGGAATCAGCCCAAAAACAGCCTATAACTGGAAAAGTGCAGCCGATAAAGAGCCACCTAGCTTTTAAGAAAAGCCTCCCAATAGTCAGTCAAAGGCAAGAGTTGGTTCCACTCTTGCCAAATGGCATCTTTGGGCAAGGCCTGAAGTTGCTGCGCATAAAGCGCTAAAAGGTCCAATTGCCCTTCCTCACTCAAATCGCCCAACTGAAGCAGTAGCTTGAGGTTCTTTTCATAGAAAGGATAACGGTTGGCTTGCCGACCCAAACCCTTGAGGTCTTGCTCGACTTCTGCCAGTTGCCCTTTGAGCTTGCCCGCCCGAAAACTTTCCCAATAGACAATTAAGTCAATGGTTTTGGCCCGCAAATTAGCGAGTTCTAGACCCTGAAGTAGCTGCATGCAATGCTGCAATTCTTCAAAATGCCCGCCTTTGTACAAAGGCGATAGGGCCAGGGATAATAGCTGCCCCAAAATGGCCTGCTGCTCCAAACCATAGCGCTTAATTAAGGGCAAACTCCTTTCCTTTAAGAATTGGGCCATCTGCGCATCTTTTAGCTGATCCTGCCAATACAAGAGAAATAATAAATGTAGATGCAATAGCCTAGGATAGAGAAATTTATGCTTTTTGCAATGGGCCTCGGCTTTCTCAAACTCAAGCCAAAGCGCCTCTTCTCCCTTCAACCCCAAAGAAAAACTAAAGTGATTCATCAACAGTTTTAGGTAGGCCGCCGCCTGCGCCTGTATGAGCTTGGGCTGCTCTTCCATACTGTCCAAAGCGGCCTGACTATGCGCCAAGGCTTCCTCATCTCGCCCCTTGGCCTTGGCCAAAAGCGCCTGAGATTGCCACCAACTTCGCATCGCTTTGCTGCTCGCTGGCTGATAGTCTTTATCCAAAATTTGCTCTTCTACTAAACGCTGCATTTTTCTGGCCCGACTCTTCGCCTCCAAGGGACTAGATGGCGCATTCATCATCCGACTCAGTTCCTCATTGACCAAAGCATACTGACTGTAATTGTGCAAAAGAGCAGCCCTTTTTGTTGCGGCCTCCACTTATCGAGCAGCACCACCATACATTTTTTCATAGCGCTCTCGGCTATAACCTTTTTCTATGCGAGTTTTGGGGCTAAGAAAACGGAGGTAAAAACGCTTGGCCAAACTAGCAAACTCTAGGGCCTCCTTTTTGCCATCATTGGTGAAGCCACGTTCTGCTTTATTCATCGCAAGCCACATCTCTAGCATCATAAAGGCCTTAGACTCTTCTTTTACATATTTATTGTTCTTAAGTCCATTGCGCCAAGTTCCATGACGATAGGCTAAATAGTTTCTCATCCCTTTAGGAGAATGGTCCGTTGGTTTGGGCGTAAAGGCAAAACTACATTTAGCCTCAAAAAGAGCAAAGGCTTTTTCACAGGCAGCTCTAGCCTGCAAACTGATTTTACTGGCCTCTTTGTCCAAATCATAAATATTTTCTCCCGCTTTAATGCGAGCTCGCAAGCCAAAGGCAAGTTCCTTAAAAGCGGCTGCTTCTGCTTCTGTCATTACATATTCATCATCTGCCATGGGGTTTTCCTCCATCATGTTCATTGTTGTTTCAGTAGATAAATGATTTTCTGCTGCTTGAGGCATACTGCTAAAAGCAAGCAAGGGGAAACTACAAAAAACGATTAGCTTTTTCATATCTATAGTTTATCTTGTGAGAAATTTTAAATCGAGCTCATCAATATTTAGACCATAAGTAGGTGAGTATAATCCTTGCAGCTATGAGATACTTTTATTTTTTAGTTTTATTATTTTGTTTGGGCGCTTGCCAACTAGAGATGCAAGAAGGCGCTGGCCAAGAAATAGCCAGCCAGCCAGATGAGCCAGCCAAAAGAAGTATACTAAAAAAGGACTTTGATTATGAGGACCTAGAATTTAAGGGACAGCCTTTGCGCATGACCAAACATGGCCGCTGCCGCTCTGCTTGTCGACATATTGATGCCTACGAAATTCAGGAAATTTTAGAAAAAGGCAAAATCAATTATAAAAAAACAAGACCCAATGACCAACCTTGTCCCTCTTTTGCCTATGAAGGCATTAGCCGAGATGGCCAAAAGCTGCGGGTGGTAATTGGCGCTTGTGAAACCGACCCTAGAGTAATTACGGTAATTGATTTGGGCAAAAAATGGTCTTGTAGCTGTAAGTAGGTCCTAAAAGAGGAGCGAAGCGACGACCGGCTGAGGGATGGATAGCAGTGGCCCGCAGGGCCAGACCGAGCTTTTGAGCAAAGCGAAAAAGCGATGGGCCGAGCAGACCTGCGAGCTGCGGTACAGCCCGACCCGACCAGCGGGAGGGGCAGCCCCAAAAGGGGAGTAGTTCGAGGACTAACAGAAGTACCCAGCCCGAGCCGACCACAATTTTATGAGGGTTTAAACCCTCATTTCTATATTATCGCAAAGCGATACTACCCTTGCGGTGGGTTTTAACCCGCCGAAAAGGCAGCCCCAAAAAAGAAAAAAAACAGAAGATTGGATAGTAGTTTATTAAAATTGGAAGCCGTTTATAAGCAATATGCTGGGCATACGGCCGTAAACGACCTAAGCTTTGAGCTAAGTAGGGGCCAGATTTTTGGCCTTTTAGGGCCGAATGGAGCAGGGAAAAGCTCTTTAATTCGGATGATTTGTGCCATTACTAAGGCCGATAAAGGCCAGATTTTCTTTGATGGCAAGCTAGTTGGACCAAAAACGCAGCGCAAAATTGGCTATATGCCCGAAGAGCGCGGCCTGTATAAAAAAATGCGGGTGAGCGAGCAAATTATGTATTTGGCCCGCCTCAAAGGGCTCTCGAAAAAAGAGGCCAAAAAACGAATGACCGCCTGGCTGCAACGCTTTGATATTGAAGATTGGAAAAAGAAACGGATTGAGGAATTGTCTAAGGGCATGCAGCAAAAAATCCAGTTTATTGTGACCGTGATCCACGAGCCCGAACTCTTGATTTTGGACGAACCCTTTTCGGGCCTCGACCCCCTCAATAGCCAAATTATTCGAGAAGAAATTTACCGCCTCAAAGAGGAGGGCAGCACCATTTTGTTTTCTACCCACCGTATGGAGCAAGTGGAGCAAATCTGCGAGCAAATTTTGCTCATCAACAAGGGCGAAAAATTATTTTTGGGCAAGGTAGCCGAGGTAAAAGAGCGCTTTAAGAAAAACGAATTTTTGATCCAAACTCAAGGCCCAGCCGCTAATGATTTTGCGCAGGCTTTTGAGCTCTTGGACCAAGGCGAAGATTGGCTGAAAATCCGTCTGCAAGAAGCGCAAACAAGCGCAGAACTTTTTGCGGCTGTAGTGGATGCAGGCCTGCCAATACGGCGTTTTGAGGAGATTTTGCCTAGCTTGCAAGAGATATTTATCGAAATGGTACAGGAATAAAATTATGCGAAAACTTTGGTTAATTATTAGTCGAGAGTATGGCTCTAGAGTACGAAAAAGGAGCTTTATTCTGACCACAATTCTCACGCCCTTAGGCTTTTTATTGCTCTTTAGTATTAGCATTTTTGCCAGTATGTCGGCCGTGAGTAAAGAAAAAACAATTTGGGTATTAGATGAGGCCAATCTGCTCAATCAGGCCGATGGGGCGCTCTCTTCTTCGGGCAGTTTGAACCTAGTTTCGGCCCCAAAAACGAGCCCAGACAGCCTGCGAAAGTTATTGCTGCAAACAGAAAATAATCCGGTAGATGCCCTTTTGTATATTCCCAAAACGGCGGTCCAAAACCGAGAAAATCTGAGCAATTTATTGAGCATTCAGCTAGAGCTTTATGGCCGAGAGCCGCTCAGCGGTAGCGCCCAATCTATTCTTCGGCAGCGCCTGAGCCGCCGACTCATTAAGGAGCGCAGAAAGCTCTTGGGCATCAATTTGAAGGACCTAGAACGGGCCGAATTGAAGGGCAGCGACCTGCATTTTAACCAGCTCAATATGGCCGGCGAAAAAGAAACGGCCGCCTCTGCTCAGGTCTATTTGGCCAGCTTTTTAGGGGGCGGCATGATGATGCTCATCTATATGGTCATCCTGATTTATGGCAATATGGTCATGCGCTCGGTCATGGAAGAAAAAACCAGCCGAATCGTCGAAATTGTCATCTCTTCGGTTAAGCCTTTTCAATTGATGCTGGGCAAAATTATTGGCGTGGGGGCCGTGGGCCTCACCCAATTTCTCATCTGGGGCCTAAGTATCCCTACGCTGCAGCTCATCCTCAGCTTATTTGTGGCCCTACCTGCGGCCAGTAGCTCGCCTTTGCCCAGCGGCAGCGGCCTAGAAGAGGACCAAATGCTGATGATTATGGACAATCTAGAGGGCTTCAGCCAATTTAATTACAGCTATTTAATGAGCTGCTTTTTGGCCTTTTTCTTACTCGGCTACACCCTTTACGCCTCTATTTTTGCCGCCATTGGTGCCGCTATGGGCGACGATTGGGGAGAGGGGCAATCACTCACCATTATCGTGACTATCCCCGTGGTGGCCGCTATGCTCATTGGCCTACAAGCCATCGAAAACCCCCATGGCAGCTTGGTCGAATACGCCTCTTATGTGCCCTTTTTTGCCCCCGTTATCATGCCCGCCCGCCTCGCTTTTGACCCACCCCTCTGGCAGCTGGGCCTCTCCCTCGGCATCCTTTTCCTTTCGGCCATCGCCATGATTTGGCTATCGGGCCGCATTTACCGCATCGGCATCCTATTATATGGCAAACAACCCTCTGTCAAACAGTTTTTTTACTGGATGTTCAAGTTCTAATGGTTTTGGGGCTGCCCCGCCCTGCGGGCGGGTCGGGCTGTTTCAGGGCTCGCTGTTCGCTCGGCCCTGCGCGGGCTGTGCCCGCTGGGTCTGGCCTTCGGCCACCCTTGTCCATCCCTCAGCCTGCGGCCCTTCGGGCCTGTAGGACACCATAAAAATAAAATAAGGTCCCTTAACCGTTACTTTAGGCAACGTTTTTGCTAAGCACTGGCTAATTCATAGGGAGATAGGAAGGCCTATTTACCCAAATTTTTTAAATAAAAAATCAAATTCTCATGAAGCATTGGATTTATCTTTCCGTATTCGCCCTATTTTTGGGCCTCATGCCCCAAGAAGCACAAGCTCAGGGCTTTTTGAAGCGCGCTCGTGAGCGTGCAGAGAAAAAACTCAAGCAGCGTGCAGACAAAGCCGTGGATAAAACGGTAGACAAAAGCTTGGATAATGCCGAAGATGCCGTTACGGGCAAAAAGAAAAAGAAGAAATCAAGCAGCAAAACAACCGACAAAAGCAGCACAGCCACAAAACGCAGCACTAATGCAGCAGCAAGTAGCTCTGCAGCTTCTTCTAAGCGCAAAAAGGAGCTAGATAGCCGCCTAAGCAGCGCAGAAGAAGTAATGGACGCTTATTTTAATGCCCTAGGTGGCCAAGCCAAACTAGAAAAGCTAAACAATATTTATATTAAAGCTTCTGCCTCTATGGCGGGCCGCGAACTAGGCGAAGAGCGCATTATGTTGCAGGGCCAAAAGTACCGCACACTCACAACGATGAGTGGCAATGAAATTCCAACAACCTTTGATGGTAAGCAACATTTTTCTGATGGAAAAGTAAGCGCACTAGATGCTGAAAATCTTAAAAAACAGCAGCTTTTGGCTACTTATCCCGCCGAATTGGCCATGCAAAAACAAGGCTATAGCTTTGAGTTTTTGGGCATCGACAATGTACAAGGCAAAAAATGCTATAAAGTACGCAGCGAAAATGCAGAAAAAACAGAAAACTATCAGTTGTTTTTTGATATGGAAACTGGGCTGAAAGTACAGCAAATTCATAATTATATGCAGGCGACTCCCGGCACCAAAGGCGTAAACCGCCAACAAGTAGCCGTATATAGCAACTACAAAGAAGTAGAGGGCGTTCAAGTTCCTTATACCGAAAAGCGCGCCTTGCGTGGTTATGAAATTAAGTATAATGTAGAAGCCGTACAGTTCAATATTGATCTGCCCGCAGAAACATTTGAAATCGAAAACTAATATTGAATTAGTCGATTTTTTTAGCCGCCCCTGCCTTCAGGCAGGGGCGGCTTTTTTGGGACCAATTTTTTTGTTTAGCTCGTTTTTCTAAGAGCGCCTAAGCAAAAAGCTAACAGCTTTTTTGTAATAAATTCGGTTTAGTTGCTTTTTGCGGAATATTATTTTAAGGTTAAACCCTCGCTTACCAACAAAAGAAGGGATATTCTGTTTATCTTTAAAGGAATGACCAACTAAACTAAGCGACTATGCAAAAAACGAAAACTGCAGCCCTTTATAGGCGGCAATTTTTTATTGAACAGGCCGATTTGGACCGAATTGCGGCCGCCGGGCAACTACTGCCAGCAGGCCTAGAGCAAAAGGTATTTGATCGCCTTTTTGACTGGATGCGCAATTGCTCTAGCTATGAGGAGTACTACACCGAGGATTTAATTGCAGGCATAGACCAAGGAAAGTCTATTATCTGGGGTGACATGATTTCTGCGGTTTTAGATGAGGCCTATGTAGAGCGACACCTGGGTTTTGGCGATGCCTTTTTGGGCCTGGGGCTAAGTCTAAATGCCTTTATGTCTTTATTGGCGGCTTATCAGGAGTTTGTTTTAGATGAACTGATTGAGCATGCGGGCAAGGATCCCGATTTAATTTTAGCGTTTAAGAAGTATGCGCAGGTGGGCCTAGATATTGTTTCGGAGGTTTATCGCAAACGGGCACTTTTGAGTTTGGAGGAACAAAATGATGCCCTGCGAGAACTGTCGACCCCCGTAGCTCAAATCTGGGATGGGATTTTGCTTTTGCCTTTGGTGGGCTTTATTGATTCTAAACGGGCCAAAGACGTGATGGAGGCCATGTTGGACAAGGTTGCAGAGACGCAAGCCAAGTTTTTTATCTTAGACATTAGTGGGGTGGCCATTGTAGATACGGCAGTCGCCAATCATCTAATTAAGATGAGCAAGGCGGCTCGCCTGATGGGGAGCCAGTGCATGATTTCGGGGGTTTCTGGTCCTATTGCACAAACTATTGTAGAGTTGGGTATTGCCATAGATGAAATTAGGACCACGGGCAGTATGCGAGATGCTTTGCGCTTAGCCATTAAAGAGGCTGGGGCCAGCTTCTAAACGGCTAATTTTGTGATGATCGTCTAGCCAGTCTCTTTTGGGGAGACTGGCTAGCTGCTTTTGGGGCGAAGCCCCGGCCCGAAGGGCCAATGGCCCAGCGCTGCGCAGCCGTGGCCGAAGGCCAGACCAAGTTTTTTGAGCGTAGCGAAAAAAACGCAGGGCCGAGCAGACCTGCGAGCGGCGAAGCCTAGCGGCGGCCGCCCCCAAAATCAGGGCGGCCGCGGGCCCCAAAAAAATAGTCAATAAAGCGAATTCAGAAACTTTGGAAATCAGAACAAGCTGCTTATATTAGGCGCCTAAAATTAAATCTCATCAACATTATGTGGTTAGACATTGTCCAAATTACTTTGCCAGCACTGCTGCTATTTTTGAGCACCTTAGTGCTTGTCAATAAGTTTTTGAAAAACCAGAGAGAGGCTATGCAGAGCTTTTTGCTCAAAGAGGCAGAGTTTAGAAAAATTGAGGGCGAACGCCGCAAAATTGAGCTACAAAAAGCCAATAAAGAAACAACTTTACCCCTGCGTTTGCATGCCTATGAGCGTTTGTCGCTCTATTGTAATCGTTTGGATATTGTTGACCTTTTGCAGCGTTTTGACCCCGATGAATTATCGGCTAAAAGTTATAGTGCACAACTACAAATTGCTCTAGAAGAGGAATTTTCGCATAATGTGACTCAGCAAATGTATATGTCTGAGGAGCTTTGGCAGATCATTTTATTGGCCAAAAAAGAAGCAAAAGTGATTTTGCAAAGGGTCCAACAGCAACTAGATGCGGTAGCAGAAGGGAAGCAATTGCCTGCGCAAAAGTATGTAGAAGTTTTGTTGGTCTACCTAGAAGAAAGTCCGCAAGAAGGGCATACTCAGGCTCTTGCCGCCATCAAAAAAGAGGTCGCCCTTTTGTTCTAAGCGCCTCTTTATTCGGTCTTTTTTGGGCCAAAAACAACAGCTAATCAACAACCTATGTCTAAGCGTCTTATTGAGTGCGTGCCCAATTTTAGTGAGGGCCGCCGACCAGAAGTTATTGCCGAAATTACAGCCGCTATTGCTGCTGTAGAAGGGGTGAAATTGCTTAATGTGGACCCCGGAAAGGCCACCAACCGCACGGTGGTTACTTTTGTCGGAGAGCCAGAAGCCGTGATTGAAGGGGCTTTTCAGGGCATTAAGAAAGCCAGTGAACTCATTGATATGAGCAAACATAAGGGCGAGCATCCTCGTATGGGGGCCACCGATGTTTGTCCACTGATTCCGATTTCGGGCGTTTCTGTAGAAGAAGCGGTGGCTTATAGCCAAAAATTGGGAGAAAGAGTGGGGCAGGAGCTAAACATTCCTGTCTTTTTGTATGAGCATTCGGCCACTCAGGCCAAATGGAAAAACTTGGCCAATATCCGTTCTGGAGAATATGAAGCCATGGCCGATAAATTGGCCACGCCTGAGTTTACTCCTGATTATGGCCCCAAAGCTTTGCATAAAGAAGCGGGGGTGATGGCTATTGGTGCTCGTGATTTCTTGATTGCCTATAATATTAACCTCAATACGACCTCTGTCCGTCGGGCCAATTCTGTAGCCTTTGATATTCGAGAAGCGGGCCGCGTTAAGCGAGAGGGGAACCCCATTACGGGCAAAAAAGTATTGGATGAAAATGGGCAGCCGGTCCGCATTGCAGGCGCTTGTAAGGGCGTAAAGGGAATCGGTTGGTTTATTGAAGAATATGGGGTGGCTCAGGTGTCGATGAACATCACGAACATTGAGCAAAGTCCTTTGCATATTGTTTTTGAGGAAAGTTGCAAGTCGGCAACTAAAAGAGGTATGCGGGTAACGGGCTCAGAGCTAGTGGGCTTGGTGCCGCTCAAGGTGATGCTAGATGCTGGCCGCTATTTTCTGCGCCAACAGCAACGTTCTGTTGGGATTTCAGAACAAGAATTGATCAAGATTGCGGTCAAAACGATGGGCCTAGACGAGCTTTCTCCCTTTGATCCCAATGAGCGCATTATCGAATATCAGCTCAAGGATGCCAGTCAGCAGCCTTTAATTCAGATGAGTTTATCTGACTTTGCCACAGAAACCTCTTCAGAGAGTCCAGCCCCAGGTGGGGGCTCTATTTCGGCCTATGTAGGGGCTTTGGGCGCTGCTTTAGGCGGTATGGTAGCCAATTTGTCGAGCCACAAAAGAGGTTGGGACGACCGCTGGGAGTACTTTAGCGATTGGGCCGAAAGAGCGCAGGTTTTAGAGCGAGAACTGGTTGATCTAGTCGATAAAGATACCGATGCCTTTAATGGAATTATGGCGGCTTTCCGTTTGCCTAAAGGCAGCGAGGCCGAAAAAGCAGCTCGCAAAGAAGCCATTGCCGAAGCTACTCGCCAAGCGATTTTAGTGCCTTTCCAGGTCATGAAAGCTTGTATGGCTAGTTTACCGCTTTTAGAGGAAATGGCCAAGGAGGGTAACCCCAATTCTATTAGTGATGTTGGCGTGGGTATGCTTTGCGCTAGAGCTGCGCTTCGTGGTGCCTACCTCAATGTGAAGATTAACAGCAAAGGGATGGAGAGTGATAGCATCGTTAGCGATTGCTTGCAAGAAGGAGCTGCTATGCTCGATAAAATGCAAGCTGCTGAAACAGCGGTTTTGGCTATTGTAGAAACTAAACTCTAGTGCGTTCCTGACCAAAAGAAGAAAAGCCTGTAGCATTTTGCTACAGGCTTTTTTTGTCCCTTTAAACTGGGTTTAAAGCTCTTCCAAAATGAATTTTGTCATTTTGTTATAGAGGTGTAGGCGGGTATAGCCGCCATAAATCCCATGGTTTTTATTGGGGTAAAACTGCTGATCAAAGGGAATATTATTATTGATGAGCTCCGAAGACATTTCGGCAGCATGCTGAAAATGCACATTATCATCGGCAAAGCCGTGCACCAATAAATAGGCTCCTTCTATGCGCTCCACAAAGTTGATGGGAGAGTTTTGCTCATAGCCCTCATTATTTTCTTTGGGGCTGCGCATATAGCGCTCTGTATAAATGCTATCGTACCATTTCCAGTTGGTAACCGGGGCCACAGCAATGGCCATTTTAAAGACCTTATTGCCCTTGGCTAAGCATAAAGAAGAGAGATAGCCGCCAAAGCTCCAGCCAAAGATGCCAATGCGGCTGCCATCTACATAATCTAAACCAGCCAAATAGTTGGCGGCGGCAATTTGGTCCATGGCCTCATATTTACCCAATTGCATATAGGTCGCTTTTCTAAAGGCTTCTCCTCTGGGCTCGGTGCCTCGGCCATCTACAGAAACTACAATATAGCCTTTCTGGGCCAGTAGCTGAAACCACATATTGTTGCCATCCTTCCAAGCATTACCCGCTGTGGGGGCCGAGGGGCCGCCATAGACATACATAAAGACGGGATATTTCTTTTTAGGATCAAAGTTGGGAGGCAAAATGCGCCAGCCATTCAATTTAGTCCCTTCGGGATTCTTAAAAGAGAAATACTCAATTTTGCCCAAATTGTAGTTTTTCAAACGCTGCTTCAAAGGGGCATTATCCTCAATCACACGCAATTTTTTATTGCCTTTGGTCTGATAAACCGTAAAGCTAGGCGGCGTATTGATGTCCGAATGCTTATTGATGTAAAAAGCAAAGGTGGGGCTAAATTCTGCACTATTGGTCCCCGCGGCCTTGCTGAGCTTTTTCATCTTTTTGCCCTTCAAGCTAACCCAATAAACCTCTCTTTCAGTCGATTTTTCGGCCGCAGCCTGAAAGTAAAGGCGCTCATTTTTTTCATCTACCCCATAAAAGTCGGTAACATCCCATTCGCCTTTGGTCAGTTGGCGAATAACCTTGCCCGCTTTATCATAAAGGTAAAAATGGCGGTAGCCATCAGTTTCATCTGACCAAACAAAGCGGCCATCTTTCAAAAAGACCAAATGGTCCTCAATATCAATAAAATATTTATTCTCTTTGCTCATCAACAACTTGGGGGTGCTAGCATCAGCAGCCAATAAAAATAGGTCCAATTGGTTCTGATGACGGTTCATCCGATAGATGCAAAGCTCGTTGTTGGGGGTCCAAAGCAAACGCGGAATATACTGATCCGTCTCCCTCCCTACTTCCAACTGACGTAGCTTTTTGCTCTCCAAATCATAGAGATGTACCGTGACAATGGCGTTTTTCTCTCCCGCTTTAGGGTACTTAAAGCTAACGGGATTAGGGTAGAGGTTCCCCAAATAATAGGTCATCCCAAATTCCTTTACCGCCGATTCATCAAAGCGCAAAAAGGCAATTTTACGACCATCAGGCGACCAAAAAAAGGCCTTGTCAATGGCAAATTCTTCTTCATATACCCAGTCCGTGGCCCCATTGATAATTTTATTTTGTTCGCCATCTTCCGTGATTTGTAACTCTTTGCCCGTCTTCAAGTCCTTGTAAAAGAGGTTGTTGTCCCGAACAAAAGCCACTTTGTCTGCCTGCGGATTAAAGCTAGCATAACGCTGCTTGCCTGCCTCCGAAATCGCCTCCAATTTCTGGCTCTTGCGGTCATAAACAAAGTAGTTGGCCTTATAAGAGTAGCGATAAATTTTTGCGGGCTCCGTCTCCAACAAGATTTTTTCTTCTTTGGGCCCAAAACTATAGCCCGAAATGTCAAAGCCGTTTTCTGCCGTAAAAAGAACCTGACTTTCTTGGCCCGTTTTCAAATCAAACTCCCGAATCTTCTTGCCGTCTAACTGGCTGTAATGCTGCCCGTCTTGCATAAAGTTAAAGCCCTGAGCCGATTGCGAAAAGAACTGGTAATTTCGCCAAATCTCCTCTAGCTGAATCTCCTTTTCTTGAGCCCAAACCAAATTGGGCGCCGCCACTAGCAATAAGAATGCTAGCCCAACATAATGTTTTATCATTTTTTCTAAATTGATGAATGAAAATACAGTTTGATAATCAGTTCTTTAGGGCTGATAAGCTGCTGTATTCAAATAAATATATATGAAAATAGAATCTTTTTGCCGAACTTTGGGTTGTTTCTAAGTAGCCCCCAAAGCCCTTTATCTAAAAAAAGAAGTTCTTCGCAAAAGGACTATTCTTTTCTACAAAAAAGAAAAAAAGTTCGACTATATCGAGCGCTAAGCAGCTTCTTTTGGGGCTGCCCCGGCCTTTGGCCGGGTCGGGCTGTGCCGCAGCTCGCAGGTCTGCTCGGCCCTGCAGCGCTTTCAGCGCTTTGGTCTGGCCCTGCGGGCCACTGCTATCCATCCCTCAGCCGGCGGCTTCGCCGCCTCTAGACGCAAAAAATAAAAACAACTTTCTCAATAAAAAAAAACAATATTATGGCAGAACTCAGATCTACCCACCTGCACCAAAATGGCAAAAAAGTATGGCGATTGCAGGCCCTAAGTACCGAAGTTTATGATGTGGACAAGGGCGGAATGGTCACTACAGACCTCGTTGATTTTAATGACAGCAACTTTACTAGCCGATTTGGTGGCTATGTCCCCGTACAAATTACCTTCTACGATAACCGCAACTTTGAGGTCCTTTACCATACTGCCGATGGCCCAATTGAAGGCAATGGCCGCTGGACCAAAAATGCCGACCATATTATCTTGAAACAAAATACTGGCGATGAAATCGAACTGCCCAAAGCTGTCTTAGCTGCCGAAGACCAGTTCCATAGCCAATATGCTTATCTAGGCGGCAATATGGATATTCAACAGCTAAAGTATAGAGCTATTTAGTATCCCTCCTTTTAAAGAAGAGATAAAAAGGCCCAAGCGCAGCTGCGCTTGGGCCTTCGCTTTTCCCTTTCAGCATGTTGATGGCCGAAGGCCAAATGGCCACAACAAGGCCTTTAGGCCGCAGTTCGACGACTGTAAGGAGTAACACCCCAAAACAACCAACAAAAAAGAGCAGCCCTAAAGCTGCTCTCCAATAGTACATCCATTTAGCCTGAGGCTAGTATTTTTTCCAGAAGAAAGGCGTAAGCACAATCAGAACCGTAAAGAGTTCTAGGCGGCCAAGTAGCATCAAGAAAGAGAGAAAAAACTTCTGTCCCTGATTAAAAAAGGCAAAATTGGAGACGGGATTGACCTGCCCCAAACCAGGGCCCACATTACCCAAAGAGGTAGCCACCGAGCCCAAAACGGTTTCAAAATCAAAGCCCCAAGCCGCCATAATTAGGCAGCCAAAACAATAGAGGGCCATATAGACCAAGAAAAAGGCCAAGACATTATAGGCAATTTTGCCCTCTACGGCCTTTTTGTTGTAGCGCAGAGGTAAGATAGCATGAGGGTGCAATTGTCGCTTGAACTCCAAAATCCCGTTTTTCAGAATTAGGATGTGCCGAACAATTTTTACGCCCCCAGAGGTAGAACCCGCCGAGGCGCCCATGAACATCATGAGGAAAAATACCACCTTGAGAAAAGGACCCCAGGCCGTAAAATCCTCGGTCACAAAACCCGTAGTGGTAATCACGGCAATCACCTGAAATAGTGCATCTCTAAAGGCCTCTTCTAAAGAAACATTTAGCTTTTGGGGGTCATAACTAAAGACCAAGGCCGTGGCTATAGTCGTAATAATAAGGACCGAAAAGAGGTAGGCTCTAAACTCTTCATTGCGCCAAATGCGGTGCAACTGCCCCTTGAGTCCCCAATAGGTAAGCGAAAAGTTCATACCCGACAAAAACATAAAGACAATCACAACATAATGCACGGCGGGACCATAGGCCGCCAAACTGGCATTTTGCGTAGAAAATCCACCCGTAGAGACCGTGGCAAAGGCATGATTGACCGCATGATAGAGGTCCAGACCACAGAAAAGCAACAAAATGGTTTCTACTACGGTCAGCATCACATAAATCACCCACAGCCGCTTAGCAGTTTCGGTAATTCTGGGGTGCAACTTATCGGCAGTGGGACCAGGAGCCTCGGCTACAAAAAGCTGCATTCCGCCAATGCCCAAAAGTGGTAAAATGGCAATCGTGAGCACAATAATCCCCATTCCCCCAATCCAGTGCGTAAGCGAACGCCAAAACAGAATGGAGCGAGGCATGGCCTCAATATCATTGATGACCGAAGCCCCCGTAGTGGTAAATCCAGAAACCGACTCAAAGAGGGCGCAGGCAAAATCTGGAAATTCCACTCCGCCAAAAAGGTAATAGGGAAGGGCCCCCACTACAGACATCAGCAGCCAGCCCAAACTAACAATGAGGTAGCCGTCTCTTTTACTCAAATTGCCAGAATGCTTGCGAGTAGCCAACCAACTGCCGAGACCAAAGAGAATAGAGCCTAGACCAGGAATCAAAAACTCCCAAAAACCAGCCATTTCCATCATACCGCCTCCCTCTGCTTGGTAGATTAGGGCAATGGGCAGACAGGCTAACATAAAAAGGCCATTAAAAAAGAGCATACTGCCCAATACATTTAATATGACCTTGAGGTGAAATCTATTTTTAGGCATTTTAGGGCTATTTAAAGAAACGTTCTACTTTACGAATGGCATCGGGCAAGGTGAAAACAACCACTCGGTCGCCTTCCTCGATTTTAAAATCTCCAAGTGGGGTATAGCTTTGGCTACCCCGAAGCACGCCCCCAATAATGGCCCCTTCCGGAAAACCCAATTTGCGAATGGGCGAACGGGTGATCTTTGATTTTCGCTTGACCTCAAACTCCAAAATTTCGGCCTGTACGCCATGCAAGTTCCCAATGGTCAAGACTTCGCCCTTGCGGACAAACTTAAAGATATTAGAAGCTGCCAACAGCTTTTTATTGATGAGCGTATCAATACCAATATTCTGAGAAAGATGGATATAGTCCATGTTTTCTACTAGTGCAATGGTCTGACGAACTCCCAAGGATTTGGCCACCAAGCAAGACATAATATTCGTTTCCGAATTGCCCGTTACGGCAATAAAAGCATCCATCTCGTCAATGTTTTCCTCCTTGAGTAGGTCCACCTGACGAGCATCTCCGTGAATAACCAAGGTTTCGGGCAGGCGCTCGGCAAAGTTGTAGCACTTCTCCCTATTGACCTCAACCAATTTGACATTGTACTTATCGCTGAGCAATTTAGCCGATTGTTGCCCAATCAAACTTCCGCCAACAATCATGATATTGCGAATATTAACCTCGGGTTTTCCCGTGAATTTCATCAAATCGGGCAGGTCTTGAGGGGAAGAAACAAAGTAGGCAAAGTCATTTAGCTTGAACATAGAGTTACCTCTGGGGATCAATGTTTTATACCCTCTTCGTATGGCTACGGGCATTAGCTTGCGGCCATGGGCGGCAGCGGCCTCAATGACCGTTTTGTTCAAAATTGGGGCATCTTCTTCTACCAAATGCACCCCAACAACCTTCAGCTGTCCATCGCCAAAATCAATAGAGTCTGTCACACCAGATTGCTCCAATAAGCGCTCAATTTCATGAGTGACTAGGGCAGCAGGCGAAATCAATTCATCAATTCCGAGCTCCAATAAAGAAAAATCGCCTTCTCCACAAGAAAGGTATTCAGAGTTAGATACCCGCACAATGCTATGCCGAGCCCCCAATTTTTTACCAATCAAACCAATAGTAATATTGGTGGTTTCAGAGGCCGTAGCGGCAATGAGCATATCGGTGCGCTCAATTTTTGCCTGCCGCAAGGCTTTGGGCGAGGCCGCATTGGCATTGAGGGTAAGGACATCCAAACGATTTTCAATATAGGCCAATCGGTCTTTATTGGTGTCTATCAGGGTAATATCTTGCTGCTCATCGGCAAGCAGACGAGCCAAGTGGAAACCCACTTCTCCAGCTCCAGCAATAATGATTTTCATTTGTAGATAACTTTTATTCTACCACAAAAGTACAAGGAAGTTTTATAAAATGTTAGGCTTATTATAACTATTTAAAGTTGGGGACCGTTTTGGGGCCTCAGCTGCGGCTACGCCTTGCTGCGGTTACTCCCGTTGGTCGTCGAACTGCGCCCTAAAGGGCTTGTTGTCGTTCCAGGGCTCGCAGTTCTGCTCGGCCGTTATTCCCTTCGGTCATCGAACTGCGGCTTTCAGCCTTGTTGTCGCTTTTTCGCTTTGCTCAAAAGCTCGGTCTGGCCTTCGGCCACCCTTTCACATCGCTAGGCCAGTCGCTGCGCTCCTTTGCGGCGGCTTTGCCGCCTGCAAGACGCCATTGGACCAAAAACGCCTGTTCTGTAAACAGAAAAGAGCCAGCCCTTTTGGGGCTGGCTCTTTATTGCGACCCTAAGCCTTAGGCTAGATCGATATCTTGACAAGCATATACGTCTTGAACGGCAGAGATGATATCTACTCCTTCGTTCATGGGTTTTTGGAAAGCTTTGCGGCCCAAAATAAGGCCCAAACCACCCGCACGTTTGTTAATAACAGCAGTTTCTACCGCATCTTGCAGGTCATTTCCGCCAGAAGCTCCTCCAGAGTTGAGTAAGCCCACACGGCCCATATAGCAGTTGGCTACTTGGTAGCGGCAAAGGTCAATGGGGTGCTCAGTAGCCAAGTCAGTGTACATCTTAGGATGCGTTTTACCAAAGCCTACTGCCGTAAAGCCGCCATTATTTTCAGGCAACTTCTGCTTAATAATATCTGCCTGAATGGTAACGCCCAAATGGTTGGCTTGGCCAGTGAGGTCGGCTGCTAGATGATAATCCTTATCCTTTTTGAAGGCCGAGTTACGAGTGTAGCACCAAAGAATGGTGGCCATACCTAGCTCATGAGCATATTCAAAAGCTTCGGCAATTTCAATGAGTTGGCGATTAGAATTTTCTGAGCCGAAGTAGATGGTGGCCCCTACGGCTACGGCACCCATATCCCAAGCATTTTTGATAGAGCCAAACTGGATTTGGTCATATTTGTTGGGGTAAGTCATCAATTCATTGTGGTTAATTTTAACCACCAAAGGAATTTTGTGTGCATACTTTCTAGCCACAGCACCCAAGACACCATAAGTAGTGGCCACGGCACTACATTGCGCTTCTAGGGCCAACTTAATGATATTTTCAGGATCAAAATAGATGGGATTGGGGGCAAAAGAGGCCCCAGCGGTATGCTCAATGCCCTGATCTACAGGCAAAATAGAGAGGTAGCCCGTTCCACCCAAGCGGCCATGATTGTGCAAGGCGCCCAAGCTACGGAGCGTTTGTATATTTCTGTTGCTCTGGCTCCAAACTTCATCAATAAAGTTGGGGCGAGGAGCGTGAATTGCAGATTTAGGAAAAGTCGATGATTGGTGTTCGAGCAGATAGGCTGCTTTTTCGGCGCCTAGGCGCGCTACAATTTGGTCCAACAAAGCCATGTCGTTTCAATTTTTTGGCGGATAAAAAGCGTTTGCGCCCCAAAATACAAAGTTCAGTTAAATTTTGATGCCGCAGCCTATTTTATTTATCTGTAGGCATAGAATCGGGGTGCACCAACAAAACCCGATTGCTATCTAGTTTGCTAGAGTCTACGGTGGCTCGCATATTATCGCCAGTGATGCCAGAGTAATAAGTGAGGTACCATTTATTTTGCACTTCATTGTGCTGGTAGCGCAGTTTAATCACAAAGGCTTTTTGGGCAATAATATACTCCTCCATGAGGTCATCGGCTCTGGGAGCAAATTGGCGCTCTACGCCTTCTTGGCCCTCAATGGGGCGCAATAAGGTCCAGTCTTTTTCTTCTATGATTTTGGGCAGGCCATTGGCCATTTTTGGGCCAGTAATGGGAAAGTCAATTCGGGCCAACTGAAAATCAATTTCATGGAAAAACTTATGATGAAAACTCAAGAAATCTTCTCGACCATATTCATCTAAGGGGAGCCCCTCTTCGGTTTGTTTAGGGCTACAAGAAAAGAGAAATAGGCTGGCAAATACTAAAAGAAGTAAGTTTGGTCTGTTCATGTTTTATCTTTTTTTCGAAACGCAAATCTAGGAAATAGATACAATTTTTTCCCCAATAGCTTTCTTTTTTGCTAGGGGCTGGCCCTCGGCCTAGCGATGCGGCGGGGTGGCCGTTAGGCCAGACCCAGCCAGCTTGCTGGCGCAGGGCCGAGCAGAGAGCGAGCCCCAAAGCGTAGCGCCGCAAGGCGTAGCCGCAGCGGAGGCCCCAAAAAAAACGCCTACTCCTTATAGAAGGAATAGGCATTTTTATAGCAAGTTGAGGCTAGCGCTTAGTGTCCTCCGCCTGTGGGGGCGGCATGGCTAGCGGCATCAATAAGGTAAGGCTCTACGATGGGGTGCATGATCAAGAAAACGATAGCTCCGGCAAAGAAACCCAAAAGGGCCAACCAGGCAATCTTCTTCATATACCACATAAAGTCGATTTTTTCCATACCCATAGCGGCTACACCAGCAGCAGAACCAATGATGAGCATAGACCCTCCTGTACCCGCAGAATAGGCCAAGAAGTGCCAGAGTTTGTGGTCCATCACATACTCTTCGGTAGAGTACATACCCATAGCGGCGGCCACCAAAGGCACGTTATCAATTAGGGCAGAACCGAGGCCCAAAATGGCCACAACAAGGTCCAAACCAACTACACCAGGTAGATATTGTTTGTCAGAAGGGAAGACGCCGTTCATGGCTTCGGCCAAATCCTTAAGCACATTTAGTGATTCTAGAGAGGCTACGGCCATCAAGATACCGAGGAAGAAAAGGATACTAGACATCTCGATACGAGAAAGGGCGTGGTGAGCCGAGTATTTCTGCTTATCTTCAAATTCTTCATCGGGGTGAAGGTACTCTGAAATCAACCAAACAACACCCAAAGAAAGCATCATGCCCACATAGGGAGGAAGATGCGTTACTGTTTTGAAAATAGGAACGAAAACCAGACCGGCCAAACCAGCAATAAGCATAGTGTCGGCCCCTTTGATTTTGGGGTTTTTCTCTCCTGAATGAATATCAGAAGTGTCGGCAGGAGTGATGTTTCCTTTCATATAAGGCATAGCGGCCATTACGGCTGTAGGAATAATTGCACAGGCAATAGAAGGAAGCAAAAGCGCCAAGACCAAACCAGAAACCGAAATACGGTTACCAATCCAGAGCATAGTGGTGGTTACATCTCCAATTGGCGACCAAGCACCGCCCGCATTGGCAGCAATAACGCCCAAACTGATGAAATAAATACGCTCTTCTTTGACGGGGACCAATTTGCGAAGCAAAGACACCACCACAATCGTACAGGCTAGGTTGTCTAGGGTTGCAGAAAGGAAAAAGGCCAAAGGCATCACCATCCAGAGCATGGTCGATTTTTTGGTCGTTTTGATGCGATCGGTAATCGCCCCAAAACCACCGTGTAAGTCAATTAGCTCTACAATTGTCATGGCGCCGATCAGGAAGATGAGAATTTCGGCAGTTTTACCAATATGGTGAAGCAGGATATTATCGAGGGCCGCTTCATGTCCATGATGATCAAAAACCTCGAGATGGCCCAAAGAAACGAAAGCCCAACAAAGGGCCGCCATAATGAGGGCAGGTACCGTTTTATCTAGCTTGAGCGGATGCTCAAACACAATGGCCACATAACCAATGATAAAACTCAAGATAACGGAAAAGAGCATAATTTAATTTATTAGGAATAGTAAGTGAAAATACATTCGTACCCGCTAAAAATAGTGATTTTGATTTGATTGGGGCATTGGGGGCCAAGTTTTTTTTGGCAATATAATTTACATTCCACACAAAAGTTTGTTTGTCAGTTATTTAGAGTAAGTCTAAAAACTAAAGCCCTCTTAAGAAAACCTTAAGAGGGCAGATTGTGACAGCTTAGTCCGCCGCTATTTACTTCTTTTCTATGGCCTCAAAGGAAGCCAAAATCCCTTTGATCAGGGCCGAGCTAAAGCCCGAATGCTCCATTTCATTGAGGCCCACAATGGTACAGCCTCTGGGCGTAGTCACCTTATCAATTTCTTCTTCGGGGTGTTTGCCGCCTTGCAAAAGGAGCTCGGCTGCTCCCTTGGTGGTTTGGGTGACAATCTTTTTGGCCGTTTGGGCATCAAAGCCTAGCTGAATGCCGCCCTGCACCATAGCGCGGATAAAGCGGAGCACATAAGCAACGCCACAGGCGCCCAAAATGGTGGCGGCTTCCATCAGTTCTTCTTCTATCCAAATCGCTTCGCCAACGGCTTCAAAAATGCGGCCCACTGCTTTTTGCTGCTGCAAACTACAGTTTTTTTGCGCCAAACAACTAAGCGATTCGCTCACATCGGCTGCCGTATTGGGCATGGCCCGCACTAGTGGTTGTTCTTCGGGCAGCTCTTGGCCCAAACTCTCCAAACTTAGTCCGGTGGCCAAAGAGACCACAATTTGCTGCGGCCCTAATTTTGGGGCAATTTCGGCCAATACCTTGGGCATAACATAGGGCTTGAGGCCCAAAATAATAATATCGGCCCCCTGAATGGCCTCCAAATTATCCGAAAAGGTCTGTACGCCTAGTTCAGACAAGGGCTGCAGGGCCCAAAGCGAACGCCGACTAGCCCGAATGTGCTGGGGCGCTTGCCCACTAGCCAATAATCCCTTAATAATGGCGCTGCCCAAGTTTCCACAACCCACTAAAGCAATTGTTTGCATAATAAAAATTTAAATGTATGCTGATTCAGCAAAAGAAAGTAGTTTACCTTATATATGATGTTTTTTTGGGGCCTCCTGCCTGCGGCAGGCGCTACGTTTCGGGGCTCGCTATTCGCTCGGCCCTTCGTCGCTCCGCTCCTCGGTCTGGCCTTCGGCCACCCCTACACATCGCTAGGCCTGCGGCCCTTCGGGCCTGCAAGACGCAGCTGGCTAGCTTTTGGCCCAATATCCGAAGCTAGTTAATTTATGTTAAGGCTTGGCATAAAAAGCAGAAAAACCGAAAATCAATTTTTTTGTTGTAAATTGGCGAAACAGACATTTCTCAGAGAGCATTGCTCTCTTCAAACTATTGGACCAAAAGGAAAGCCCCAAATTGGTCCCCAAAAATCTCTTTATTTAATTTATGGATTACATGAACAGCTCAGCCAATGAGGCCTTGGCTCTTATTCAGGAGTCTGCCCGCAACTTTGCCGAAAAACATATTCGCCCCGAGATGATGGATTGGGATGAACGCCAGTATTTTCCCAAAGACCTTTTCCAGAAAATGGGAGAACAAGGGTTTATGGGCGTTTTGGTCCCTGAAGAATATGGCGGAACAGGCCTAGGTTATCAAGAGTATATTACCGTGATCGAGGAGGTCGCTCAGGTGTGTAGCTCTATCGGCTTGTCTTTGGCGGCCCACAACTCTTTAGGAACCAACCATATTTTGATGTTTGGCAATGAGGAGCAAAAGAAAAAGTATTTACCCAAGTTGGCCAGTGGCGAACATGTTGCTTTTTGGGGACTTACCGAGGCCAACACGGGTTCTGATGCTATGCGTATGCAATGTACCGCAGAAAAAGATGGCGATTATTATGTAATTAACGGGACCAAAAACTGGATTACCCACGGCATCAGTGGCGATGTTGGGGTGGTGCTCGTCCGTACAGGCGACCTACTCGACAGCC
Organism: Saprospira grandis; assembly: GCF_027594745.1. Lineage (NCBI taxonomy): Bacteria > Pseudomonadati > Bacteroidota > Saprospiria > Saprospirales > Saprospiraceae > Saprospira > Saprospira grandis. Next base: position 12,667 of record NZ_CP110854.1, on the reverse strand, counting down.
GCGGCATTAGTGCCTTTGTTATTGAGCGGAATATGGAAGGATTTTCTGCTGGGAAGAAGGAGAATAAGCTCGGTATGCGCGCCTCTGAAACTGCCGAATTGGTTTTTGAAAATTGCCGAGTACACAAGAGTCAGTTGCTAGGCAATGAGGGCGAAGGCTTTATCCAAGCCATGAAAATTCTAGATGGTGGCCGCATTTCTATTGCTGCCCTTTCTCTAGGTATTGCTAAAGGTGCTTATAAGGCGGCCCTAAAGTACTCTAAAGAAAGAGAGCAGTTTGGCAAAGCCATTTCTAAGTTCCAAGCTATTGCCTTCAAACTTGCCGATATGGCCACAGAAATTGAAGCGGCAGAATTGCTTACTCGCAAGGCGGGTTATCTTAAAGATAATCATTTGCCCGTGACCAAAATCTCGGCTATGGCGAAATATATGGCCTCTGAGGTTTGTGTAAAAGTAGCTACCGATAGTATTCAGGTACATGGTGGTTATGGTTATACCAAGGACTTCCCCGTAGAGAAGTTTTTCCGCGATTCTAAACTCTGTACTATTGGAGAGGGTACCTCTGAAATTCAGAAGCTAGTGATTTCTCGCTCTTTGCTAAAAGACTAGTCTATTATATAAGTCGCTCTTTTATGGGCCAAGAAAGGAGACCGATTTATCGGTCTCCTTTTTTTTTGCCTGCCGAAGCCGAATGCCCAGCTCTAGCTCTTTGGTGGAGCCGGCTGAGGGATAGAAAGCAGTGGCCCGAAGGGCCAGACCCAGCTTTTTGAGCAAAGCGAAAAAAGCGCAGGGCCGAGCAGGCTTGCGAGCTGCGACATAGCCCGACCCGCCCGCAGGGCGGGGCAGCCCCAAAAAATAAAAATAAAAAAAAACAAGGGCCTTAAACCCTTGTTGAGCACTAGCGTCTGAGGTTCAAATTTTATCCCCAAAAAACAAATTTTATGAAAAATCTACTGATGTTAATTGGATTTGGATTGATTGCTTTGAATGCTCAGGCACAAGACCAAAAAAGAGAAGGAAAAGAGCGTTTGTCTAAAGAAGAGCGCTTTGAAAAAATGGATGCCGACCAAGATGGGCAGATTTCTCAGGCAGAGGCCAAAGGTCGCCTCAAAAAGAATTTTGCAACAATTGATGCCGACCAAAATGGCTTTATTAGCCTAGAGGAATTAAAAAACAAACCTAAGGGCAAGGGCAAAAAAGGCAAAGGCAAGCGTTTTGAGAAGCTAGATGCTGACCAAGACGGACAGATTTCTCAGGCCGAAGCCAAAGGTCCCATCAAAGAAAATTTTGCAACAATTGACAGCAACCAAGATGGCTTTATTAGCCAAGATGAGCTGAAAGCGGCCCCAAAATCGGCCAAAAGAAGAGAACGGAAAACAAATTAGAATAGGGTAAAAGGGATTTTTGTTTTCTATTTAGAGGAGGAGCTTCGGCTCCTCTTTTTTTATGTTTGCCCTACAGCGTTCAAAAAAACAACTGCCAAACGATAAGCGCTGGGTTTCTGTGAGATTTATGAGAGAATATATATCTAGGCAGCAAGAAGGGGAGACACAAAATTCTGGACAGTCCTGGCTTATGCCCCCCCTAGCTCTCTTAGCGGCTTATTCATTCTTGTTACAAAAAATAAAGTAGATAGTAGTTTTTTTGATAAGACAATATTAGCTCATTATAACCCATATATGCGTGATGATAATGCAAACTGGCTATTGGAGATTAACAGGGAGGGAGGTTATCATTTTATATCTAGAAAATATAATGATGAAGATTTCTTTTTGGTGGAAGATTTAGCTTCAATTTTGGACCTAAATGTCGATTCGCTCCTTATGGAAAGGTAAGTTCTTGGGGCCTCCCGCCTTTGGCGGGCGCTACGTTTCGGGGCTCGCTGCTCGCTCGGCCCTGCGCGGGCTGCGCCCGCTGGGTCTGGCCTTCGGCCACCCCTGCACATCGCTAGGCCGCTCAACAGTCTTTTTTCTTTGGGCGGTTTTCTTCGGCGGTTTTGGGGTCATGGGCTGAAGCCCATGCTTGTAGACTGGGTAAACAGGTGGGCTAAAGCCCTTCTTTGCTGGAAAATGGAAAAAAATTAGCTCCAAGAAAAACAACAACTCCCCAACCACAACCGCAAAGAAAAATCCCCTCGAATGAGGGGATGACAATTTTTTCAATAGCCTAGGGCCTTGGCCCTAGGGTTCCTATGAAATTTATGGGGGAGAAAAAACAAAATTAAACTATCAAGAAAAAAACAGCCCTTGTTCAAAGCGGTAGAGGATTTTAATCCTCTCCGCACTATAGATGTAGAATGGGGTTGTTGTATGGCTGTAGGTTTCAACCTACAGTAAAAAGGGCCGAAGGCCCGTCGGCCTAGGGGCCTGAAAGGGTGGCCGCAGGCCAGACCGAGCCGCTGAAAGCGGCGACAACAAGGCTGAAAGCCGCAGTTCGATGACCGAAGGGAATAACGGCCGAGCAGACCTGCGAGCCCTGCAAGGGCCCGGCCGCCGCAGGCGGCAGGCCCCAAAAAAAATTAAACCTCCTTAGGATCTAGCGTTTTGTTAATACCCTCTCCTAATAAATTGAAAATACTGAGCGTGAAAAAGATGGCAAGCCCTGGAAAAAGCGCCAGCCACCAAGCCGAAATACCCGCATCTCGGGCGCTACGCAATAAAGAGCCCCAACTCACCTGCTCGGGAGGTAGGCCCACATTGATAAAAGAAAGAAAGGACTCGGTGAGTACCGCCGCAGCCATCCCAAAAGCCAAGGCAATGAGGACCGGAGGCAGGGCATTGGGCAAGGCCTGCCGCCAGATGATGCTCAGCTCTCTATAGCCCAAAGCCCGAGCCGCCTCCACATAGGGGAGCGCTCTTATACGCAGCATTTCGGCTCGAATAAACTTGGCAATACCGGTCCAAGATAACAAACCAATGAGGACCATGACGGTATAAATAGAGCTATCTTTAATGAGGGGCAAAATGGCCAAAATGAGCAAGAGAACCGGAATGGAGTTAATCAATTCTATAAAGCGCATGACGGCCAAATCTAAGGGGAGCCGCTTCTTGACCGAAAGAAAAGGGAGCTGCCCCAAAATCCAGCCCAAAAGTGTAGAAATAGCTGCTAGAAGAACTCCTAAAAGCGTGAGATAAAAGCCTGCTTTTAAGAAATTACCCGACCTCAAGAGCTCGCCCAAGGGATAGGCGCCCCAAACAAAGGCCAAAAAGCAAAAGGCAAAAAGACCAAAGAAAAAAGCAAGGAAATAAGCGCGTTTCCAGTAGAGCCGATCATCGCCATAATAGCCAGCCAAAGCCCCCAGCAAAATGCCAATTAGAGCCGCTATCGACATGGCCACCAAGCCTACCAATAGGGCCGTTCGGCAGCCATGTAGCAGACCCGCAGCTAAATCTCGGCCCAAAGGGTCGGTGCCTAAATAATGCGGTCGCATATAGCCAGTCAGGACCTGCTCATCTCGAGGACCCACTAAGGGATTGCGCAAATCAACCTGCTCGGCAGAATAGCTAATGGGCGGAAAAATAACCCCATGATATTGCCACTGCTTTTCATCTGGAGCATACCAGTTGAGCCGTTTCCACTTAATCTCCCAATTGCGAAAGCCCAAACCAACGGCATAATCGTATAGAATGGGCTAAAACTGATAGCGCTCGCCCGTTTCTAGCTCCTCCAACTCACAGTAAATTGGTTTTTGATTGGCCAGAAAGTCAGAAAAAAGGGCCAAAAAACAAAAGAGCAGAAAAAAACGGAGGGTCCAGCGACGACCCGCCTGCCCATAAAACTTTCGCCAATAGGTTCGCTCTACCGCCTGAGGCGATGGCAGCTTTTGGGCAAAAGGGTTTCTTTTTCGAATAATATTTAACATGAGGTATTTTGGCTTAGCGGTCTTGGCGACAATTTAGTTTTTTTAAATGAGTTCTAGCGGAAAAAGGTGGATATTTGCGCAGCTAGACTCCGCTTTAAATGCGAACTTAAGCCCATCTTCTCCAATAAAACTTCCCTATATTTGCCCGGATATATAAAGCAAAATTATGAATATCACTAGACTATTTTTATTAACGCTTTCTGTTCTTTTTGCCAGCCTTAGTTTGAGGGGGCAAAAAAAACAATGGCAAGCTAGCGAGTTGGCCTTAAGCCAAGGAGACTATCAGTTGGCAAAAGCTAAGGCGCAGGAGCTATTACAATCGGCAAAAAAGCCAAAATCTAACTACTATTATACCTTAGCTCAGGCTCATTTTGGCCTCAATGAGTTTGATAGCTGTTTGCAAAGCCTACAAATTTATTTGCAGGATAAAAACCATAAGGACCAAGCGCTTTTTTTGGCGGCTAGAGCTTTTCATTATGAAATGAATTATCAGCAGGCTATGCATTATTATAAGCTCTTTTTAAAAACAAAGGGCAGCCGAAAATTTAATAGAAAAAAGGTCAAGCGCTTGCTGCTACAAGCTGTTTTTGCCGAAAGAAATGCGGCGGTTTCTTCTCCCGCTATTGCCTCTCCCTATCAGTCGCCCATCAATACGGCCTATGATGAAGGTCCCCTTTTTAAGGGGAATAAGGCTTATTATTACTTTTCTTCTGACCGCCCAGATAGTAGCGGCCAAAAAAATAGACAAATCTATCAAATTGAGCGAAAGGAGAGGAGCTGGAGTCAGCCTCAGCCCCTAAGCGAACGCTACAACAGCCCTGAAGAAGAATGTTTATTGGGGTTTAGCAGTGATTATAGACAGTTGTTTTTTCAGCGAGATAGTCAGGGCTTAGTCGATAATTTTGGCGATGGATATGGCCAGTCTCTAGCAACTCCCATTGCCCTAGATAGTCAGTATCATAGTTGGACCGGCGACCATTATTTTTTTAGTGATAGTTTGTTTTTCTTTGTGGCTGGTCCTCATGCCCAGGATCTAGACATTTATTATCGGAAGCGAAATGCAGACCGTAGCTGGTCGGCGCCTATTGCTTTGGCGGGGCCTGTCAACACGCCAGCAGCAGAACGCACGCCTTTTTTGGCTGCCGATGGGAAGACGCTTTTTTTCTCTCGTTTATCCGCCCTGGGAGTAGGCGGCTACGATGTCTACGAATCAGTTTATGAGGCCGAAAAGGGCCAATGGACTTCGCCCCGTTTGTTGCCGGCTCCCATTAGCAGCCCTGGAGATGATTTGTTTTTTCGCCTGTCGGCCAATGGCCTAGGGGGCAGCTGCTCAGCCGTAGAGCTGGCGGAGAAGGGGGGCTCGACCTTTATCAGTTATATTTTAGGCAAGAAAGAAAGGCGCAGTTGGCGGTTTCGGCTAGTTTGGATTTTCTGCAAGGAGCGGCCCAAGAACTGGCCCCTCCACCGCCTAGCAATTTGGCTGTTTTATCGGCCCTAGATAGTAGCTCTACCGAGGCCAACATTCAGCTTCGGCCATTTTATTATACTGCAGCAACTGGGGCATGGCAAGATCAGCGGCAGATAGACCGTTTGCTTCGTTTGCTTCAGGATTATCCCAGCCTAAAGGTATTGATTGAGGCCCATGCCGATGCCCAATATGAGGCCAGCCGAGGGCTGTTTTTGTCCTTGCAGCAAGGGCAGCAACTGGCCCAAAACCTAATGGCCAAAGGGATTTCCTCGCAGCGCATTTATCTAAGAGGTTGCGGCATGTCTTACCCTCAGGCCCAAAACTTTTCTTTTGATGGTTCGCCAAATGAGGCGGGGCAGCAATTTAACCGACGGATAGAGCTGCGCTTATTAGAGGCCCAACCAACGGCCTTGAAGGTAGATTATAGTTGGCCCAAATTGAGCCCGATTTTACTAGCTGCTGAGGCCCAGGATTTTAGAAGCAAAAGCCAAGGCCTACGCTATCGCATTGCTATTCAAACGACTAGCCAGCTTTTTGATGACCCCATTTTGAGCCAGCTAGCCAATGTCGCCGCCGAAAAACAGGCCAACGCTCCCGAAATTACCTATTATTTGGGCTTGGAGCGCAACTTTAAAGCTGCCAATGCCCTAAAAGAAACTTTGGAAGAAAGCGGCTTCGAGAACTTATATATACAAGCCTATATAGATGGTTGGCCCATAGAAAAAGAACAACTGCCGGCTTTGCTGCAGCGCTATCCAGACCTTAAGGAGTATGATGGGCAGTAGGCAAAAAAATGCAGCTTTTTTATATGAATATGATGGCTTTGGGGCCTCCGCAGCGAAGCTGCGGCGCTACGTTTCGCAGCTCGCTATTCGCTCGGCCCTGCGCAAAAAACAAGTTTTTGCTGGCTCTGGCCTGCGGCCACTGCTGCACATCGCTAGGCCAAATGAAAGCCTTTCGGCCAGCTGTTTTTCTGCCTCAAAAGGCAGAAAAACAAAAAGCCCCTCCAAGGAGGGGCCGCTATTGGACTTTTCTAGACAAAGCCTTAATCTTCCAGCAAAAAGAGGCGCATCAAGTTGAGGGCAATACTGCTACTCATTTCAATATTTCTTGCTCTATTATTGCCCAATTCTAGTTTTTGGACCCATTGTTTTTCTGCAGAACCCATAGCCAGCCAGATGGTGCCTACGGGCTTATCGGGCCGGCCGCCGCCGGGGCCAGCAATGCCAGAACTGACTATGCCATAATCTACTTTTAGGTTTTTGATTAGGCCGCTGAGCATTTGGCGGACGGTAGCCTCAGAGACGGCTCCTTCCGTATCTAAAGTTTCTTCAGCAACGCCTAATTGCTGCATTTTTACCTTATTGCTATAGGCGACCACTGAGCCCATGAAATAATCGCTACAGCCAGGAATGGCCGTAATTTTATGGGCAATATTTCCGCCCGTGCAGCTTTCGGCAGTGCCAATAGTTTTTCCCTTTTTGCGGAGCAGTTCGCCTAGTTTAGCCTCTAAAAAATCGCCTTCTTGGCCAATAATGAGTTTGGGCCCCAGAATTTGGCAAAGTTTGGCCCCCTCTTCTTGTACGGCTTGGACCAAAGCGGCCTCTTCTTGCCCTTTAGCGGTAAGGCGCAAGCGCAAATAGCCCGTTTTGGTATTGGGCAAATAGGCCAATTTGATGGCTTCGGGCAATTGGGCCTCAAAATCTTCTAGGGCCGTGGATACATCGGTTTCGCCTTTGCCAAAGCAAAGCCAAGTTTGCTGTACAATATTAGAGCGGCCAGGCAATTGGGCCAAACGGGGAAAGACCTCCTCTTGCATGAGGTATTTCATTTCTTTGGGCACGCCAGGCATAGAGACCACAATGGGATAGCCCTCTTCTTGGAACCAGATGCCAGAGGCAGTCCCCATTTTGTTAATTAGAATCTGGGCTCCTTCGGGCATTTCAGCCTGTACTTTATAGCGCTCGTCTGGGCGGCGGTTTCGGCCAAATTGCTCAAATAAACGCTCGATATTTTGGAAGCTGGGGGCATGAAAAGCCAGCGACATTCCGAAGTAATCGGCTAGGGTGAATTTAGTAATATCGTCTTTGGTGGGCCCTAAGCCTCCCGTAATTAGGACCAAATCGGCTTGGCCCTTGGCTTGCTCCAAGCTATCAATAATGGCTTGGCGCTCATCGGAGATGGTCAGGATTTTTTGTAAATCGACGCCCTGAGCTTGTAGCTCTTGGGCCATCCAATGGGCGTTGGTATTGAGAATCTGGCCCAATAAAATTTCATCTCCAATATTGATGATGTATGCTTTCATGATGATTGTTTTTGGCTAAACAAGTTTTTGATGAAGAGGTTTTGGGGCTAGGCGGGCCGAAGCCGAAAACTAAAGCCAAAACCTTAGTGATGAGCGGCTGAGGGATGGAAAAGGGGGCGGCGAAGCCGCAGACCAAAGGCTTTTGCAGCAAAGCGAAAAAGCCTGCAGGGCCGAGCAGACCTGCGAGCCCTGACACAGCCCGACCCGACCGAAGGGAGGGGCAGCCCCAAAAAAACAGCCCTAAAAGTAAAAACTTCTAGAGCTGCAGGCGATTATTCCGTTAGGCATTCTTCTCTTTCTTCAAAGACCACCCCATAGTTTTCCAATTCTTGGAGAATGGGGGTATAAATTTCTTCATGAATAGGGATAAGCACCCCTCTTCTTTCGATTTGGCCCAGCATAATTTGCTTGACGCCCATGGCTAAGGGCAGGCCGACAAGCCGCGCCATAGCGGTATCCTCGGCATTATCGCCCGTTTGTACCATGGTCGAGAGGCGGCGGTGTTCTTGGCCTTGGGTATCTTGGTAAATAAATTCGTGTTGCATGATAATCATATCCTTTTCTTCGGGCTGCAACTTCCATTTTTTCTCTAGAATATCTTGCAAAATAACGGCTGGAGAAGCCTGGTCGAAAGGAATGGGCGTTTCTTCAAAAAGGCCTAGCCATTCGAGCTTATCGAGGGCTTTATCTGCCTCTTCTAGCTGGAAGAAATGGGCCAGGCGGGCCCTTAGGCTATCAAACTGCAGCTCATCATTGGCGGCAGGCAAAAAGCTGCGAATAAGGCTAGCGTAAGTGAGATTTTCGGAGTACTCTAGTTCATGAGAATCATCGGTAAGGCCCAGTTGGAGCAGTAGGTTCCAAGCCTTGCAATAGCCAGGATGGCGGAGGGTTTGCCGCAAAATTGTGGGCGTGCCTTCCAAGCCATAGGCCGATTCATATTTTAGTGAAATGCGGTTGGGATAGGCCTCATATTGGCCCATGCCGGGCACCTCCACTAGCTCGATATCTTCAAATAGGCGCTGATAGGGAACGTGTTTATACTGCCCATTATACATATACTTAGCAATACCTTGGCCAGCAAGGACCACATTTCGGGGGCTCCAAGAGAATTTATAATGCCAGGGATTGTCGTCGCTTTCGGGGGCCACCAAACCGCCAGCGGCCGATTTGAAAGAAAGCATTTTGTGTCCAGCTTCCTGAATTTGGTGAATACCTTGCATAGCCGACATATGGTCGATACCAGGATCGAGGCCCAGCTCACAAAGGAAGATCAGGCCTTTTTCCTCAGCTGATTCGGCCATTTCTTTGAGCTCGGCAGCCACATAAGAGGCATTGGCCAGATGCTTTCCATACTTTAGGCAATCGCCGGCCAAATGATGGTGCATAAAAGGAGGCAACATAGACACCACCACATCTACCTCTTGGACCAATTCGCCACGGCTTTCTACATCTAGTACATCAAGCGCAACGGCTCGGCCATGCGCTCTGCCCTCTAGTTTTTTTTCGGCTAGGGCCAAATTGGCATCGGCAATAATGATTTCCCACTGGTATTTAGGCGTTTGTTCTAGCAAATAATCTATTAGAGAAGTGGCCGAACGCCCTGCGCCCACCACAAGAATTTTATTCAACATAAATCAAATTGTTTAGCTGTTTGTTAACTGTAAATTAGTCGACAAGATAAAACTTTCTCTTAGAACTCATTTATAGCCTAGCTAATTTTGAATGATTTTAAGGACTTTGGCCAAAACAAACAATATTTCTCTGAAGTAGCTGCAAGGGCCAGAGATCAAAAAAAAAGTCTTTTCCTTGGCGAGTTTGCCCAAGAAAATTATCTTTAAGCGACTCAATTACTGAGAAGAGAGTCACAGCAAACAAACCGCATTTTATTTTTTTAAATCGAGAACAGCTATGTTGAAAGATCTTCAAGTGGCCGCATTGATCCGGGAGGAGCACGAACGCCAGCAGAACGGTATCGAACTGATTGCCTCTGAGAACATTGTTAGTCAGCAGCTCATGCAGGCCATGGGGTCTTGCCTCACTAATAAGTACGCTGAGGGATATCCCCAAAAGCGCTATTATGGCGGCTGCGAGGTCGTAGATAAAATTGAACAATTGGCTATTGATCGCGCCAAAGCGCTTTTCAATGCGGAATATGTCAATGTGCAGCCACATTCTGGCGCCCAGGCCAATGCGGCCGTATATTTGGCTTGTGTAAAACCTGGCGATACGATCCTCGGTTTTGATTTGGCTCATGGCGGTCATCTTACGCATGGCTCTAAGGCCAATTTTTCGGGCCAGCTCTATCATCCCGTTTTTTATGGGGTAGAAGAAGCCACGGGCCGTATCGATATGGATAAGGTGGCCGCCAAGGCCAAAGAGCATCAGCCTAAAATTATCCTTTGTGGGGCCTCGGCCTATTCTAGAGAATGGGAGTATGAGCGCTTCAGAGAGATTGCCGATGAGGTAGGGGCTATCCTTTGGTGCGATATGGCGCATCCTGCGGGCGTTATTGCCGCTGGCCTGCTCAAAAATCCTTTGGACTATTGCCATATCGTGACCACCACGACGCATAAAACTTTGCGTGGCCCCAGAGGGGGAATGATTTTGATGGGCAAAGATTTTCCCAATCCCTTTGGTAAGGTCTGGAAGAAGTCGGGCAATCCCAAAAAGATGTCGGTACTCCTCAACTCTGCCGTTTTTCCCGGCACCCAAGGAGGCCCGCTAGAGCATGTAATTGCCGCTAAGGCGGTTGCTTTTCACGAGGCCTTGCAACCTAGCTTTAAGACCTACCAAAAACAGGTGGTGGCCAATGCCAAAGCGATGGCGCAGGCTTTTGTCGATAAAGGCTATAAGGTCATTTCTGGCGGAACAGATAACCACCTTATGCTGATTGACCTTCGCCCCAAAGGCGTAACGGGCAAGCAGGCAGAAGAAACTCTCATCTTGGCCGATATTACGGTCAATAAAAATATGGTGCCCTTTGATACTGAATCGCCTATGGTGACTTCGGGCATGCGTATAGGTACCCCCGCCGTCACGACTCGAGGCTTCAAAGAGGCCGATTGTGTGAAAACTGTAGAATGGATGGACCGCATTTTGAGCAATATTGATGATGCCCAAGAAATTGCTGCCGTCAAAGCCGAAATCAATGCCTATATGGCCAATTATCCGCTTTTTGCCTCGGATGAGGAAGGGGTAGAAGTGGCTCCACTATAAGCAATAAATAGCTTAATTTTATATCGTCCTAGAAGCTTTGACTTTTAGGGCGTTTTTTTTTGGGGCTGCCGCTACGCCCTTCGGTTGTCGAACTGGCGCCCCTTTGGGGCTGGTTGTCCCTGCGGTCGGGTCGCTCCACTCCGCAGCTCGCAGGTTTGCTCGGCCCTGCAGCGGCAAAGCCGCTTTGGTCTGCCGCCTTCGGCGGCCCTGCTCCGGCAGCTCAGCCTGCGGCCCCTTTGGGGCCTGTAGGACCTAAAAAAGGCGGCTAGAGGATTTCCTCTAGCCGCCTTTCTATGATCTTGTTCCCGCTTTTAGGGCTGGGTATTTTGCTTAATCTTCTGCTTGAGATCGGCTACAATTGACTTAAAACTTTGGTCATTTTGCAGCATGGCCTCTACGGATTTACAGGCGTGAATAACCGTGCTATGGTCTCGGCCACCAAAGGCGGCCCCAATAAAGGTTAGCGACTTATTACTTAGCTGTTTGGCCAAATACATAGAGAGTTTTCGGGCCGTAACGATAAGCTTTTTGCGGGTCTTTTCACGCAGCTTTTCTACTGGAATATCATAGTAGTCGGCCACAATTTTCTGAATAAACTCAATAGAAATCTCTTGGCTCACATCATCTACAAACTTAGAGATGACCTCGCGGGCAAGCGACATATCGATATCTCTTTGGTTGAGGGCCGATTGAGCAATTAGAGAAATGAGAATCCCTTCTAGCTCACGGACATTAGAGCGAACGGTATAAGAAATATACTCCATCACATTATGAGGCAGTTCAATGCCATCATTATGCATCTTTTGTTGGATAATGGCCATTCTTGTTTCTAGAGAAGGGACCTGCAAATCGGCAGAGAGCCCCCATTTGAATCTAGAAATTAAACGCTCTTCAATATCGGCCATTTCTTTGGGTGGACGATCTGAGGTGAGGATGAGTTGTTTACCTCTTTGGTGCAGATGATTAAAGATATGAAAGAAAATATCTTGGGTTTTCTGCTTCTTGGCCAAAAACTGAATATCATCTACAATCAGTAAATCTACGAGTTGATAGTAGTTGACAAAATCCGAGATGGCGTTTTTGGTCAGTGACTCAATAAATTGGTTAGTAAAATGCTCTGAAGAGACATAAAGGACCACCTTGTCTTTCATGTTCTTCTTCACTTCATTGCCAATGGCATGGGCCAAATGCGTTTTGCCTAGTCCCACATTACCAAAAATCATTAGGGGATTAAAGGCGGTTTGTCCGGGCTTTTTGGCCACGGCCATACCTGCAGAACGGGCCAAGCGGTTACAATCTCCCTCAATAAAGCGGTCAAAGGTATAGCTAGCATTGAGCTGCGACTCAATTTCCTTTTTCTTGATCCCTGGAATAACAAAAGGGTTATGGATCTTTTCGTTCTTATCTCGGATAGGCGCTTGCCCATAATGCCGATTGATTCTTCTTTCTTTTTGTTGTAGGGGATTGCGCAAAGGTTTTTCTCTTTGCACGGCCACCTGTGGCTTTTGGGGCGCTTTTTTCTGTTGTAAAACGTACTGTAGCTGTCCTTCTTCGCCTAGTTGGCTGCGGATAGCGGCCTTGAGTTGGTCAATATAATGTGACTCTAGCCATTCATAGAAAAAGAAGTTAGGAACTTGCAAGGTAAGGGTGTTCCCTTCCAGCTTTTTGGGCTGAATGGGTAGGAACCAAGTCTTAAAGGCTTGGTCTTTAACCTCCTGTTTAATTTTATTTAAGCACTGTTGCCAAACTTCTATATGTGAATTTTCCATGCGGCTATACTCTACTATATTGGGTGTTGTGGCGGGCCAAAGGGCCAA